>DASQIW010000016.1:0-80246 GCA_035631375.1 Streptosporangiaceae bacterium
CCAGTCCCACGCCCGGGTGCCGATCAAGGCGGCGGCCCACCAGCCGCCCACCGCGGGGCCCGTCATGATGAGGATTCGGGCAACCCGCCGGACCGGACTGGCCCGGCGGAACGCATCCACGACCAGGCTAGTGTCGCCAAACTCCGAAATCGCGGCCGCTGCCGCCTGATCCGGGCTCAGGCCGCCGCGCTTGTAGTGCTCGCACGCGTCAGCGAGTCCGTCAGCCACTTCCTCGGCAATATCAGCGGGCAGCCGCGTGAACAGGTCGCGCCGGTAACCCTCCATCGGTCCGTGGCCAGCCGTGCAGACGCCTGCGGCGTTCCGCGCCCTCATAGGTAGTAACGCTACGCTAAGGCCTTCCGGCGCGGCAATTCTGCGGGTACTGTCGGAGCTATAGGTAGCAACGCTACGTATAGATGAAAGGCAGTTAAGGACTCAGCACTGATGATCGCGGCCCGCCTGCTCGCTGATGGGGTAGGTTTCACCACTCCGGTCTTTGCGGCCTTCCTGGCAATCCACATCGCCGCTGGCCTGACTGCGGTCATTACCGGCGCTCTTGCGGCCCTGACGCGCAAGGGCAGCCGGCGACATGTGCGGGCCGGCCGGTGGTTCTACCGGGCGATCACCATCGTCTTCCTGACAGCAGCGGCCCTGACCGCCATGCGCTGGCGGCAGGATTACCACCTGCTGATCATCGGCATCGTGGCATTCATCGCGGCGACGGTCGGACGCCGGCACCGTCGCCAGCATCGTCCGGGCGACGCCGGACACATCCTCGGCATGGGCATCGGCTACGTGGCCATGCTCACCGCGTTCTACGTCGACAACGGACCGCACCTGCCCCTCTGGGACCGGTTGCCACCGCTGACGTTCTGGTTCCTGCCAAGTGTGATCGGCGCGCCGATCATCACCCGTGCAGTCCTGGCGGCCCGGCGCCGCCAGCAGAACGCGACCACCCGGCTCACCCGGTAGTCGCGAGTTTGCCGATGGCCGTCCTGTCAATGCTCACCTTCGGCAGGGCTGCCTGCGCTTCGCGGCCGATCATGTAATTATGTAATCAGAACGCCGCGAGCCGGTCGCCCAGGGGACGGGGAGAGGGGCAGGGAACGACATGAACGCCGACCGCAACGCCGCAGCCACGACTTCCGCAGCCGGACAAGGCCGACTGGCAGCGGTGATCGCGACCAGGGGCGGGCTGGCATCGCCGGAGGCGCCCTTCGTGATCGAGCATCGCGAGGCGCTCATCTACATGCTGTGCGAGGCCGCCGAGCTGGAGCACGGCATCATGTGCCAGTACCTGTTCGCGGCGTTCTCCCTGAAGCAGAGTGCCGGTGAGGGGCTGACCGACGCGGAGCTTGACGCCGTACGTCGCTGGCGTGAGCAGGTCTCGCACGTGGCCACTCAGGAGATGCTTCATCTGGCGCTCGTGCAGAACCTGCTCTCCGCCATCGGCGGTCCGCCGCACATGGTCAGGCCAAATCTGCCGGCTCCGGCAAGTCACTACCCTGCCGGGGTCCAGCTCTCCCTGATCCCATTCGGCGAGCAGGCACTGCGGCACTTCATGTTCCTGGAGCGGCCTGAGGGCATGGCCCTGGACGACGCCGACGGTCTCGCTGCCGTCGGCAAGGCGGCGCCCATGATGAGCCAGCGTGACATCGTGCCCCGCGGCCAGGACTTCGCCACGGTCGGGCATCTCTACCGATCGATCGAGGCCGGGTTCGCGCATCTGGCCGAGCAGCACGGCGAGGACTGGCTGTTCGTCGGACCGCCGAGGGCTCAGGCCACGGCCAGGCACTTCCAGTGGCCGGAACTGGTGGCAGTCACCGACCTGGCCAGCGCTCAGCAGGCCATCGAGAAGATCCTGGAGCAGGGCGAAGGACCACGGGGTGACTGGCGCAACGCGCACTTCGGCCAGTTCGTCAGCATCCTGGACGACTACCAGCGGATGCGCGACGAGAACCCGGACTTTGAGCCGGTCCGCCCGGTGCTGGTCGCCAACGTCCGGCCGGCGGAGCGAGACACTGGTGTGCCCCTTATTAGCGACCCGCTCACGGCGCGGGTGAGCGACCTATTCAACGTCGGCTACGAGATCCTGCTGCAGGTCTTCGAGCGATTCTTCGCGCACACCGAGGAAACGGATGCGCAGCTCGGCGTTCTCGCGGATGCGACGATCGCGCTGATGCTGCGGATCATCAAGCCGCTCGGCGACCTGATCACCACGCTGCCCGTCGGCCGCGGCCATCCTGGACGGACCGCTGGGCCGAGCTTCGAGTTGTTCTACGAGGCCGACTACCTCCTGCCGCACCAGGACGCGGCGTGGGCGCTGCTGGCCGAGCGGCTGGACACGGCCGCGTGGCTGTGCGATGAGCTGCGCACCGGCAAGGGCCGGGAGATCGCCGGCCGGCTCGAGCCAGTTCTCGGCGCGCTGCGTGAGCTATCGGCGACCCTTGCCGCGCATTTGCCGGCCAGCAGCGCGCACGCGCAGCTCGCGACCCGGCCGTCCCAGCTGGACCAAGCCGATCTCGACGCCCTGCTCGGCCAGGCGAGCGACCTGGCCGCCCGCCTGCCCGGCGCGACGCGTCCGGCGCGTGCCGAGCTGGCTGGTTTGTTCGAGAGTGCGCACACGATCGTGACCAGGGCGGCCGCCGGCCAGGGCTGCGGGCCGCTGGACACCGCGATCCTCGTCCCGCGCCTGGTCGACAGCGTTCTGCGGCCTCTCGCGGAGGCGATGGCGCCCGACGGTGCGGCGCCGGCGATGGCAGCGGGATCTCAGGAGGGAACGCGGATTCCGAAGCCGCGGCCGTCCGGAGCGTCCGCAGCCGAGAGCGTCTGGACCGCGGCCAAGGCCGCGACGAGATTGCGGGTGCGTCTGAGCCGCGCAGGTCAGTGCCCGAACGGGCTGACCGAAGCAACGGCCGCGCTCCAGGATCTGGCCGGCCGGCTTTCCTCGCCCGCCCGCGCCGCGGCTCAGCTATCCGAGCTGTGGCAGCTGCAGCACCGACTGCCTGCCAGCATCCAGGCCGCTCGCAATGGGCCGCACCTCGTCACCAACGTGCCGAAGCTGACCGACCATCTGGGCACGGAAACCAGGCCGCTCCCCCAGCTCGCGCTGTGCCGATGCGGCAACTCGGCGATCAAGCCGCTCTGCGACGGGAGCCACGCCCGCACTGGCTTCACCGACGGCAAGGACCCCAGGCGAGTCACCGACCGGCGCGACACCTACGAGGGCCAGCAGGTCACCATCCTCGACAACCGCGGCACCTGTCAGCACTCCGGGCGGTGCAGCGACCGGCTGGCCACCGTGTTCCGGACCAACGCGGAGCCGTTCGTGGCGCCCAGCGGGGGCCGGCTGGACGAGATCATCCGCGCCGTCCGCGACTGCCCGTCCGGCGCGCTGAGCTACGCGCTCGACGACATCGAGGCCCGCAGCCAGGTCGACTGGAGCGGCACCAGGGAACCGGCGATCGAGGTGAGCAAAGACGGTCCGTACCGGATAACCGGCAGCGTCACGCTTCTCGGCTCGGACGGCGAGGCGACTGTGCGCAATGAGGGCGCGTCGACCGAGCACTACGCGCTCTGCCGGTGCGGGCATTCGCAGAACAAGCCGTTCTGCAGCGGCATGCACTGGTACGTGGGTTTCACCGACCCGGTCGCAGGCCCCGGCAGCGAGCCGACGCTGTTCGAGTGGGCCGGCGGTCTGCCCGAGCTGACCCGGATGAGCAGCCTGCTCTACGCCAAGCACGTTCCAGGCGACCCCCTCCTGACAGCGGCCTTCGCGAACATGCCGCCGGATCAGCCGGACCGGCTGGCAGCCTGGCTAGCCGGCGCGCTGGGCGGGCCGCCCGCCGGCGAGCGTAACGCCGACCCGCGAACAGCGACCGGCCTCGCTGGCCCGGACGTCGGCGAGCCGGAACGCGCCCGCTGGGTCGCGCTTGCCGGGTTCGCGGCCGACGAGGCGAAAATGCCGGCCGACGCCGGGTTCCGATCCGCGTTGGCAGCGTGCGTCGACTGGCTGTCGCGGGCAGCGCTGACCCCGCCGGACTCGCGTCCCGCCGGCGACGCCACGAGCCTGCCCCAGTGGGGATGGGGACCGGGTGGCCCGCCCGCCGCAGGCGGCGGCGACGGCCCGGCGAAGGCCGATGCGCAGGAGATCTCGCTGCCGGCAGCCGGCCAGCCGCTGAGTTTCGCGGCGCACATCAAGCCGCTTTTCCGCGAACATGACCGGCAGTCGATGACGTTCGCGTTCGACCTCTGGTCCTTCGACGACGTGCGCACGCACGCTGCCGACATCCTCGAGCGCTTGCAGCAGGGCTCGATGCCCTGCGACGGCGCCTGGCCCGCGGACAGGGTCGAGGCGTTCAGGCGCTGGACCGAGAGCGGGTGCCCGGCCTGACCTGCAGGCGCATCACTGGACGCCGGCCTGGAACGGTTGTTCTCCGGCAATTCACCTGGCTATCCCGCCGGTTCGGTGCGACCGGCTGCTGGCTCGGCATAGCGTGAGCCGGCAGGCCATCGCGCGCGCCCGGAGGACTCGTTGACCAGTCCGTCGCCCTTCCCGATCGAGCACATCATCGTCTGCTGTCAGGAGAACCACTCGTTCGACAGCTATTTCGGGTCCTACGCTGGCCTGCCCGCGGGCTACGGGATCCCGGCCGGCTACACCCAGCCTGACGGCAAGGGCGGGACGGTGGCGCCGTTCCACTTCACCAACCTGACTACTAACAACACCGATCCCGGTCACAACTGGAAGGACATTCACGCCGAGTGGCACAACGGCGCCATGGACGGCTTTTTCACCACCGACGGCCTCGCCAGCCTGGGCTATTACGAGGCAGCTGACCTGCCTTACTACTACTCGCTGCTGGCTGACTACACGCTCTGCGCGAACTACTTCTGCGGCTGCCTCACCGAGACCTACCCGAATCGGCTTGTCCTTTACGCGGGCACCAGCGGCGGGAATACGAGCAATAACATCAAGAACGGCACCGTCGCCTACCCGTGCATCCTGGACCTGCTGTCGTCCCACGGCATCACGTTCAAGAACTACAACTTCTACTGCGCGGACAACTACTCGAACCTTGCCCTGTTCGAGAAGTGGGCGACGGGCGGGCCGGGTAACGAGCTGAACCAGACGATGGCCCAGTTCTTCACGGACTGCACCAATAACACGCTGGCGCAGGTGTCGTTCATCACCGAGGCGCCGCCCTACGACGAGCATCCGGCGGCGAACGTCCAGACCGGCATGCAGATGATCGAGTCAATCGTGAGTGCGGTGCAGCAGTCCGCGGCCTGGTCGAGTACGGCCATCCTCATTACCTACGACGAGGCCGGCGGATTCTTCGACCACATCGCGCCAGAGCAGCTGGACGCCTACGGGCCCGGCCTGCGCGTACCGATGATCATCGTCTCGCCGTTCGCCAAGCCAGGTCACGTGGATACCACATTCTCCGAGCACAGTTCGATCCTCAAGTTCATCGAGACGATGTTCGGCCTCCCGACGCTCGCGTCGATCAACCACGAGTTCGACACGAGCACGCCGAGGACCAACAACCAGGCGAATGGAGCGCCGTTCCCGCCGCGGGACGGCAACCCCGCGATCAGCGATCTAACGCAGTGCTTCGACTTCCCGCTCGCATGAGCTCGCGCTGATCGAAGGTTCCCGGGCAGAACATGCCGGACGCTCGCCGCAAGCCGTGGCGGCGTGAATGCGCCCGAGGGTGCCAGCTCGCGGCCAGAGCGACGGTGGCCGGGACCGTCAGAGCCCAGCCGCAGAACCCGAGCACGACGAGAACCGCGAATGTGGCCGGCACCGCGGCGAGTCGCACCGGGCCACGCAGCACGCGCACCCCCGCGATCATGGCACTCAGATAGACGGCCAGGAACAGCGCCGTCGGAACCGTGACGAGCGCGGCGGTGCTCACGATGCGCAGGCCGTCCAGGGTGATCAGCAACAGGCCAGCGGCAGTGATGGCCGCGAGCAGCCGGAACACGGGACGAGGATCCCGGCCGCCGGGCGCCGCGTGCGCGAGCTGCCCGGCCATGGCCGCGGCGCCGTTGAGGTAGGCATTGGTGGCGCCCAGGGTCAGCACCACCGCGGCCACCGCCGCGATGTCTCGGCCAGCCGGGCCGACGGCGTGGCTCAGCAGGCCGGCCAGCGGCACGTCGGAGGCGGCCCGCGGCCCGAGAACGCTGATGGTCGCGACCGCCAGACCCAGATAGAGGGCCGAGGTGACCGCCAGCGCTATCCCCGCCACGCGGGGAAGTTGGCGGCGCGGATTCGCAAAGCGGGTTGTGAGCGGAGCGACGGCCTCCCAGCCCACGAAGGAGAACATCAGGCTTGCTGCTGCGCTGCCGATCGACAGCCAGCCATGCGGCGCGAACGGAACCCAGTTGGCTGACCGCGCGCTGCCTGCCGAGCCGGCCGACGCCACGACTACCACGACGGTCAGCATCCCGACGAGCACAAGCTGGGCCGCAGCGCTGGCCCGCAGACCGCGAGCCGCGAGACCAACGACCGTCAGGAGCAGCCCGGCCGCGACGCCCGTCCGGGCAAGCTGGCCGCCGCCGGTCAGGTCGGTGACGTAGCTGGCGCCGATCAGGCACACGATCGGAGCTCCGCACACGACTCCGGCCAGAAACATCCAGCCACTCGCCAGGCCCGCCTGTGGCCCCAGGCCCGCGGTCACATAGCCGATGACGCCGCCCGCGGAGGGGCTGTGCCGCCCCCAGGCAACGAACACCGCGGCGAACAAGCCGGAAAGGATCAGCAGACCCAGCCAGGCGAGGATCGAAGCGGGGCCGGCCTCGGCGGCTGCGAGACCCGGCATGAGCAGCAGACCCGGGCCGAGAAGCGCCCCGATGTAGAGCGCAGCCCCGCGCGGGATCGTCAGATGAGCCGGCCTAGCCGGCCTGCTCGTGGATGACAGCTCCATAGCTTCACCATGGCCGAATTCGGTCCGCACGCGATGGCGAATATGACGCCTGCCAGCTCGGTCTGAGCAATTGCGTTGCGCGAACTGAGCTGTAAGCTGAATTCCATGCCAGAGCATGTCCCAGACAGGCTGGATCGTGCCATCGTGGGAACGCTCCAGCGCGACGGACGCATCGCCAACGTGGATCTGGCGGAGACCGTCTCACTGTCACCGTCGGCCTGCCTGCGACGCGTCAAGGCCCTGGAGGCCAGCGGCATCATCGCCGGGTACCGGGCCGAGGTCAGCCGACCGCGCGCCGGGCTCGGCCTGACCGTCTTCATCGGCCTGAAAGTCGAAGGGCACTCGCAGGAGACCTCGTCCAGGATTGAGCAAGCCCTGCTGGCGATTCCCGCGATTGTGGCGTGCTATCTGGTCTCCGGGACGAATGACTTCCTCGTCGAGGCTGCCGTCCCCGACCTGGCGAGCTACGAGCAGCTACTGCTGGGCCAGATCCTGACGATCCCCTCGGTCGTCGAGGCCCAGAGCACCTTCGCCATCCGGACTATCCTCAGCCGTGGCCCGCTGCCGCTCGATCACTGGCGGGGTTAATGCTGTTCCCACCATGGCCGCACCGGCCTCTCATCGCCGCCCGTCATTCGTGCGGCAGGCTCGCTGGCGCGGCCTAGAGCGTGGCGTGCGTGCGCCGCTCGGGTGTCCAGGAACGGAGGTGGCTCGGTGGCCTGCAGGTCGCCGCTCTCCGTCCGTGAGCCGACCTTCGCGTATCCCAGGAACAACACTCCGCTCACGAGAGTGACCAGGATCCAGACGACGTGCCCGTCGACCTTGGTCCAGTCGTTCAGGCCGTGCAGGAGGGTGGCTGCTGCCAGACCGATCCAGGCCACCGCGTACCACTTGTGGCGGCCGGTAACGGCCAGGCCGATGAAGTAGCCGGTGAGACCCGACCAGCAGGCGTGGCTGATGGGGTCGGTCAGGAACCGCCACACGAAATTCAGGATGAAGTCGAGGACCGGCCCGATGAGCGCGGCGAATAGCGAGGCCGCGGTCGAGTTCCCCGCCTTGATCAACTGGCCGATGGTCGGCAGCGCGGACTGCACGGTGAGGTAGAACTGGTCAACGCCATTAATCGTGAAGTACCGCACGACCTCACTGGCGCCGAAGACAAGCCCGCTGACGGCGCCCAGGAACAGGTAGTCGCGAGGCGCCAGCCGGTGACGACGGCGGTAAACGAGCGCGACAATGACGATCGGCAGCGCCTTCGCCAGCTCCTCCGGCACGCCGATGGTAAAAATGCTGCTGGCCAGGCTCGCGTTGCTATCGTTCAGCGCGGTCTCCAGCGCGACTGCCAGCGGAATTTCCGTGAGCAGCGCGGTGATGATGATCAGCGCGAGCATCGGCCTGGTCACGTGCTCTGGCCGGACAATGACGCCCAGCAGGAGCAGCCAAGCTAGCGCGAAGTACGCAGCGAAGATCCACGCAACTTCGGTGAAGGTATGGGCGCTCGCACTCGTGCCCAGGATGACCAGTGCGCATGACGGAATGCAGATGAGCGCCAGGAACAGCAGCACCGGCCAGCTGCGCAGCGAGTGATGGCGCACCCAGTCGCCCAGCGGCAGCAGATCACTAGGAGGCGGCATCCCGCTGCGCGCTCCAGGTGGCGGATTCTCCGGTGGAGGCATCCCCGGCGGAGGCATCCCGGACGTATCGGCTGGATTGTTAGGCCCCACTGCGAGCTTTTTCCCGCGATGCTGGCAACAGGAACTCGCCACAGCGGCTCTCTTGGTCAACGCGTTCCGTTCGACACCGCGCCTGCCGATTCTGAGCACTAGGTTCCGACTATGGAGACTGCGCTTCCAGCCGCCTATCCTGGTGGTGAGCCTGGGGGCAAGAGTGGAAGCGCAGGGCTGGTATCGCGACCCGTACCTCGTGCACGAGGATCGCTACTTCTCGGCTGGCCAGCCCACGAAACTGGTACGCGACGGCGGCAACGAGGCTTACGACCACCCGCCTGCCGGGCCGCCGAAGTCCGTTCTTGTTGAGGTGTCGCATACGGAGCCAGGCAACGGCAGTGACCTTAGCCGCGCCGACGACCAATCAGCGGGAGCTGTCTACGACCCGTATCTGGCCGCGCTGAAGGGCGATCTGATGCAGGTCAACTTGCGCCGGGGTCGGCGGTGACTGTACCGTCGCCGTCCTCATCGCGTTGTCATTCCACGAACTAGAATCGTCGGGATGCCAGGGTCGACCGCACGAAGCACCGTGTCCGTGGACAGGGCCCGGGCACGGGCACTCGCTCAGGTGTACCGCCGTTTCAGCGAGGTCGACGCGGCCGACACGTCGCCCCTGTACGAGTGCGTCGCCGTCGCGCTGAGTGAGTCGAACCTGGCGCTGCGCGCCATTGAGAGGGCGCCAGCACGCAGACGCCACCCCACGGTGATCCTCGCCGCGCTGCACGACCTCGCGCTCGCCGGACGCGCACCGGCGCTTGCCGCGGCCTATGCCGCTGCGGACGGCGAGGCGGCCGCTGCCGCCGCGATCACTACGCTGCTGCGGATGACCGACTCCGTCGCGGCCATCGCCGCGCGCCGGCAGGTGCGGGCCAACGAGACCGGGCACGGAGCCGTGCTGTATCCGGCCATTGCCGAGGCGGCTCGCCGGGCAGGCGCGAGCGCGGTTGGCCTGATCGACGTGGGCTGCTCGGCTGGGCTCAGCCTCCATGTCGATCGCGCTGGCATCACCTACAGCAACGGACAATCGCTAGGCGACCCGTCATCTCCCGTGCAGCTGTCAGCTTCGATTGTGGGGGACCGGCCCGTCCCGACGCGGGATATGCCCGAGGTCGTCGCCAGGATCGGCGTCGACCTCGATCCGATCGACGTCACAGACGCGGATGAAGCCCGGTGGTTGCGCGCCTGCCTGTGGCCGGATCAGCCAGAGCGGATCGCGAGACTCGAAGCGGAGATGGCGTTGGCGGCGACGTCTCCCCCGCTGCTCCTGCAAGGTGACGCCGTCGAGATGCTGCCCGACGCCTTCGCCCGGGTGCCCGCGGACGCCCTGCCTGTGGTGACCACGACGTGGGCACTATCGCGCTTCCCGCTCGAGAGCCGCCTGCGCTTCCTGCACCGCCTCGACGAAGCGGCAGCTGGCCGAGTTGTGGCATGGGTGTCAGCGGAGGGAGTCGGAGTCGCGCCGTCCGTACCAACACTCGGCGATCGCCGCGCCTCCGGCCACAGCATCATCGGCCTGGCGGTGTTCGACGGGCCGGCCCTGCACGCCGAGGCACTAGGCCGCTGCTGGTCGCAGGGCCGGTTCCTGGCGTGGCTGGCGAACTCCTAGCTCGGCGCGACCCTCGCGCCTCAGCTGATGACGCTGATAACGGGCGGAGACCAGGAGCCGTCCAGTACCTGCGGCGTGGGGTCGTACACGCGAAGCACGAGACTGAAAGCACCGGTCGGCGCAGGCAGCCAGTTCACGTCCGGCTCAGCGGGACGGCTGGCGGACACAACGATGGTGAGTGAGCCGCCGGCACCCCGTACGAGGCCAGCTGTCTCGTCTCCGACTGAATAGCGGCCGATCGGGTTGGCCACAAGGTACCCGGCGGCGTTATAGAGCGTGATCGACCAGAAGCCGTCGGTTCCGTAAGGCGGGACGTCGTCGGCGGAGAACCGGATCTGGTAGCTGCTGGTTCCCACGAGCGGAGTGGTGGTAGTCCCTGACTTCGCGTCCCTGGCACCGAAGTAGACGGCTTGGGCCGGGACCTGCGTACCGAGCGTCGCCGTCAGGAGGGCGCGTTCCAGGTAGTCGGTTCCATACGATCCCACCACACCACCCGGGGTATATCCGGTCCACAGTGCGGTGGAGCCCGCACCGGCGGCTCCGGCCACAAGGCTCGCCCCGAGGCCCAGAGCCTGAAGATATTCGGCAGCCTTACTGGAGCTGGCGGCTCCCGGTGTCCGTCCCGGACCGATGCCGGCCGCAGCCATGGCCTGGACGACAGGGCCGTCGGCAGCAGTGGGTGGATCGGCGGCCATGTCGCTTTCGAGATCGGCTAGGAAGCGGAGCGAATTCGATGAGGGCAGCGCCGGCGGCGGGCAGGCGAGGGTGCTGGGCCCGCCCGCCGTCCCTGAGCCGCGGCCAGATAGAGAAGTGAGCGAGTACCGCGCTTCCAGCTCTACCGCCGCAAGGAGGTCAGCTGGCCCCTTCACCTGCGTCCGGCCGAGCAGCCAGGCGTCGGGAGTGGGGACATCGATCCGGATCGCACCTTTCGGAACGGTGCCATGCCAGCCGGGACCGACCAAAGCGTAGGTGCCGCCGTGGCCGCCGCCGGTCAGCACGCCCACGTCGGCGATCGTATTGGTGTACATGTCGAGGACCTGGAAATCGACGTATCGCCCGCTCATCGGCGGAAGGTGCAGAAGCTGAGGTCCGCCGCGCAGATCGAGAAACCCCGTCGAGTAGAGCGTGTCGTCGTTCGAGTAGGCCACTACCGAGGTCGAGTTGGGATCATCCAGCTTCACGGCGTTCTCGAGGACGTTGACGCGTATCTGGCAGGCCACAAGATCCCTCAGGTGGCTCATGATCACCAGGGGCCGGCCCCAGACCTCGGCGTCGACTGTGCCGGCGCACAAGCTAAGGTCGGACGCGCGTGCGCCCCGGCATGCAGCGATTGCTTGTCCCAGTAGCGCAGGGTGGGCACTGATCGGACCCGGCGGCTGGATCAAGCGCGCAGTGGAACCCGGCGTCGAGGACGGAGCCGAAGCCGGGGTCGAACTCTCACCTCCTGCCGTCTTAGCGGTTCCCGTAGTGCATCCCACGAGTGCGAGGCACAACGCACTGAGGATGGCGCCGACGCGGCAAATTAACGGCCACGAATCGATTCGCCGACTCTTGCATCGCGTCACGATGAATCGCTCCATCCTCACGCCGCCTTGAGGCGCTCCTGTTCCGTGGCCACTATTCGTCGCCGAAGCTCGGTCTCTGAGCCCGTGGCCACCGCGTCCGGCGTCGCGTTTGCCATGTCGCTGCGGCGCGCGTACTCGTCGAACGCCTCGCGCTTCTCTGCCAGCAGCTCGAGGACTCGCTGATCGACGCTGTCCTCGCACAGCAGCCGGTGCACGTCCACGCGGCGCACCTGGCCCATCCGGTGCGCGCGCGCGATCGCCTGTTCCTCCATCGACGGCGTTAGCTGAGGCTCGGCGATGATGATCACCGACGCGGCCTGGATGTTCAAACCCAACCCCCCCGCCTGGATCTGCGAGACCAGCACCGCAGGCCCCTTGGCGGGCGTGAACTCGTCCACCATCGCCTGGCGTTGCGTTGGCGGGGTGTCCCCGGTCAGCGGTCCGATGACATGCATGCGCGGGACGCCATCACGCCCGGAGGCCAGTACCTTCGTCACCGTTTCGAGCACATCGCGGAAGTAGGAGAACACGACGACCTTTCGCCCGCCCTCCGCAGCCTCGCTGACGATCTCCACCAGCCTGCGGAGCTTCGGCGATTCCCTCACCGTGCCAGGGTCGAACGCCGCGCGCCGCATCGCCATGAAGTTCCCCGCGAGGACCGCTTGCTCGTACGCGCGCAGCGTCGGTCCCTCGAGTGCCACCCATTCCTGCGTCTCCAGCCGCGGTGGAAGCTCGCTGAGCACGTCCTCCTGGTTGCGCCGCAGGTAGACCGGCGCCACTGCCTTCCGGAACCGGGTACCGTCCAGCGTCGCGTCCGCAATGTCCAGGGTCTCGGCGACCTCCGGCCTCAGGTGCCCGACAAGCACTCGGAATTCCCGCACCCTGTTCTCCATTGGCGTCCCCGTCAGGAACAGCACCCGCCTGCAGCGTGCAGCCCATTCGGTGACCGCCTGGGTGCGAAGCGCGCTCGGGTTCTTCACGTAGTGCGCTTCGTCGACGACCATCATCGCCACCGACACGTTGAGGTCCTCCGGCATGGCGCGCAGTGTCTCGAACGTCGTGATCTTCACGCCGCCCTGCGCTGCCCACTCCTGCTGGGCTGCCTCCCGCTTCTCGCCCGGCCCGTGGACGCGGTGCGCCTTCAGCACCGTGTGCCGTTCAACCTCGCGGGTCCAGTTGACGACCACACTCGCCGGGCAGATGACCAGAAAGTGGGTCGCGCCGTTAGCCGCTAGGTGGCACATTGCCGCGAGCGACTCCATCGTCTTGCCCAGGCCCATCTCGTCGCCGAGGATGACCCGCTCCTGGACCAGCGCGAACTTCGCGCCGAACGCCTGATAGCCACGCAGCGATGCTTTGAGACGGGACTGGTCGAGGGGATACACGCGGACTCGCTCGGCGATGTCGGCCGGGAGGAAACCCTGGCTGGCGTCCCTGGCCGCCTCCAGGCCGGCCACCTCGATCAGCAGGCCGTTGTAGGCAACCGGGCGGGCGAGGTAATCGCTCCATAGCCGGGCGGCTCGCTGACTCTTTTCGGCCCTCTCTAGCTCAGACTCGGCTCTGGACAGGCGTTTGCGTGCCGTGGTGACCTGGGTGGAACTTAAGGTGGCGGCTAGCCGGGCCAGTGCGTCGCGAGCTTCCTGCCGCTTGCCCTCGGAGAATGTGAAGAGCATTCTCCGGCGGCTCGCGCCGCGGGCCGCCGGGTCGAGGTAACGCCCCAGCTCGCCTGCGAGCGGGCTCAAGTCCGGGCCCTTCATCAGGGACCTCGTGCGCTCGTAACGGCGCAAGGCGGCGATCAGCGCAGTCTGCTCGGGAGTGCGGGCGTCTGGGTCGATGCGGACGCGGGTTCTCTGCTCGACGGACCCTCGCATGTGCCATGCGGCTGCCATGATCCGCTTGGCCGTCCTTCTGCGTACTCGAGGGATCCGCCCGAGCGCATCTGTGCCAGCCGCGAGGACCGCACCGACTGTGTGGAGGCCAGCGTCCCTGACGGGGGCGAGGGTGACCCTGCTCCGGATGTGCTCCTGGAGCCGGTCGACCGGCATTCGGTCGAGCTCGCTAGTGACGAGCTGATCGCGCACCGCTTTGTACGCCCGTCGCGCGATCTCCCTGGACTCCTCCGGTGCGGCGAGGACCGCCTCGATGGCGTCATGGACCGCGCGGCCGTCGGAAACGATAGCGCGGGCCGCCTTGCCCGCGCCGAGCGGCTTAGGCTCGAGGGCTTTGCCCTTGACCTTCGCCGGCTGGGTGTCCCCCGTCAGTTCCGCTGTGCGTGCCACAGTGGTCGCGAGCCTCCGCACTGGAACTGGGGATCGGGTCAATTACGAAGATAGAAGATATCGCCGCCACCTCAGCAATCTCGCCAGGTTTTAGCGCAATCAGCAGAGCGCGAGCCAGGCCCTGCCGAGTGTCAGGGCCCGGCGCTACCGTGCTGCCATGCCCATGGGCCATCCAGCTGACCAGGAAGCCACCACCCGACCCCGGGTGATTGTCTCAGTGGTAGCGACCGCTGACGGGCGCGTCACGCTCAGTCGGATGGAGCGATTGCTCGACGACGGCCCGAACCAGCGGTGGAAGGCCACCTGGCCGCCAGACGTCGGCGACTTGCTGACGCGCCGGGCTGCCGCCATCGAGCGGTGTCATCATCCGACCGTGGTCCTGGAGGGCAGCGGCACCTTCGTGGACGACGCCGCCGGCTCACTCCATCTTCCGGACAAGGGCGTCCCTGCTGACGTGCTGTGGACGGACTTCCTGCCACGCCGCAGCCCAAAATGGTTCGCCGTCGTGGACGCTCGCGGCAGGGTGGCGTGGACGCACAAGGGCGATGAGGAGACGAGCCTCCTGGTCATAGCCAGCCGCAGCACGCCCTTGCCCTACCTCGCCCACCTTCGCCAGGAGCGGATCCCCTACCTACTTGCCGGTGCCCATCGGGTGGATCTGACATCCGCGCTGGCGAGGATCCGGACGGAACTCGGCGCGGAGTGTCTCGTCTCGGAGGCCGGGGGCGGGCTCAACGGCGCCCTTCTCCGGGCCGGTCTGGTCGACGAGCTCCACGTGATCACCATCCCCGCCCTGATCGGCGGGCTCGGCACGCCATCGATCATGGATGGGCCGCCGCTCGAACCAGGCTCGCTCCCAGAAAGGCTTCGAGCTATAGATGTCCAGGTAGGCGCTCACGGCACCATCTGGGCGCACTACGAGGTCCTAGCCGGATCTGCCACGCACCATCCGATCGGCGCGTAGCACTAAGGCAAAGCTGCAGCGGACTGCTCCCTCAATGTCAGACCGGCTCGTTGATCTGGAGCCGCGCGCCACGTTGTATCAGCGGATGATTTTGCAGCAGTCGGACGGCTGTGTTGCGATCTCTCGCATCAATCACGGACCAGCCAAGGTAGGAGCAGGCCACCTCCCCGTCAACAAGACCATCCCGTCCGAGCGTCACAGTCGACCTGATCGGCGCCCCGGCGTCAATGAGTGCGAAGGAGTTCTTGTCTTCCCACTGGCCTAAAGCCTGACGTGCTTCGGCAACCGACTGGCGGTCCTGGGGCATGTCGCCGCGATGGAAGATGACGAGGAACTTGGCCACGCGGCAGCCCTTCTGAGATGACGTGAGCTAGTCACAGTGAGACTAGCTCACGCTCTCAGCTATTGGCGCCTACAGGTCTTATGACGGAGTCCCGATCATGACCTCGGTGGCCTTGATGATGACCGATACCGAGTCACCTTCCTTGAGACCCAGGCGCTCCCGCGACGCGTCGGTGATGGCCGCGGTGACGGCTCCAGGGGAAACGTCAACGGTAATCTCGGCCATGACGGCGCCACTCTTGACAGCCTTGACGGTGCCCTTGAGTTGATTGCGCGCACTCAGTTCCATCTCCAAAGCGCTCCTCTCCCATCATGCTGAGGATTCCGATCCCGAAACCCGCTACCTTGCCGGGCTGAGGCGCCGGTCGATGTGCCTGCGAGCCAGCGCACCTGGGTGGTCGTGAGGATCCGGCCATCACGACGGCGCCAGAAGTTGCACTGTGTCTACCCTCGGGCGCGCCGACCATAACGAGGCGATTAGGTGCTAGTGGGACTGGTCTAGATCCGTCAAAAATGTATAAATCATGTCCGCTGATATCTGGTAATGGTCGCGAAGTCGGTTGCCTGCGCGTGCCTTCGACCGGTGCCGGACCGCGCCTCGCAGCCGCTCGTCGAGGACGTGAGCTGGAACCGCACGCCGTAGTCTTGGGCCATGCCCGCTCCGGATCGACCTCAGCTGTCGCTCGCCGAGTGGTTTGTGCTGTGCCTCATCTGTGAAGCGCCCTCGCATGGCTTCGCACTCGCGCGCCTGCTGTCGGAGGAAGGAGAGCTCGGCAAGATATGGCGGGTGCCCAAGCCGGTGATCTACCGGGCGCTGCAACGCCTCGAGGACGCCGGTTTGCTGAAAACGGTGGAGCTGCAAGCGTCCAGCGCGGGCCCGGTCAGATCCCTCGTTGACACCACCGATACGGGCCGGGCAGCCGCCGCTGCCTGGCTCGGCAGGCCCGCCCGCCATAACCGGGATATCCGGTCAGAGCTACTGATCAAGCTCGCGCTTCTGGATAGGGCTGGCGATGATCCGGCCCCGCTGCTAGCCGCCCAGCGCGAGCAGCTCGAGCCGGTTGCCGTCGCGCTCGAGCGAAGACTGGCTCGGACGACGGGATTCGAGCGCAATGTCGTCTTGTGGCGCTGGGAGACGATCGCAGCGACCTTGCGGTTCCTTGACGAAGCTCTTCGGGACCACACCTCCGCGGCCAGCGGCCGATAGGTCCGGCGTTCCGCGATAGCAACACTTTCGCACGTGATAGTAGTCTCAGCGTTACTACCACGGCGGAAGGCTGAGACGTGCATGCCGATCGGGTCATTCTGGCGCTCGCGCGCCGGGCCAATCCAGAGAGCAGGATCGTCGGCGTGCTCAGCGACGGGACATCGTATTTTGCTCCCATAGGGCAGGTCGTTGTCGATGGTGCTCGGGTCAGGTGCCATCTCTGCGGGAGCACATTCCGATCGGTTGCTGCGCACTTGTCGCGGCACGGCTGGACAAAAGCACAGTACTGCGAAGCATTTGGCCTGGAGCGAGGCCAGTCTCTGGAGGGAGACGACACGCGGAAGCTGCGTGCGGCCGCATTGAGCGGCCGACTGCTTTTTGAGCCTGCAATGCGTGAGGGCAGCGCTCGCGGCCGGGACAGAGCTCGTAGCGGTGAGCTCACGAAGGACGCCGCTGCGGCTGCGCGGGGCCGGCCGTTCCCTGCACAGCGCCGTCAGCGATCCAGGACCGCCTTGTCCCCTGTCGCACGCATGCAGCTGGGCCAGGCGAACCGCGAACGGGCTGATCGGCGTATTGCCGAGCTAGCCGATAAAGTCGCACGCGAGCACGGCTATGCCGACATCTGGCAGCTCGTGTACGACAGGGTCAACGCGGGCCAGAGCCTGGCTTCCATCAGCCGGTCGTGCGGGCTGGACAAGGACTGGCTGTCGCGGCATCTGCCGCGGCTGGATCCCGTCCTGGCGGCCAGAGCCATTCGCAGCGACGACGTGCTCGACGCGCAGTGGTTGCCGGCGATTCGCACGCTGGGGTTCGCCGACGTTGCTAGCTACCTGCGCCAGCGCCACCTCGTTGAGCACATGACCGTCAACTCGATCGCGCGTGAGGTCGGGCTGTCATTCCACACCATAAGGTCAGGGCTCTCACGGCACGGCGTTACCTTCAGGCCGCACATCGCCAAGCGCGATGCCGCAGAGGGCCGCGTTCGCGAAGTCGCCGCCGCTCTGGGCGTCAGCTCAATCTCCGAGTTCATTGTGCGAAGCAAGGCGCAGGGATTGACCTGGCAGCAGATGGCGGCGCTGTCAGGGCAGCCGGAAACCTGGCTTCGTCGGCACGCCGCCAGTAGGAGCTAGCGATCAGCTAGGCAATACCCGGTCAAGTTTGCTGGCCAGCAGCCGGCCTTGCGGGTTTAGGGGGCTGCGGGCCGGATTGTGGCGTCTCTGGGATAAACCTCAATGTCGGTGGCCTTCACAGAGAGCCAGACCTGGCTGCCGGGCTCGATCGATAGTTCCGCGACCGCCGCGGGCGTCACGTCCACCAACGCAGACGGTTCGCCGTCCAGGTCCAATCGAACCCGGTCCGCCAAGAGCGTCAGACCGACGACCTGAGCCGGCCAGATATTCCGCGGGCTGCTTGCCTGCGGCGACTGCCGACTCACGACGAGCGATGACGGCCGGACCGATACAAGGACGTCGCCATGCTGGTCATTGTCGGGTATCACAAAGCCGCCGCCATGAGCGAGCTTGACGGTTGGACCGTCAGCCCGGCCCTCGTACAGATTCAGCCCGACGAGCTTCGCAACGTAATCGGTGGCAGGCTGCCTGGCTACGCGTATTGGTTCCCCTTGCTGGACGATGCGACCCTCCTCCAGCACGATCAGCCTGTCGGCCAGCACCAGGGCCTCGAGGGGATCATGAGTCACCAGCAGGCAGGGCCCGCTGAAATCTGTCAGGTGCGTCCGAAGCTCAGCCTGTACGTCTAGCCGCGTTCCGGCGTCGAGAGCTGACAGCGGCTCGTCCAGCAGCAGCAATCCGGGCTCGCCCGCAAGAGCCCTGGCCAGGGCGACCCGCTGCGCTTGGCCCCCGGAAAGGGCAGCAGGTCTCCGCTCCGCGAGCGCGGTGAGTCCGAGCCGACCGATCCACTCTGCCGCTGCGGCCCTGGCTTCTCGCTTGCCCAGGCCGCGCGCCCTGGGCGCAAACCCGACATTCTCAAGGACGCTCAGATGGGGAAAGAGCCGGTAATCCTGGAAGACGAAGCCAACCGGTCGTGCAGCTGGCTCGGCGAAAGCTCCCGTCTGGACGTCATCAAGGATCTCCCCGCGCAGCCTAATCTGGCCCGCGGTGATAGGTATCAACCCGGCGAGCGCCTTGAGCAACGTGGACTTTCCCGATCCGTTAGGGCCCAGCACGCCGATGACTTCGCCGGGTGCTACCGAAAGAGCCAGGTCAAGCAGGAAAGCTCCGCGCCGGACCTGTGCATCAACCGCCAGGCCGTCCGAGCGTTCGTCTGTCACTGAGTTGAGCCGCCCCGAAGCCACCTGTCACGAAGGGATACCAACACGGCTACCGATACCAACAGCAGGATAAGGCTCAGCGCGATGGCCGCATCGGGGTCGTTCTCCAGGGCGTAGTACACCGCGATCGGCATGGTCTCAGTCTGTCCGGGGAAGCTGCCCGCGAAAGTGATGGTGGCACCGAATTCTCCCAGGGCCCTTGCCCAGCACAAGACAGCACCCGCGCCTAGCGACGGTGCGATCATGGGGACCGTTACCCGGCTGAAGACCGTCATCTTCGACGCTCCCATGGTGGCGGCGGCCTCCTCGTAACCCAGGTTGGCAGACCGGAGCGCACCCTCCACAGTCACAATCAGGAACGGCATCGCGACAAAGGTCTCCGCCATCACCACGGCTATGGGCGTGAACGGGATCGTCAGGCCGAACCACTCGTTCAACAGGCGACCGATGAAACCGGCGCGGCCGAACACCAGCAGCAAAGCCACACCGCCGACGACAGGCGGCAGCACCAACGGAA
Source organism: Streptosporangiaceae bacterium (assembly GCA_035631375.1). Lineage (GTDB taxonomy): Bacteria > Actinomycetota > Actinomycetes > Streptosporangiales > Streptosporangiaceae > JAJYUU01. The sequence continues at coordinate 19,430 of DASQIW010000016.1, forward strand.
GCGTCACCAACGCCCGCAGGAGGCGCTGGCCGGGAAACACTGTGCGCGCCAGCAGCCACGCGAGCGGTACGCCGATCAGGAGTGCTACGGCCGTCGACAAAGAGGCGGTCCAGAGCGACAGCTCGAGCGCCTGCAGGGCAGCTGATCCGCTGATAGCAGATCCTATGCGGCCCCACGGGGCGCGGATGATCAGTCCGATCAGAGGCAGGACCAGGAACGCGACGGCCACCACGCCGGGCGCAACCAGCGCTATCGGGGCTGATCTCGATGTACCGCCACGCTCGACTCGACGTTCCCGATCGCGTACGGTCAGCTGCTTGGCAGCACGTGACCCGCCCACAGCCCGCTTCGAACCACGTTACGGCTTCTCGAAGCCGTCAGCAGCGAGCACCTTCTGACCCGCCGACGAGTTCACATACGCAGTGAACGCATCAGCGGTGGCCTTGTTCTTGGAACTGTTAACCGTGGCGATCGGATAAGCCGTCGATGCGTTCTCGCCCGACGGGATCTGGATGCCCATGACCTTCGACCCAGCCGCCTTAACGTCGGTCACGTAGACCATCCCGGCGTCAACGTTGTTGAGCTCGACCTGGGTCAGCACGGATTTCACATCCGGCTGCTGCGTCACCGGCGTGACCGCGATCTTGGCGTTGCTGAAGACCTTGGCAGCAGTGACGCCACACGGCACCTGGGGCTGGCACAGCGCCGTCTTCACGGCCGGATTGGCGAGATCGCTCACCGATGCGACGTGCGCCGGGTTAGACGGCGGAACGGCGACCTCCATCACGTTATTGGCGAACGTCACGGGGTTGGACGCGTGACCAGCAGTGACCACCTGGTCCATGTTCGTTGTGCTCGCTGAGGCGAACACATCGGCTGGCGACCCGGCATTGATCTCCTGAGCTAGCGAGGAGCTGGCGCCAAAGCTGAACTTCACCGTGGTACCGGGATGCGCCGACTGAAACTGCTGCCCGATCGTGGTGAACGCCCCCTGCAGCGAAGAGGCGGCGAAGACGGTGATCGTGCCCGACACGGAGCCAGCCGCCTTAGGCGATGAGCTGGACGAAGGGCTGCTCGAAGAGCAGCCAGCGGCGACCCCTATGGTCGCCGCGACGGCCAGCACGATAGTCGCGATTCTCCGCATGGACAGCTCCTCGTCCCCTGGAGTCATGCAGCCACTCGGCTGCGGGAGTTCACAAGCGGCGTCGATGCCCGTTTAGGGACGTGATCGCGCCGCACCAGTCGGGTTCATCAGGGAAGCACCCAGCCTTTTTGCGCCAATAACTCCGGTGCCTAGCCCTCAGTTCCTGCCACTGGTAACTCGTGGTAGTCCTGCCGTAACTACCCGTACGCCTGGTTTCAAAAACGCGTCGAACTCACCAGCGATGGTCGTGTGAAGGACGCGCCATTGGCTCCGACTTCGGCGGGTGCAAGCCGCGCGACAGCCTGCAGCCCCGACGAGTCATGAGGCCGCTGACCACTTGTGGGCGCGGCTGGGATCGAACCAGCGACCCCCTCGTTGTAAGCGAGGTGCTCCACCACTGAGCTACGCGCCCGGCGGGGTTGAGCCTACCTGGATCGGGCAGCTCGCCGCCCTGCCGACCAGTCCAGCTTGTCCGCCCGTGCTTCTCGCCGTCACATGGCGCCGGTCACCTCACCCGGCGGCTTATTCAGGCCAGCCGCGGGGCAGTCAGCACGTGAAGCACCAGCCACGAAAAGGTCCGGTCGATGACAGCGAGCGCGCCAGGAGCCCTGCGGCGATACGACCGCGATGGCTTTGTTATTTTCCGGAATGTCCTCGATGCCGGCCTGATAGCGCAGGCGAGCGAGCACGTGACCTGGCTTCAGCGACGCCATCCCGAACTGCGCGGCGAGGATCTCGGCCACGAGCTCGTGGCCCGAGATCCGTTCTGGGTCCGGCTGGTCAGCGACAGCCGTTTGCTGGATATCGCCGAGCAGTTCGTCGGGCCAGACACCGCGCTCTTCGCATCGCACTACATCTGCAAGCCGCCGTACTCAGGCCGACCAGTGCTGTGGCATCAGGACGGCGCCTACTGGCCGCTGGAGCCGATGGATGTCGTCACGCTGTGGCTCGCTGTCGACGACTCGACGCCGGAGAACGGCTGCATGCGCGTGATACCGGGATCCCATCGCGACGATCTGCACGAACTTCGCGTCCGCGAGGACTTCGACAGCGTGCTGGGCTCGGAGTCCGCTACCGACGTGGATGAAAGCCTCGCAGTCGACCTCACGCTTTCTGCCGGAGACGTGGAGGTTCACCACCCCAAGATCATGCATGGCTCCAATGCCAATACGTCTGCGAGCCGACGCTGCGGACTAACCATCAGGTACATCCCGACATCGACGCGGATCACGGCAACCGAGCAGCCGTACCCATCAGCTTTGCTGCTGCGGGGCAAGCCCGGAGTCAACATCTACCAGCCGTGGCCCGAAGACGAGCCTGGGCAAGGCGGTGGTCAGCCTGGCTAGGACGTGAGCCAGTCTCGCGCGATCGCCGCTACCTCGTCGGCGACGCCGAGCCGGTTTTGCAGCCGGGCGACCCGCGCGTCCATGGCAGGCCCGGTCACGCCGTTCATTAGCGCGACCTCGAAATGAACAGAGCCGACAACGGCAGCCGAGAACTTGACGGCAACGGGCAGCAAACCGAGTTCCGCAGCGGTCGGAACGCGCATCGAGGCGTAGCCCTCGGCGAATGCCCTGATCCTGTCAGGCGACGGCGCGACCAGCCATCGCGACGGCTGGTCGTCAGGCACGTCCGCGTCCAGATGGCATTCGAGCAGCGCATTGCCGAGGTCGATCACCGCTAGCCCGATGCCACCGGTCTCCCAGTCCACGAACGTCACGCCTGATCGCGACGACTGGACCGCGTTACGAGCCCACACGTCGCCGTGGACGATGCTCTCCGGCACCGAGTCAGCCGCTGCCGCGATGGCTGTCAGGGCAGTCAGGCATTCGGCGTGCAACGACCGCCACGACGCCGGGAGCCGAGGCTCCACGCGATCGAGCCGGGCAAAGCTCGCGGGAATGGCAACCGCAGGATGCCGCGATGCAAGGCCGGGCGGCCCGTCGCCGATGCGGTCCCCCCCTTTCAGGGCGGCTACTGAGTGAAGGTGACCGAGCGCGGCTCCCTCCTGCCGGAGCTGGTCCAGGGTCGGCGTCACCACCGGGCCAGGGACGTACGTCGTGGCCCAGGTCAGCCACGGCCCCGCCACGCCGACGAGCTCACCGGTCCTGGTCCGGACGGGCCGCGGCGCCGCGTAGGCAGCGTCCGCCAGCGCCGCAAGAGTGCGCGCACAGCCCGTAAGCCACCCCGCCACGTTCTCCCCCGCGACGTCCCGGCCGTACAGGGGGACCGGCTCGTCCGCGCGAAAGGCACGGATCACCTGGCTGGCGCCATCCGGCAAGCCCACCTGGTAGGTGACCCTCGCCTGGTGCTCCGATCCGGCGATCACGCGGACGCGAGACGACTCCACCAGCCGCTCGTGATACTCATCGAGCAGCCGGCCAGCGACCGCGGCGTCCGTCATGTCAGGACCGCCGGCGCCTCACGACATCACGACATCGCGTACGGCGGTCGCTGCCTGCTTGGTCCGAGCACCTTCGCCAGTGCCCGTTCGACCTCCTCGGCCAGCTCCGCAGCGGCAGCATCTGACCAGGCTTGGTCGTCCCTGCTCGCGTGAGCCACCTGCCCGACGGCGCCGCAGTCGCGGCACTCGACCTCGCCCAGCCGGCGCACCAGGTGCACGCTGGAGCAGACCCGGCAGCGGTCCAGCTCGCTCGTCCAGTCAGCCACGACCTGGCAGTCGGGGCAGATGAGAACCTGACGGTCGCCACGAACGCCCCGGCGCCAGGGACTTTCACCCCGGTCCGGGTCTACCTGCCGGGTTCCGCACCGATAGCAGGGCATGCAGCCAGTTCCGATTCTGCCTGGCAACCAAGAGGCGCAGCACCGCCCTAGCCCCCGCGGGCTAGGGACTAGCTGAGCTCGGCGAGCGCCTTCTGGTAGTCGGCGATCTCACGCGCCTGCGGGATGGGGTTGACGACCTTCCACCGCACGACGCCGTCCTTGTCGATGATGAACGTGCCCCGGATGGCCACGCCCATGGTGTCATCGAAGACACCGTAGGACCGGGCAACTTCGCCGTGCGGCCAGAAGTCGGCGAGCATTGCGAAATTGAAATGTTGCTGTTCTGCCCAGGTCTTGAGCACGAAGAACGAGTCCACCGAGACGGCCAGCAGTTCCACATCTTCTCTGGTGACCTCAGGGAACTGGTCACGGATGGCGCACATCTCGCCGGTGCACACCCCGCTAAACGCCAGCGGGTAAAACACCAGCACAACGTTCTTGTTACCGCGGAAGCTCGACAGCTTCACCGGGGTGCCGTGCTGATCCTTCAGCTCGAAGTCTGGGGCTACCTCGCCTACTTCCACCGCCATGGGACCGATCCTCTCAGCGCAGGTTCTGGGGAACGCGGGTATCTGGGAACGCCGTATCTGGGAAGGGACGCAACCCAGTCTGCCACCGGGGCGTCAGCAGACTGAAAACCGGATGGCTGCCTCGATCGAAGGCTTGGTTAGCGGCGTGCGCGGGGTGCCACCAGGCGGCTGGCAGACCAGTTGCGCCCGGCGCTGACCGTCGAGGTCTGGGAAAGCCCTGCCGTCGGGGCCGACTCGCCGATCTCGCTCGGCTCGACGTGGCCCTCGCGGCCGGTTTTCGGCGTGAGCAGCAGGACGTAGCCGCCGTCCGCCAGCGGAGTCAGCGCATCCATGAGCGCATCCACGAGGTCACCGTCCCCGTCGCGCCACCAGAGCAGGACGCCGTCGACCACGTCGGGGTAGTCCTCGTCGACGAGCTCGGCGCCCTCGAGGGCCACTACGGAATCCCGTAGCGCCTCATCCACGTCGTCGTCATAGCCGATCTCTTGCACCACGTGGCCTGGCTTAATGCCAAGCCGCTCGGCCAGGTCACGCTGATCCTGCGCCTGGCCCGCGGTCGCGCTCACTGAAGTCCTCCTAGTCCTTTCCGCCGCGGTCCGAGTCGGAAAACCCTGAACTAGCCAGATGCCCAGCCTCCGGGTCGCCCACACGGCCGCAGCGTTGTCGCTGCTCCTGATCGCACAGTCCACACTGGGTCGGCGCGGTACGCAAGTCACAATTAGGCCGCAGCGACAAATCGGCACGCACCAGGCCAGCCAGCCCGTATGCCCGGTTACTGCGGGGTAGACCGTGGGCCAGAGATGCGGTTCCTGGCCGCTCGTACGAGGATAAGAGGAGTAGAAGGACCCCGACGTGGCCGTACAGGCTGCCGATTGCGAGGAAGACACCCGTGGCCTCCGGACGCCAGCGCTTCTCCATCATCAGCGACGGACTGCCGACCCAGCTGCCGGACATCGATCCGGACGAAACCAGGGAGTGGCTGGAGTCGTTTGACGACATCGTCCGGACTCACGGCCGCACTCGTGCCCGGTATGTCATGCTTCGGCTGCTCGAGCGTGCCCGCGAGCAGCAGGTGGCCGTCCCCGGCCTGCGCAGCACCGACTACATCAACACCATCCCCCCCGAGCGCGAGCCCTGGTTCCCTGGTGATGAGTACGTCGAGCGCCGCATCCGCGCCTACATCCGGTGGAACGCGGCCGTCATGGTCAGCCGCGCCAACAAGCCGGGCCTCGGCGTAGGCGGGCACATCGCCACGTACGCCTCCGCCGCCAGTCTCTACGAGGTGGGCTTCAACCACTTCTTCCGCGGCAAGGACCACGGCGAGTCAGGCGACCAGGTGTTCTTCCAGGGCCACGCCGCCCCGGGCATCTACGCCCGCGCGTTCCTCGAGGGCAGGCTGACCGAGCAGCAGCTCAACGGGTTCCGCCAGGAGCTGTCCAACCCAGGGGGCGGCCTGCCGTCGTACCCGCACCCACGGCTGATGCCGGACTTCTGGGAGTTCCCCACGGTCTCGATGGGCCTCGGCGCCATCAACGCGGTGCACCAGGCCCGGTTCAACCGGTACCTGCTCGCCCGCCAACTCAAGGACACGAGCCGGTCCCACGTGTGGTGCTTCCTCGGCGACGGCGAGATGGACGAGCCCGAGGCCCGCGGTGCGGCGCTGAGCCTCGCCGCGCGGGAGGAACTCGACAACCTGACCTTCGTGATCAACTGCAACCTGCAGCGGCTGGACGGCCCGGTCCGCGGCAACGGCAAGATCATCCAAGAGCTGGAGGCAACGTTCCGCGGGGCCGGCTGGAACGTCATCAAGGTCATCTGGGGCCGCGACTGGGACCCGCTGCTGGCCAAGGACACCGACGGCGTGCTGGTGAACAAGATGAACACCACGCCGGACGGGCAGTTCCAGACCTACGCGGTGGAGACTGGCGCCTACACCAGGGAGAACTTCTTCGGCGGCGATCTCCGGCTGCGGGCCATGGTCGAGCACATGTCCGACGACGAGATCCGCAACCTGTCCCGCGGCGGCCACGACTACCGCAAGGTATACGCGGCCTTCAAGGCCGCCACCGAGCACGTCGGCCAGCCGACGGTGATCCTCGCGCACACCATCAAGGGCTGGACGCTGGGACCGGACTTCGAGGCTCGCAACGCCACCCACCAGATGAAGAAGCTCACGGTGGCCGAGCTCAAGGAGTTCCGCGACCGGCTGTACCTGGAGATCCCGGACCGGGCACTGGAGGCGGAACTCCCGCCGTATTACCACCCGGGCGAGCAGTCCGACGAGATCCGGTACATGAAGGAGCGCCGCGCCGCACTCGGCGGCTACCTGCCCAAGCGGGTTGTGCGGTCCAGGCCGCTAGCGCTGCCGGCCGCCTCCGTCTACGACGAGCTGCGCCGCGGCTCGGGCAAGCAGGCGGTTGCCACCACGATGGCGTTCGTCCGGCTGCTCAAGGACCTCATGAAGGATTCTGAAATCGGCGACCGGTTCGCCCCGATCATCCCGGACGAGGCTCGCACGTTCGGCATGGACTCGCTGTTCCCGACGGCAAAGATCTACGACCCGCACGGCCAGACCTACGACGCTGTCGACCGCAACCTGCTGCTGTCCTACAAGGAGGCCGCGGCGGGGCAGATCCTGCACGAGGGCATCAGCGAGGCCGGGGCGATGGCCTCCACGATCGCGGCAGGCACCGCGTACGCCACGCACGCCACGCACATGATCCCGGTCTACATCTTCTACTCGATGTTCGGGTTCCAGCGGACCGGCGACCAGATGTGGGCCATGGGTGACCAGCTCGGCCGCGGTTTCCTGCTCGGCGCGACGGCGGGCCGTACCACGCTCACCGGTGAGGGACTGCAGCACAACGACGGCCACTCGCCGCTGCTCGCCTCGGTCAGCCCGGCCTGCATCAGCTACGACGCCGCCTGGGCGTACGAGCTGGCCTGCATCGTCAAGGACGCGCTGCGGCGGATGTATGGCTCAACGGCCGAGCACCCGAGCGGCGAGGACATCTTTTACTACCTGACCGTGTACAACGAGCCGTACGTACAGCCAGCCGAGCCGGCCGACTACGAGGGCGGCGCGGCAGCGCTCGAGCAGGCCATCCTGCGCGGGCTCTACCGCTTCTCCGCCCCGCCGCAGGCGGCCACCAACGGTGCATCCACGACCGGCGAGCATCCGCAGGCCCAGATCCTCGCCTCCGGGGTTGCGCTCCGGTGGGCGCAGGACGCACAGCGCCTGCTTGCCGACGAGTGGGGCGTCAGGGCGGGAACGTGGTCGGCTACGAGCTGGACAGAGCTGCGGCGCGAGGCGCTTGACGCCGAGCAATGGAACATGCTGCAGCCGGATGCCGAGCACAGGGTGCCGTACGTCACCCGCGCCCTGGACGGCCACCAGGGCCCCGTCGTGGCGGTGAGCGACTGGATCAGGGCCGTGCCTGACCAGATCGCCCGGTGGGTTCCTGCGCCGTTCAGCTCCCTCGGCACCGACGGGTGGGGATTCTCCGACACCCGCCCGGCCGCGCGCCGGTTCTTCCATGTCGACGCCCAGTCGATCACGGTCGCCGTGCTGGCCCAGCTGGCCAGGATGGGCGAGGTGAAGCCCGAGGTCGTCGGCCAGGCGATCTCCCGCTACGGGCTCGACATGGACGTCAGCGACGCTCTCTAGCAGCACGCCATGGGTCGACGGCTCCGGATGACCGCTGAGCTCGGCGACTGGCTCACCGACCTCAGCGAATCTGAGCCGGCCACCGCTGCTGAGGTCGGCGCCGCGGTGGTCGCGGTCCTGGACGCCGCTGAGCCGTCCAGCCTGGCGACCCTTGGCAAACTCACGACACCGTACTCCGACGATCCGCGGGAGACCGCCGACTACCTCTATCAGCAGATGCTGGAGGAGCTTCAGCAATTCCGGCGAGGCGTCTCCGACGTGGCGACCGCGAGGAAGAGGGCAGAGCTACGGCTCGGCAAGCAACGCGGCGCGGGGGCCGAAGGCGCCGAGACCGCCCGGCTTGAGCAGAGTCTTTCCGCCAGCCGACAGCGCGAGGAACGGCTGACGGAGCAAAGCCAGCGGCTCCAGTGGCAGGTCGATGAGTTCCGGGCAGCTAAGGAATACGCGAAGGCGATGTACACCGTGGCAGAGACCCAGCTCCGCACCGCGGGTGCCATGGCGGCCTTGGAGGGCGGGGGTTCCGGTGCGGACACGGCCCAGCTAACGGCGGCGCTCAAGGACGCCAGGGAGCGAATGGAGCGGGTGGCTGCCCAAGGCACGCAGACTCTGCACACGCTTCGCGCGCCGCGCGACCAGGCCGACGGCGATGCGGACCTGCTCGAGCTGCGGGCCGACCCGCTCGGGTCGGAGATCCGGATTCTGCTGGCGGTCGAGCCCGCGGACACGGTGACGCTGCTGGCCGTGCTGGAAGGGCCGGATGCGGCCCGCGAGCACGGCGTCGATGCGGTCAATCTCGCCAGCGACTTGCTCACCGAGATCCACGAGGACGGCTGGCCAGCCGACATTGATGAGGTCGCGCTCGCGGACGCTGACGCATTCGTGGCGCGATACTTCCCTGCCGACGATGGCAGCATCCGCCGCCGGGCGGGAGTACTGGCCAGCCCCGTTAACGAGCGGTGACCGTCAGCCAGACGTCCGCCCGCGCACCGTCTCGTTCGGCGCGCAGGTCCCAGCAGCCGGGAGCGGTAAAGACATAACCGGCGCCCCACTCCTCGCCTGGCTTGTCCCAGGTGTTACTGGACCCAGGGCCGTGGTACACGGGACCCCATTCGAGCCGGATGCGCTGGCCCTGTGGGCCGATCGTGGTCAGCTCGAGCGGACCAGACCCGGTCATCCGCCAGACGATCTTCACCTCTTCGTTAGCCAGGGCCGGACCACGGCTGGCGTACAGCAGCAGGCCCCACAGGGAAACGCCCGCACCGGTGCCCTGCACCTGCGGGAAGCCCGACTGGCTTTGCGTCAGGGGGGATGCCGGATGGCAGGCAGGCGCCGCCGCCCGAACCTGAGCCGGGCCGCTCGAGCAGCCAGCCAGACAGGCCAGCGACGCCGCTAACGCCGCCAGGACGGACCTTGCGGTCACGCCAACATCTTCTCGCGCTCAGCACCGGATACAAGTCCCCGCGACGGGCGCCGTTACAGCTGCGGCGCGGTCGTGGACGTCGCTGCAGCAGTCGCCGGGGGCGGGAACGGCTCGCGGAAGGTGAAGGCAGCCGGTCCGGGGCCGTCCCGCCGGAGCAGATCCAGCCTCGAGAACGCTTCATCGAGGTCCGGAATGTGTCCGCTAGGAATCCACCACAGGACCTGGTGGGCGGCGCCCAGACTGCGAAAGAACTCGCGCCGCCGGCGCAGCATGTCGAGGTGCGGCCCGTTCCGGTAGACGAAAGCGCGCAGCGATTCCAGTGACTGCCAGACCGACATGTTCACGAGCAGGTCGGGTCCGCGCGGGCGGATGCTGGTGGCGTTGTCGGAGTCGGCGTCGCACAGCCGCCAGACGAATCCCGGCGCCGCGTCGGCGATGGCGTTCACGTGGCCGAGGTTCGCGACAAAGTCCGCGAGCTGCGGGCTGTCGAGCGGCGCCTGGAGCACGCCCACGTTGAGTTGCGCGATATGACATCCGGTCACGCAACCCATCCAATCAGCGCTGGAATTCTAACGTCAAGTGCTGAGACTTTTAGAATGGTTCGATCACGACGCAGCAGTCGCCAGGCTGCGGATCAAAGCGGGCGGCCATACCGCTGGCAGTCACGGCTTCCAGCAGGCCCTGCACGAAGGCCAGGTTCATGCCGCAAATCAGCGGCGGGTGCTGGTCCGCCAGCGCGTGGAACGGGCAGTTGCGCAGCCGGATGACTGACCCGTCCAGGCGGGGCTGGTACCCCTGCGCGGCCAGCGTGGTTGCCACCAGATCCGCCGCGCTGGCGCCCAGGTTCGCGGCCCGGGCAGCGCGGCCCGCCTGTGAGCCGCGTCGCCGCGCAACCCGCTGCACAGCTGGTTCGGCGCCAGCTACCTCGGCGACCTCCGCCAGAATCTCGGCGGCGGCCTGGTAATCCCGTGGTGGCACACTCACCTGGTGCTCGCCGCTGGACCTGCAGTAGAGCTTGGCTGGCCGGCCCGCGCCGGGCCCCGAGCGGCCCGCCGGCCTGCGGAACGTCACGGACAGCAGTCCGGCCGCGGCGAGCTTGTCCAGGTGAAAGGCGGCCATGGCTCGCTGGATGCCCGCGGCGGCAGCCGCCTCGTCCCGGCTGACCTCGTGGTCCTGGCCGCAGACGTAGTCGTAGAGCCGAAGCCGGACCGGGTCGTCGAGCGCGGCGATAACGCTGATCTCGGTCACCAGGAAATTGTAAAGCCGAATTCCGAAGTTTTACAGACGCACCGGCTCGGCCGGGAGGCAATCCTGATTCTGACACCCTGAAGGTTCCAGCGAGACAGATGCGGATGAATCAGGCGCGCACGTGACTGAAAGCTTCAGGGTGTGCAGGCGCCAGCCGCAGGTGCCGATGGGGCACCGAGAGTCGCCCCGGTCTGGTCAGGTTCCGGTGCCGCCATGGCAGCAAGCGGAATGTGAGGGATCACGGCTTGGTTGCCCTGCCTGGGGTGAAACGGTGATCAGGGTCGAGTCGATGCGTCAGAGCACGTGCCGCTGAACGCAGGCGCAGCGCTCCGGCCGCTGCGCTACCGGAACTTCGCCATCTTGTGGTCGGCCAGCCTGGTCTCCAACGTCGGCACCTGGATGCAGACGGTGGCCGTCGGCGCGCTGGTGGTGTCCAGAACCGGGCAGGCGAGCTGGGCGGTGCTCGTGGCGGCCGGCGCGTTCCTGCCCATCGGCCTGCTGTCGCCGCTCGGCGGCGCACTCGCCGACCGGCTGCCTCGCCGGCCGGTGATCGCTGCCGGGAACCTCGCCGAGGGACTCATCGCCGCGGCGCTGGCCGCGCTGGTCTCTGCTGGCCACGGCAGCCCGGCGGTGCTGCTCGGGCTCGTCACCCTGCAGGGCTGCGCGTCGGCGCTGATCATGCCGTTCAGCCAGGCCATCCTCCCTGACCTGGTGCCGCGCTCAGAATTCCTGGCGGCCAGCTCGCTGAACTCGGCCCAGTGGAACGCCGGCCGCATCGTCGGACCGGCCCTCGCCGGAGCGACGATCGCGGCGTTCGGCTTCGGCGCCAGCTTCGTCGCCAACGCCGTGTCCTTCCTGGCCGTGGTGGCAGCGATGCTGTTCGTCCGGCTCTCGCCACCGCCTGGCCGGGCCGGATCCGTGCTGGCCGCGCTGCGGGACGGCCTTGTGGCCGCCAGGTCGCAGCCGTCCTGCCGGGCTGCCATCATCACGATCGGCGTGGTGGCCTTTGTCGCCGCGCCGTTCATCGCCCTCGTCCCGGCCATGGCGCTGCGGCTCAGCCACGGCGGGCCCACCGCGGTAGCCGCGGCGACATCGCAGCTCACCACCGCTCAGGGACTGGGCGCCGTCGCCGGGGCCCTGCTGCTCGCGCCGCTGGCGGCCAGGATCGGGCGCGCGCGGCTGCTGGGCTGGAGCCTGGCGTTGCTGCCGGTCGCGCTCACCGGCTACGCGGTGGCCCCGTCGCGCTGGTGGGGCGTCGCCGCCCTCTTCATCGTCGGGCTGGTCTACCTCGCCGTGCTATCCGGGCTGTCCACCACGGTCCAGCTCTACGCCCCGCCTGCCTACCGCGGCCGGGTCATCAGCTTCTTCCAGGTGGCCCTCGGCGTCAGCTATCCCATTGGCGCGCTGCTGCAGGGACCTCTGGCCGATGGCGTCGGAATAGGCTGGACGACGGCCGGGTCGGCCCTCGTGCTGGCGCTGGCCGGCCTCCTCGCCTGGTGGCGCTGGCCCGCCTTCACCAAGGCCCTCGTCGGCGGTGCGCAGGCCGCGCCTGACGACACGGTCCATGTCACCGCGCCGGACATGGCACGCTGAAGGCATGACGGCACAGGCGGACGGCAGTCCCACCGCCGAGCCGCGCGGCCGGGTACGGGCCGAGACGATCGCCCGGCTCGAGGCGTCCATGGGCGCGCTCGGCACCGCCGCCATGGTCTCGATGGACCGGCGGCTGCGCTGGTTCCGCACCATGTCCGCCGAGCACCGGTCATGGCTCGGGCTGCTGGCCCAGGCCGCCATCGCCGCCTTCGTGGACTGGGTCAAGCACCCGGAGCGCAGCCGGCCAGCTGTCGCGGGCGAGGTGTTCGGCACCGCACCGAGAGAGCTGGCCAGGGCGGTCACGCTGCAGCAGGCCGTCGAGATGGTCAGGGTCATCGTCGACGTGGTCGAATCCCAGGTCGACGAGCTGGCTGCGCCGGGCGGCGAGGCGGAACTACGGGAGGCGGTGCTCCGCTACACCAGGGAGATCGCATTCGGGACTGCCCAGGTGTACGCGCGGACAGCCGAGGCCCGCGGCGCCTGGGACGCCCGGCTTGAAGCCCTGGTCGTCGAGTCCCTCGTCCGCGGTGAGGTGGACGAGGGCCTGCAGTCCTGGGCTTCGGCGCTGAACTGGTCATTCAGCCCGGTGACCGTGATCGTCGGAACGACCGGTGCGGAGAACGGCACCGCACGCGGCAATGACGCCGGGGGCCTGATCGATGAATTCCGGATCCTCGCCCGCCGGGCCCGCCTCGACCTGCTGGCCGGCGTGCACGGCGAGCGCGTCGTGCTGGTCGTCGGCGGCAGCGCCGACCCGATGGCAGCGGCCACGCACTTCGCCGGCCGGTTCGGGCCGGGCCCGGTCGTCGTCGGTCCGCCCGCCCCCGACCTGCAGTCGGCCGTCGCCTCGGCCGGCGCCGCCCTCGCCGGGCTGCGCGCCGCCGACGGCTGGCCCGAGGCACCCAGGCCCGTGCTGGCCACCGACCTTCTTCCCGAGCGCGCCCTCGACGGTGACGACTCGGCCCGCACTGCGCTCATCGAGGAGGTCTACGAGCCGCTGCTGCGCGCCGGCACCGCGCTGCTGGACACCGTGATGACCTACCTGGAGCAGGGCAACTCGCTGGAGGCCACCGCCAGGCTCCTGTTCGTGCACCCGAACACGGTCCGATACCGGCTGCGCCGAGTGACCGAATTGACCGGCGTCACGCCCAGTGACGGCCGTGGCGGGTTTACGTTGTGGACCGCCGTGATCCTCGGTCGCCTGGCACACCGAGGACTGTGACTTGTAGGGTTGTTACTAAGACCTGCGGCCAAACTTCGTCTACTTCGGCATGAGTATGGCGGACTCCTACAGTGCAGGCTTAGACAATGCTCGTTATCGCCGCACCGGGCCAGGGCGCCCAGACGCCGGGGTTCCTCGCTCCCTGGCTTGAGCTGCCCGGCTTCGCCGACCGGCTTCAGGCCTGGTCCGAGCTGTCGGGCTGTGACCTCATCCGGTGCGGCACCGCGGCCGACGCCGACGAGATCAGGGACACCGCGATAGCACAGCCCCTCCTCGTGGCCGCGGCCATCGCCGCCACCGACCAGGTGGTCACGGGGGCTCACCCGGTCAGCAGGCAGTCCGTGGGCGTCGCGGGCCACAGCGTCGGCGAGCTCGCCGCCGGTGCGCTGGCCGAAGTGATCACGCCCGAGGACGCGATGCGCCTGGTCCGGGTCCGGGCCCACGGCATGGCGGCGGCCGCCGCCGCCGAGCAGACCGGCATGACCGCGGTCCTCGGGGGCGACGAGGGGGCGGTGCTCGCCGCCATCGAGGCGCACGGCCTGACCCCGGCGAACGTGAACGGGGCCGGCCAGATCGTCGCGGCCGGCACGATGGCCCAGCTGGAGGCCTTTGCCGCCGACCCGCCGGCCGGCGCCCGGCTGCGGCCGCTGTCGGTAGCCGGCGCTTTCCACACCCATCACATGGCACCGGCCGTCGCCGCGCTCGCGGCCGAGGCCGCCGGGCTGCGAGCCCAGGACCCGGTCCGGCCGCTGCTGTCCAACCGCGACGGCGCCGTGGTCAAGTCCGGCCCGGACTGGCTCGACCGGATCATCAACCAGGTCAGCACCCCGGTCCGCTGGGACCTCTGCATGCAGACAATGGAATCGCTCGGCGTGACAGCTCTCATCGAGCTGGCGCCGGCCGGCACGCTGACCGGTCTGGCCAAGCGTGCCCTGCGCGGCGTCCGGCTCGTGGCCCTGAAGACACCCGACGACCTCGACGCCGCCCGCGAGTTGCTCGCCGAGCACGCCGACAGTCATGACGATCACCACGCGCCCGAGTGGCGGCTGCTGGTGGCGCCGGCGGCAGGGGTGTTCCGGGCCCCGGACGGCCAGCACGCGGCAGCGGCCGCGGGCACCGAGGTGGACCAGGCTACCGACCTCGGGCGGGTCGAGGTTCGCGGCGGTGATCAGCCGCTGGCGACCACGTTCCCCGCCCTTGTCATCGAATGGCTCGTCGAGGACGGCGACCCCGTGAGCGCCGGCCAGCCCATCCTGCGCCTGCTGCCGACGGCAGCGGACTAGCAACGACCGCGAACCGCGAAAGAGGCACGATGCGACTCACCGAGGGTCAGGCAGGCGCGCGAGTGCTCGCCTTCGGCGGCTACCAGCCCGCGAGGGTGGTCACCAACGACGAGCTCGCGCAGACCGTCGACACGACCGACGAGTGGATCCGCAGCCGGGTGGGCATCGCCAGCAGGCGGATCGCCGGGCCGGATGAGACCGTTGCCGACATGGCCGTGCAGGCGGGCGGCAAGGCCATGGCCGCGAGCGGGCTCTCGCCGGACGACATCGATCTCGTGATCGTCGCCACGTGCACCCCTGAGGTGCAGATCCCCAATACGGCGGCGACGGTCGCTAAGCGGCTCGGCGTCATGGCGCCTGGCGCCTACGACATGAACGCGGCGTGCGCGGGTTTCTGCTACGCACTGGCGAACGCCTCCGATGCTGTCCGCACCGGGACGGCCCGCAACGTGCTCGTCGTCGGCGCCGAGAAGCTCTCCCAGTGGGTGGACTGGACCGACCGTTCAACCTGCATCATCTTCGCCGACGGCGCGGGCGCTGCGGTGGTCGGCCCGGTCGCCGACCCCGGTGATGCGCCGGGCATCGGGCCCGTGGCCTGGGGCAGCGACGGCAGCCTCGCGGACAAGATCTACATCAAGGACCGGGACTCGTTCATCATCCAGGAGGGCCAGGCGGTCTTCCGGTGGGCTACTACCGCGCTCACGCCGATCGCGCTCGCGGCCTGCGAGCGGGCTGGCGTGGACCCGAAGGAACTGGCCGCGTTCGTCCCCCATCAGGCCAACCTGCGGATCATCGAGGCGATCGCGCGCCGGCTGGGCGCGCCGCAGGCGGTCGTGGCCAGCGACATCGTGAACGCCGGGAACACCTCCTCGGCGTCGATCCCGCTGGCGCTGTCGCGCATGATCGAGCGCGGCGAGGTCGCCTCTGGCTCACCCGCACTGCTGGTCGGGTTCGGCGCGGGCATGTGCTATGCAGCGCAGGTGATCACGGTACCCTGACCCCGCTCCCCGTCCGGGAGCATGCCAACCGCTCACGAGCAGAACGCTCAGCAACGAGCAGCATTCAGAGAAGGAGAACAAAACCAATGGCCATGACGGAGCAGGAGATCCTCGAGGGTCTGGGCGAGATCATCGACGAGGTTGCCGGGGTGCCAGCCGACCAGGTGACGCCCGACAAGACCTTCGTCGACGACCTGGACATCGACTCGCTGTCGATGGTGGAGATCGCCGTCGCCGCGCAGGACAAGTTCGGTGTCGAGATTCCCGACGACCAGCTCAAGGATCTCAAGACGGTTCAGGACGTCATCAACTACGTCCACCGCGCCGACGTGACTGCCTGACAGCCGCGAGGAACCTGGACCTACGGGCCAATCCGCGGGGCACCAGGTTACGAGCAACCGACGAGGAGCAGAACTACGGTGGGAACCGAGAGGACGCGGGTCGTCGTTACCGGCCTGGGGGCGATCACGCCGGTCGGCACCGACGTCGCCAGCACCTGGAAGTCGATGCTGGCAGGCCGCAGCGGCGTCGGCCCGCTGACTGACGACTGGGCGGCCGATCTGCCGACCCGGATCGCAGCGTGGGCAGCCGCCGATCCGGCTACGCTCATCGACCGCGTGCAGGCGCGCCGGCTCGACCGCTGCGAGCAGTTCGCGATGGTCGCCGCTCGCGAGGCGTGGAGCCACGCGGGCAAGCCCGACGTCGCTCCCGAGCGGCTCGGTGTCGTGGTGTCCAGCGGCATCGGAGGGGTCGCCTCGACCCTGTCGGCGTACGACACCCTCAAGGAGAAGGGCTGGCAGCGGCTCTCGCCGTTCACCGTGCCCATGCTCATGCCGAACGGGGCGGCCGGCTGGATCGCCATCGAGCTCGGCGCGCGGGCCGGCGTGCACACCACGGTGAGCGCCTGCGCGTCCGGGGCCGAGGCGATCGGCTACGGCATGGAGATGATCCGGTCCGGCCGGGCGGACGTCGTGCTGGCCGGTGGCACGGAGGCGGCCATCATCCCGCTGAACATCGCCGCGTTCGCCGCCATGCGGGCGCTGTCCACGCGCAACGACGAGCCGGCCAGGGCATCGCGCCCGTTTGACAAGGGCCGGGATGGCTTTGTGCTCGGCGAGGGCGCCGGCATGGTCGTGCTGGAGTCCCAGGAGCACGCGGCGGCGCGCGGTGCCGAGGCGCTCGCCGTCGCGGCGGGCGTCGGGTACTCCTCCGACGCCCACCACATCGCCCAGCCGGAGCCGGAGGGGACCGGGCTCAAGCTGGTCCTCGCGCGGGTCCTCGCTGACGCCGGGCTCTCGCCGGAGCAGGTCGTGCACGTCAACGCCCACGCGACGTCGACTCCGGCCGGGGACGTCGTGGAGGCCCAGGCGATCGCGTCGGCTCTCGGCGACGCCGCGCCAGGCGTGGCGGTGTCCGCGACCAAGTCGATGACTGGTCATCTGCTCGGCGGCGCGGGCGCGGTCGAGTCGGTGGCGGCGATCCTGGCCCTGCGCGACCGGATGGCCCCGCCGACGCTGAACCTCGAGGATCCCGACGACGACGCCGGGCTGACCATCTCGTCGTCACCGCAGGAGCTCAAGCCGCGTGGTGACAAGCCGATGGCCGTGCTCAACAACTCCTTCGGCTTTGGCGGCGCCAACGTCGCCCTGGCCTTCACTGGAGCCTGATCCGTTGCCACCGGTACCGAGCGTGCCGAACCCGCCTCCGAGCCTTCCGCCCGAGCAGAACAGTCCTGTTCCGCCAGAGGAGATCAACATGACGATGCTGCAAAGTCCGCCGGCCAGCCGTACGACCCCGCGGGAGGGGAACGGGGCCGCACCCGTAGCGGCGCCTGCAACCGCGCAGCCGCCGGCCGGGGCACCAGGGCCGACCACCGCGCCGGGCCGTGACCCGCAGTCACGGCTCGAGGCGCTGTTCGACCCTGGCACGCTTGAACTCCTGCGGCCCACCGACGACAGCGGCACGCTGGCCGGCACCGGCAGCGTCGGCGGAGTCCAGACGGTCGCCTTCGCCAGCGACCCGCGCATCCAGGGGGGCGCGATGGGCATCGCCGGATGCGAGCTCATCGTGTCCGCCTATGACCTCGCGGTTGAGATCGGCGCGCCGATCATCGGGCTGTGGCACTCCGGCGGCGCCCGGATCCTCGAGGGCGTCGAGAGCCTGCACGCGGTCGGCACCGTGTTCGCCGCGATGACGAAGGCGTCCGGCGTCGTGCCGCAGATCTCGGTGGTGCTCGGCGCCGCGGCCGGCGGTGCCGCCTACGGGCCTGCGCTCACCGACCTGGTCATCCTCTCCGAGCAGGGCCGCATCTTCGTGACCGGGCCGGACGTGGTCCGCAGCGTGACCGGCGAGGACGTCGACATGGAGCGGCTCGGCGGGCCCGAGCCGCACAGCCGCCGGTCCGGCGTCGTCCACATCGTCACGCCCACAGACGGCGAGGCGATCGCCCGGGCCAGAGAGCTGGTGCTGCTGCTCGGCCACCAGATCACCTCCGAGGAAGTCACGCTGCCCGACGCCGACCTGGCTGCGCTGCTGCCCGACTCGCCGCGCCGGGCCTACGACGTTCACCCGCTGATCAGCGGGCTGCTGGACGGGCCCGGTATCGAGCTGCACCCCCGCTGGGCCCCGAACATCGTGACGACGCTCGGCCGGCTCGGCGGCCGCACTGTCGGCGTCATCGCTAACAACCCGCTCCGGCTCGGCGGCTGCCTGGACGCAACCTCGGCGGAGAAGGCAGCCCGGTTCGTCCGTATGTGTGACGCGTTCGGAGTCCCGCTGGTCGTGCTCGTGGATGTACCCGGCTACCTGCCCGGCGTCGGCCAGGAATGGGACGGCGTGGTCCGCCGTGGCGCGAAGCTGCTGCACGCTTTCACCGAGGCCGTCGTGCCGCGGGTGACGCTGGTGACGCGCAAGGTCTACGGCGGGGCCTACATCGCGATGAACTCTCGCGCGCTCGGCGCGACCAAGGTGTTCGCATGGCCGGGCGCGGAGGCCGCCGTGATGGGGTCGGTCGCCGCGGTGCGCATTCTGCACCGGCGCGCGCTCGCCGCGGCGTCCCCTGAGGAGCGGCAGCAGCTAGAGGCGAAGCTCGCGGCGGAGCACGAGGAGATCGTGGGCGGGCTGGACCGCGCCGTGTCCGTCGGGGTCGTCGACGAGGTCATCGAGCCCGCCAAAACGCGGCAGGCCATCCTCGACGCGATCGCGCACGCCCCGGCCGCGCGCGGTCGCCACGGCAATATCCCGCTTTAGCACTGGTTGGGGCTTTCGGGCCGGTAATATCTGGGCTCTGCTAGCTGAGGCAGCCGGGCAACTCGTCCGGCTGTCCGGCGGGCGGTACCCGCTATGCACAGAGCGACCCAGCCGGAGCCACCTGCACCCAACCGGTCCAGGCGGCTCGCGATCCTGCTGACTGTGACGGCCCTTCTGCTGGCCGGCACAGCGGTGACTGTCGTTCACTTCGTGCTCAGCGGTGGCTCCGGCGGTCGGCCCGCGAGTCTCGCGGCGGACCACAGCCGGCCAGGAACAGCAGGCCCATCCGCGCGGTCGTCGCAGACACCGTCGCCTTCGGTCACGTCGCCTTCGAAGTCAGCGGCGGCCTCGTCACATCCGCCGGCCGCCGCTCCCGGCTCGGCCCAGCAGTGCACGAATCCGCAGTTCGTCACCTCCGACCCGAACGGCGGCTGGACCGATGGCCGCTACTACGTCACCAACAACATGTGGAATGCCACCGGCTACAGCGTCCAGCAGAGCCTGCATGCCTGCTCCTTTCGCAATTGGTACGTGGTCGCCACCATGAGCAACGGCAGCGGTGACGGGGCGGTGAAGACCTATCCGAACGTGCACGAGGACTTCAGCGAGCCGCCGATCTCCTCGTTCCACTCCATTACCAGCACGTTCGCGGAGGCGAGCCCCCGCACGGGCATCTACGAGGACGCCTACGACATCTGGATCAACGGCGTTGCCAGCTCCGGCTCCACCGAGGTCATGATCTGGAACGATAACCACGGCCAGGTCCCATCCGGATCCAACGTCGCGAACGCTAGCTTCGGCGGCCGGAGCTACCGCGTGTGGCAGAGCGGGCACTACATCGCTTTCGTCGCAGCCACGAACTTCACCTCCGGCACCATGGACCTGCTTGCGTTCTTCCGGTGGATCATCAATGCAGGCTGGATGCCGGCCAGCTCGACACTAGGCCAGATCGACTACGGCGCTGAGCTCGTCTCGACCAATGGAACCCCGGCCACCTTCAGCTTCACGGACTTCTCGATCACGGCCGGCTGAGCGCACACATATCAGGTGCTGAGGTGAGCGGGCCATCGGCTCGGGGATGATGGCTCTGTGGTCATTCCTGTCCATGACATCAACCCGCTTCGGCGGACGCCGTGGGTCACCTATGCGCTCGTCGCCGCCAACGTCGTAGTCCTGCTGCTCACGCCGGTGGCCATCGCCACCGTGACTTCCCAGCCCGGCGGGGCGGCACTCTGCAAGCAGGCCGCCTTCTACGATCGGTGGGCCGCGATCCCGCGTGAGCTCACCACCGACCGGCAGCTTCCCCTGGTGCCCAGCGGTCAGGCCACGGAGACGGCGAGGGGCGCAGCGTGCCTCCTGCAGCCGCCGACGTTCCACAAGATCCCGGCACTGTCGGTGCTGTGGTCGATGTTCCTGCACGCGGGCTGGCTCCACCTGCTCGGCAACATGCTGTTCCTGGTGGTCTTCGGCAACAACATCGAGGACCGCATGCGCAGGCTCCCGTTCCTTCTCTTCTACCTGGTTGCGGGCTACGTCGCCGCATACGGGTTCGCGGCCGCCATGTCCACATCCACGCAGCCGCTCATCGGCGCCTCCGGCGCGATCTCCGGGGTCCTCGGCGCCTATATCGTGCTGTACCCGCGAGCGCGAGTGTGGAGCCTCGTGCCGTTCTTGTTCTTCATCCCGGTGCGCACGCCCGCCTGGCTCGTGCTTGGCCTGTGGTTCGGCCTGCAGTGGGTCTACTCGGCTGGCATCGCCACGCCCGGCGCCGGCGCGGTCGCCTACCTGGCGCACGTCTTCGGCTTCCTGTTCGGCGTTCTCGTCGGCTTCGCCATGCGCACCCTCGGCCCGTCACCACCGCCGCCCCCGCGCGTCCGGGCACGTAGCGTCGTGTAGGACTCGGTATCCGACCGCTCCGATTGGGTAACCAGCGAAGAACGTGAACAGGAACTTTCCTGCGCCGAAACTGGCCCTGGCGGTCGGCGCTCTCGTCGTGCTGGCAGCGGCCTGTTCGAGCGGTGGTGCCGGGGCGTCTGGCACGTTGTCAACGCACGGCCCTCCCCTCAGTGGGCCGGCCACCACGAGCCCTCCGGCCCAGGTCGTCAGCATCAGCGCGTCCGCCGAGGGGTGGTCACTGCCCGCGGCGGTGTCGCGCCCCGTAGTACTCCAGGACGGCGGCGGGTTTGTGGTGCTCGGCGGCCTCGCCACCGGTGACACGTCCACCTCGCGCATCGTCCAGGTCGATCCCGCGAGCGGCGACTCACGGATCGCCGGCTCCCTGGCCGTCGCCGTCCACGACAGCGCCGGCGCCGTCATCGGCGACCGCTTCTTTGTCTTCGGCGGGGGGTCGACCAGCACCGTCCCCCTTGTGCAGGCCTGGACGGCGGGCTCGGCCACCGAGGTGGCCAGGCTGCCAGAAGGCCGCTCGGATCTCGCGGCTGCCACGCTCGGTGGCACCACCTACATCGTCGGCGGATATGACGGGTCGGCGATGACGCCAGCCGTCCTTGCGACCACAGACGGCGTGACCTTCCGTCCTGTGGCCCGGCTGGCAGTGCCCGTTCGGTACGCGGCCGTAGCCGGTCTCGGTAGCACGCTGTGGGTCGTGGGAGGCGTGACCAGTACCAGCGAGGGAGGCACCACAGACACCGACGCAGTGCAGAAGGTCGACCTGTCTTCCGGGCGCGTGACCGTCACCGGGCGGCTGCCCCAGCCCATGGCCCACGCCACCGCGCTGAACCTCGACGGCCAGATCTTCGTGCTCGGCGGCCGTTCTGGCACGGCGCCGAGCGCGACCATCCTCCGGTTGGACCCCGCGAGTGGTGCCTTCGTACCGGCAGGCCATCTCCCGCAGGCGATGTCCGACGCGGGGTCGGTAGTGGTTGGCGGCGTCGGCTATCTGGTAGGGGGCGAAGTCACCGATCCGGCCCAGCCGCTGGACACGGTCGTGGCGCTGCGCATGAGTCGGCCATCACGCTCGTGAGCCTGTCCGAACCTAGGTGCAAGCGCTGCCGACGGCTGGCTTGCCGACGCATGATGGGTGCATGGGTTCACTCGCGTCCTACGACGGGACGAAGATCGGCTACCGGACGCTCGGTGACGGGGCAGCCCTCATCTGTCTGCCCGGCGGGCCCGGCCGTACCTGCGAGTACTTCGGCGATCTTGGTGGCCTGAGCCTGCACCGCCGGCTGATCATGCCGGACACGCGGGGCACCGGGCTGTCGGAACCTCCGGCCGACCCGGCGAGCTACCGATGCGACCGGCTTGTCGAGGATGTGGAATCGCTGCGGGCTCACCTGGGCCTGGACCGGGTTGACCTGCTCGGACACTCGGCCGCCGGCAACCTCGCGACGCTTTACGCGGCCGCCTATCCCGACCGGCTGGCCCACCTCATCCTGCTGACGCCTGTCCTCGACGCCCTCGGCGTCGAGATCACCGAGGACCAGCAGCGCGCGGCCCTCGAGCGCAGGTCGGCGGAGCCGTGGTATCCGGAGGCACTCGCCGCGGTCGCAAAGGCGGACGCGGGTGACGATTCCGATGAGGTCCGGCGCGCCTACATGCCGTTCTTCTACGGCCGCTGGGACGACGCTGCTCGAGCTCACCTGGCGGCCGGCAACAGCGAGCGCAGTCGGCCAGCCAGGGACGGATTCCGAGCCGCGGGAGCTTTCAACCCGGCGGCCACGCGGGAGGCCGTCCGGACGTTTGCGGCGCCGGTGCTGCTCTATGCGGGCGAACTCGACTTCGCCCCGACGCCCGAGGCGGCCGCAGAAGCAGCGCGGCTGTTCCCGCACGCCACCGTCACGGTTCAGCCGGGCGGCGGGCACTTCCCTTGGCTCGACGATCCGGCCTTCTTCACGACCGCGATCACGTCGTTCCTGAGCTGATTCACAGTCCGGACTGGGCGGCTCGGTCCTCGTCAACGATCAGCACCAGCTTGCCGCGAGTGTGACCGGTCGCGACGTCTCGATGCGCAGCAGCGGCGTCGGCCCAGAAGTAGCGGCGCGCGATGTGCACTCCCAGCGAGCCGTCGTCGAGCCAGGGCGCCATCCTGATGAGGTTGCTGCCGCTCGGCTGCCCGGTGTACTGACGCCAGCTGACTCGCTCAGCGTCGGGAAAGTCTCCGTCGCCAGCAGGGACCGCCGTGGCGATGAGCGCGCCATCGCGGGCTGCCCGGGCCGCGCCAGCTACTGTCGGGATCGCGCACACCTGCACCCGGCCTGCACCGCCATCGGTCAGCGCGCGGACCTGGTCCGGCCAGTCGTCCTTGGTGTGGTCCACGACCTCGGCCGCGCCGAGCTCGTGCAGGAAGTCGTGATTGCGGGGACTGGCTGTGGCGATCACGTTCGCCCCTAGAATCCGGGCAATCTGTACTGCGAGGTGGCCAAGTCCGCCGGCTCCGGCGGTGATCAACACGTCGTCACCGGCTCCGAGGCCGAGCACGTCCGTCAGTCCCTGAAACGCGGTCAGCCCGTCGATCGGGAACGCCGCGGCGTCAGTGCCATCGAGACCCGCCGGAATGGGGGCAAGCTGCTCGGCAGGGCACGTGACATATTCCGCGTAACACCCTGTCAGTCCTGGCGTGCCGTACACCGGCTCGCCGTCTTCGAAGGCCGCCTCATCACCGGTGTCGCCGACGACCGTCCCGGCGAACTCGGCACCGGGAGTGAACGGAGTCGGCAGCGGGATGCTGCCGCTGCGGAGGTAGGTGTCCCACGGACCGACGCCGGCCGCCACGACGCGGACCAGGACCTCACCCGGCCCTGGCTCCGGTATCTCTGTGCTGCCCATCGACAGCACTTCGGGACCGCCCGGCTTGCTGACCGTGATCGCTTGCATGACCGGTAGCCTGCCCCGGCTGAGGCCACAACACACCAGCTCGCTCCGCGTCCGCCAACCACATTCCGCAGCCCGACCCGGCCGGGGTAGCGTGCCGGTTGTGGATCACATCAGACTCGGCCGGACCGGCCTCCAGGTATCCAGGCTGTGCCTGGGCACGATGACATTCGGACTGCAGTGCGACGAGCCAACCTCGTTCGCCATTCTCGACCGGGCCGCCGAGGGCGGCATCGACTTCCTGGACAGCTCGGACGCCTATCCTCTCGGCGGCGAGCTGAGCACTCGGGGACGCACCGAGGAGATCATCGGCCGCTGGCTGCGCGGCAAGCGCGACCGATGGATCGTGGCGACCAAGTGCTTCGCGCCGACGGGCCCGGCGCCGTTCGACGCTGGCAACAGCCGCAAGCACATCATCTCGGCGGTCGAGGCATCCCTGCGCCGGCTGCAGACCGATTACATCGACCTGTACCAGCTGCATGGCTACGACCTGGACACCCCCATCGACGAGACGCTGAGCGCGCTGAACGACCTGGTGCACTCCGGCAAGGTCCGGTACGTGGGCTGCTCGAACTTCCTCACCTACCAGCTCGTGCGCGCGGTCGGCCGGACCGAGACACTCGGCCTGGTCCGGCTGGACTCGATCCAGCCGCGCTACAACCTGCTGTTCAGGGAGAACGAGCGGGAGATGCTGCCTTACTGCGCCGAGGAGGGCATCGGGGTTATCCCCTACAACCCGATCGCTGGCGGCCTGCTGTCCGGCAAGCACGTCCGCACCAGCCCGCCGCCGGAGGGCACCCGGTTCACCCTCGGCTGGGCCGGCCCCGCCTACCAGCAGCGCTACTGGCACGACCGCCAGTTCGACACCGTCGAGGAGCTTCGCAAGCTCGCCGACGAAGCCGGTGTCAGCCTGGTCACGCTGTCGGTCGCCTGGGTGCTCGCCAACAAGGCGATCACAGCGCCGATCGTCGGCGCGAGCAGGCCCGATCAGCTGGACACGAGCATCGCCGCCACCGAGTATCAGCTCGACGACGAGCTCAAGGCCAAACTCGACGACGCGACGTACGAGTACCGGCTCGGCGACTCGGCCCGCTAACGCGGCCGCCCGTCAGCCCTTGCCGCGGTTTTTCGCCGCCAGGATTATCTGGGTCACGAGGTGGCTGCTCACGCGGAGCTTTTCCGCGATCTCCGCCGGGCGGAGCCCCTGGGAGTTGTAGAGGATCGCCAGCCGCTCCTGCGACGGAGTCCAGCGCGGCCTCGCCGGCTCGGGGGCTCGTGGCCGTGGCCGCGCCGGGCGCGCCGCCTGGCCGGCCGGCGGCCGCGGACCGGCGGGCGGCGCAGGCGGACCAAACGAGCCCCGGCGCTGGTCCCGGTACTTCCCGCTGGCCAGATCCGCGCGGGTGTCCTCGTCCAGGATCATGAACTCCTCGGCGGCCTTGTTCTGGCCGATCGCCACCATGGTCACGCCCTTGAGATTGCGCTCCTGGCAGGCCGGAGCGGTGCAGTAGTCGTACTTCAGGGCCCGGTCCGGGTGCAGCTCGGCCCCGCACGTCACACAGCACGCCATAATCAGTTCGTTCCCCCGTAAATCCCTTGTCTTGTCACAACGCTCCCACCGGGCCCGCTGTTCCGGTGCCTGCAGACGTGCGGGGAATGCCGCCCGCCCCTCCGGCGCTGACGACTGGCGATGGATACCTCCGATGACGCCCTGCCTGCTGAGGCCGAGGTACTGGCTGCCGAGGACGAGCCGCTAGCGGCCGGCACCGGCTCGCTGCCGCTTGCCGTCCTCGATTTCGTGGGCATCGAGTATGGCGAGAGCGCCGCCTCTGCCCTGGCGGGTGCCGTCAGCGTGGCCCGGGCCCTCGAGGCCGCTGGCTACCGCCGGTACTGGGTCTCCGAGCACCACAACATGAAGACGCTGGCATGCAGTGCGCCTGAGCTGCTGATCGCTCACGTCGGCGCGTTTACCTCCCGGATCCGGGTCGGCGCGGCCGGGATCATGCTGCCGAATCATGCGTCGCTGAAGGTCGCCGAGACGTTCCGGACGCTGCTGGCCATGTATCCGGGCCGGGTCGACCTGGCCCTAGGGCGGGCGCCGGGCACCGACCCGCTGACCGCGCACGTGCTGCGCAGGGGCATGGTCGCCGACCCGGCCGCCGAGTTCCCCGCTCAGGTCGGCGAGCTGCTCGCGTTCCTCGGCGAGGGTTTCCCCGAGGGCCATCCGTACCAGCCGCTCATCGTCGCGCCCGTCGTCGAGGAGAGACCCGAGCTGTTCGTGCTGGGATCCAGCCCGTACGGCCCGCGGTTCGCCGCGGTGAACGGCATGCGCGCGGTGTTCGCCCACCACATGAGTCCTGACCTGGCGTTTGACCTGCTGCGCAACTACCGTCGGCAGTTCCAGCCCCGGACCGATGGCGACCAGCCCTACTCGGCGATGTCGGTGCTGGCCTTCGCCAGCGAGGACGCCGATGCGGTCATCGACTTCGAGGCAGCCTGGACGCTGACCCGGCGAAACATCCAGCGCGGCGTGCGAGAGCCGCTCGCACCGGAGAGGGTCCGCGAGTTCCGCGAGTCCGAGGAGTTCAGGCGCGGGGGTGACGGCCGGATGGTGACGGGCGAGCCCAAAGCCGTCGTGGAGCGGCTCATGGAGATGAAGGCGCTCGCCGAGGTCGACGAGATCGTCGTGGTCACCCCCAGCCTCGACCGCGGCCGGCGCACGGCAAGCTTCACCGCCATCGCGGACGCCTGGCGCCAGGCCACCTGACGACCCGGCTACGGGCGCGAGCGCAACCCGTTGTCGTGGGCGATCGCTGCGGCCTCAGTCCGGCTGGCGGCGCCCAGCTTGGCCAGGATGTTTGAGACGTGCACGCTCACGGTCTTATCGGAGATGAACAGCTCCGCGGCGATCTCCCTGTTACTCCGCCCGCCGACCAGCGACCGGAGTACCTCGAGCTCGCGACTGGTCAGGATACTGAGCGGGCTGCCCGCCGCGGCTGCGGCGCTGCTGCCCAGCCGCGCACGCCGTCCTAGGTCAGCCAGCGCGGCGCGCAGCCGGACCGCGCCTATCTCATCCGCCGCGGTCGCCGCGAGTTGCCACTCGCGCTGAGCTTCGTCGCGATCGCCAGCCTCGGCGAGCGCTTCGGCGAGCCGCCAGCGCGACCTCGCGGTCTCGTACACGAACGCCGGGCTGAAGATGTCCACCACGGCGCGCCAGTTCGCCGGGTCGTTGTGACCTGCCGCTCGCTGGAACTCGGCCTCGGCCCTGGCGAGCCAGCCGCGTCCGTCGAGGCCGATCCCCGCTGCCGCCCTGTGCGAGTTGCTGACGCCGCGCCGTGCTGTCGCCGCCAGTTCTCCGGCCTGGGCGACGAGATCGTCGGCTTGCTGGCCGCTGGCCCTCGCCAGCCGTGCCTGATCGGCAAGCGCCGCGATGCCGATCGCGGCGGGCCGGACAAACTGGGCGAGGTCCTCGCCATTGCCTGCCCAGGCTCTTGCCGCGTCGATCGTCGCCCGCGCGGCGGTCACGGCACTGGTTAGGTCACCGGCCCAGTACGCATCCTCGGCGTACAGTCCGGTCGCGATGTAGTTGGCCATCGCGTCCATGGCCAGGTACGGCGCCAGCCACACCCGCCGCTCGGCAACCCGAGGGCTGGCCCTGGCGACATCGATGAACAAGGCCATCGCCGAGAGCCGGGCTTCGGCGATGTTGCTCACCCGGACCGGGAACATGTCAGTGAGCTCGGCCGCGTGGTCCCACGTGCCATCGGCGACGTGCACCAGGTAGTGCAGGTACTGCAGATCGAGACCATAGGGAGCCAGACTCAGCCCGGCCCGCGCCGCCTGCTCGACGCCGAGGTGCGCGCTGCGCGCACCAGCGGCCAGGTCACCCGACTCCAGCTGCAGCCGCGCCAGGAAGGTCCGGACCCGCAGGTCGACGCCCATGCGGTCGGACATGCTGGCCAGCTCGAGTGCCCGCATGGCGAGCGCCTTGGCTTCGTCGATGAGGCCGGCTCGCTCGCTCACGGCACTCAGCGTCGCGAGTGCGTCTGCTTGCAGCCACGGGGCGCTGGCTGCGGCAGCCGCCTCGTCTGCCTCGATCGCACGCGCCCTGGCAGCGGTGGTGTCGGGCAGTGTCAGCAGGGTCCGCGCGTGCGTCGCGAGTGCTCCCGCTCGCTCCCACGTCGGCGGCTCAGGCGGCAGCACATCGACGGCGGCGCTGGCAACCTCGATTGCCTCGTTGTCCTGATCGATGTCCAGCAGGAAAAATGCCAGCCGCTCCTTGACCCGCGTGAGCAGCCTGGGATCGGTGTCGTGGGCACCCTCGAGAAACTTCACCAGTCGCCGCAGCTTGCGCACAGCCATGTCAGACTGGCCGGTCTCAGCGGTACTCTCCGCTGACTTGAAGGCCAGCCTTCCCCTGCTCATGCCGCCGAGCTTCTCGGGATCGTCGACGCGCTCCCACAGTGACAGTGCCTGGTCGAAGTGCTGGTACGCCTCGGCTGGCGCGGCCAGTCGCGACGCTTCCTCCCCTGCCCGCACGGATGCCGCGAAAGCCCCGGGGATGTCGTGGCTGGCCAGGCAGTGCATCGCCAGCTCGGCTGCCGTGCCTGGCTCGTGCCGCTCGGACAGCAGCTCGGCCAGCCGCGCGTGCAGCCTGGTCCGCTCCCCCGGTAGCAGATCGTTGTAGATGGCCTCGCGCAGCAGCGCGTGACGGAAGGCCAGCCCGGTCTGACCGTCAGCGACCAGCAGCTGCCGCGCCGCCGCCTCGCGCACAGCGGGCTCGTACTCGCTCACCGTCAGGCCGGCAGCGCACATGACCAGTTCGTCGTCGATCCGCCGTCCGCTGACTGCCGCGGCGCGGAGGACTTGCTGCGCCGCCTCGGACAGACCAATGGTGCGCGCGACCAGCAGGTCGGCCAGCCCGCTCGGCAGGTCGCCGCTGCCGGCGGAGGTAGCGAGCAGCTCCTCGGCAAAGTACGGATTCCCCTCGGCCCGCTCGATCACCCGGCTGATGGCGGTCGCATCCGGCAGCCCGCCAGCCAGCTGAGTCAGGTGTTGCGCCATGGCGGCGGGATCGAGCGGCCCGACCTCGATGGCTGTCACCTGGGGCAGCCGCTGCAGCTCGGCAACTAGTGGCCGCAGCGGATGCGACCGGTGCATGTCGTCGCTGCGGTAGCTCAGCACCAGCGCGATCCGCTCGGCTCGTAGCACCCGGCTGAGGAAGGTGACCAGATCTCGGGTCGATCGGTCGGCCCAGTGCAGGTCCTCGAGCACGAGTAGGACCGGGCTTGCCGAGGCGAGCTCGCTCAGCATGCCCAGAACGGCACCGAACAGCTGCTGCTGGGCGACGCCAGGAAGGTCCCCAGGCTGCCTGATGACCTCCCGGTCCGGCAGCAGGCTGGCCAGCACCGGCCGGGCCGCCACAGCTTCGGCAAGCCGACCGGTGCCCGCGCCGCGCAGCGCGTCGGCGAGCGGCAGATACGGGATTGTCTCCGCTAGCTCAGCGCACCGGCCAGACAGGGTGGTGAACCCGCGCACGGACGCCTCGGCCGCCAGCTCCAGAATGAGCCGGGTCTTGCCCACCCCGGCATCGCCACTCACCAGCAGGACGACAGGATGCCCGGCCTCAGCGTCACTCAGCAGGGCCCGCATCCGCGTGAGCTCGGTCGCCCGGCCGACGAGCGCGCTGCTGGCAGTATCGATCACGTCATCATTATCCCAGCTAGCTACGACAATCCCCGCCGATTATTGGGCGCCCCGCAGCTCAAGATCACCGGATCAGGTCAGCCCGGGCCCTGGTGTTGAGCACCCGGTCGGGAGTGATGCCCGCCGCTCGAACTGATGGACCCGGTCACGGGATCAGGAACCATGCGAATGCTTTATTAAGGTTCGGGTACCCGGGGGCATGTGGCAGATACGGTTCATCAGCGTGCACGACCGT
This sequence comes from Streptosporangiaceae bacterium, assembly GCA_035631375.1. Taxonomy (GTDB): domain Bacteria; phylum Actinomycetota; class Actinomycetes; order Streptosporangiales; family Streptosporangiaceae; genus JAJYUU01. The sequence goes on from DASQIW010000016.1 coordinate 49,339, forward strand.
GATGATGAAGACACGATGGGTGACATTCAGTTCCACATCCGCGACCACAGCGGGAACATCACCGACGCTGATGCAAAGAAGCTTGCCCGGCGCGTGGAGCGCTTGATCAACGCCGGCTGGGAGTTGCAGGGCTTCTGCACCCACCTGTTCGGCGCATGGATCAAGCGGCACCAGCCACGAATGAAATCGAAATACCGGGCCGGACGAGTGATGGAGAGGCGCAGCGCAGCGGGAAGTGAGTCATGGGCAGGGCCCTCGGCTGGACGCTGATAGTGCTCCTGGTACTGCTCATCGGAGATCACCCGGGCACCGCAATTGGCCTCATGCAAGATTTCGTCAGGTTCTTGCACGCCGCCGGGGATGAGCTGTCGGCGTTCATTAATGTGCTCAGCGCGACGCCAGGGGCCCCGACTCCGACCCCGGTGCACACCAGGTTGCCAGTGACGGGCTGACACGCTGGCTAGTTACCTGCGGTGGCGGACGACGGTGCGTAGCTGTAGCTAACGAACGGCAACCTGGTCAGCGCTTCGCGTGTTGAGCACCCGGTCGGGAGTGATGCCCGCCCGTTCGGCTCGCTCACATCCATTGTCGAGCCAGTCCAGCTGACCCGGTGCGTGCGCATCGGTGTCGATGGCGAAAAGGCAGCCAGCGGCGGCAGCGTCCCTGAGCAGGTCATCCGGCGGATCCTGGCGTTCCGGGCGGCAGTTGATCTCGACGGCCACGCCGTTGTCCCGGCACGCCGCGAAGACAGCCGCCGCATCAAACTCCGACTCCGGCCGGTTGCGGCGGCCCGCCCGCATCCGGCCGGTGCAGTGGCCGAGCACGTCAACGTGCGGGCTCGCGATGGCCGCGACCATCCGGGCGGTCATGGGCGCCGCCGGCATCCGCAGCTGGGAGTGCACGCTGGCGACCACCACGTCGAGCCGCGCCAGCAGGTCATCGCGCTGGTCAAGGCCGCCGTCCTCGAGGATGTCAACCTCGATACCGGTGAGGATGCGGAACGGCGCCAGGTCAGCGTTCAGTTTCTCGACGAGCGCGAGCTGCGCCGTCAGCCGCTCGACAGACAGGCCGTTCGCCACCGTAAGCCGGGGCGAGTGGTCGGTCAGCGCGATCCACTCGTGCCCGAGAATGCGTGCCGCGTCGGCCATTTCCATGGGCGAGCTGCCGCCGTCGGACCAGTCGGAGTGCGTATGGCAGTCACCGCGCAGGGCCGCCCTGATGGCGGTCTGGGGCGGCGCCTGGTACTCCGCCTCGAGCCTCGCCAGATACTCGGGCCGGTCGCCGGCCGCGGCCTGAGCGATGGCGGTCGCGGTAGCCGGGCCGATCCCCCGCAGATCCTCCAGGGTGCCGTCGGCGATCCGGCGGGCTAGCTCCCCGTCCGGCAGCGTGGTCAGGACGGCGGCCGCCCGCCGGAAAGCCTGCACGCGATAGGTGGGCGCGCCGGCGCGTTCCAGCTCGAAGGCGATCTGCCGTAGCGCGCGCGAGGGATCCATCCTGCTACGTCGGCGGCGCGGCGGCCCGGCGCTGTTCGATCGCCTTGTGGTGGTCATACAGCTCGGCGGGCGGCGACTCGCCGCGTAGCTCGCCGACGAGCAGTGCGATGGCGCGCATGATGTCCGCTGTTGCTGCCCGCAGCGTGGCAGCGGTCAGCGGTTGCCCTTGGTAGCTGCTGAGGTCCACCGGCTGGCCAGCGATGACCTTCATCGACTTGCGTGGGAACGGATGGAGTCCGGGCTTGAGAGTTCCGGCCAGGCCGCCCTTCTCTCCCTTGCGATACGGCAGCAGCTCGTGTGCACCCCAGGAGGCAAGCGGAAGTACCGGAGTGCCGGTGGCCAGTGCCAGCCGCGCTGCGCCGGTCTGCCCGGTCATCGGCCACAGATCCGGATCGCGGGTACAGGTGCCTTCTGGATAGACCACGACGCACTGACCCGCCGCAAGCGCATCCTCGGCCGGCTTCAGGGCCGCGGCCGCGCCGCCGTCGCGGTCGACGGGAATCTGTCCGGTGCCCCGTACGACCCGGGCCACGAAGCCGTGGCTAAACAGCGATGACTTCGCCAGGAACACCGGATAATGACCGCTGGCCCACAGGTAATAACAGAGCGCGAGCGGATCCGCCTCGGAGATGTGGTTGGCTGCCACGATCAGTCCGCCCTCTCGGGGGACGTGCTCCATGCCCCGCCAGTCGCGGCCGGCAATCGCGCGCGACAGCGGCGGCACGACCGCGATCGTGACACCGCGCCAGCCCGGGGAGTATCGGTAGGTCATGGGACCATCCTGTCTCGCCGCGAGGCTCACGCGTAGGCGACCAGGCGCTTTCGCAGCATGCCACGGGCCCGGTGGAGCCTGGACATGACGGTTCCGATCGGCACGCTCAGCATCTCGGCAATGTCTCGGTACGGATATCCCTCGACGTCAGCGAGGTAGATCGTCGCCCGGTAGCACTCCGGCAGGTCTGCGAGCGCTCGGCGGACATCGGAATACGCAAACTGGCCGAGGACAGCGTCCTCCGCCGACTGCGCGCACGAGGGCGGAGCCGAGGCCGTATCGACCCCTGCCGTGATCAGTGACTCGAATTCCGGGCTCAGCACCTGCGCGACCTCGCGCTGACGCTTGCGGTAGGTGCTGACGAAGGTGTTAGCCAGGATGCGAAAGAGCCATGCCCGCGAGTTCGTGCCGGGCGTGAAATGCCGCAATCCGGCGTAGGCCCTGGTCATGCTCTCCTGCACCAGGTCCTCGGCGTCGCTCGGATTCCTGGTCATTCGCAGAGCCGCCGGATACAGGGCCCGCTCGTGGCGGGCGAGTTCGGTCTCGTAGACATGATGGTCGCGCGTCGCGATGGCGCTCATGGACTTCAAGATGTCGCCTCCTTACGAGGCGACGACTGCCGCCGACCCTGCACACACCAGCCGCGCAGGGTCCAGAGCGCAGGCACGGGGGGTGCCCCACATCATCGTCAATCTGGCTAGGCGTCGCGGTCACGGGGGTCAGCGAGCCGTCGCCGTTAAGCGTGAACTCGAAGTATTTAAACCGCTACTGACCGTCATGTCAACAGGAGCCACCTGAGTCACACAGTGATCTCTGCATCACACCTTGTACGCGCGCCCCGGTGCGATTATCGGACGAAAATGTATAAACAGTAATAGACAGGATGTTTAGACATCGGGTTGCCTTGCTGCCGGCGGCCCACACCGGCCGGGCAGTAAAACACGTGCCCCGGCGGCCAGTTGGCTGCCGGGGCACGTGTTCACTTCCTGCTAGAAGGCGATCCGCCACACTCCACGGCCGTGGGTCGCGGCGTAGATGAAGCCGCCAGGTCCTGCGGTGAGGTCGTTGATGACCACATTCGGCAGCCCGGCGCCGAGGCGCGACCACGTCGTCCCCGTGCCCTGGCCCTCAGCAGCCGTGAAGACGCCCTGATCGGTGCCCAGGGCCAGCCTGCCGTGGCTCAGCACGAGCGCGTCACCAGGGATGTCCGGCAGGTTCCCTGAGACATCGGTCCAGCTCTGGCCGCCGTTCATCGTTTCGAACACGTGACCGACACCGCCACCGGGCACCCAGCGCCGGGAGAAGCCCCCGAACACGGCGTAAGCGTGCGCCGGATTCGTCGGATCCACCGTGACACCGGAGACGTACCGGTTCGGCAGCCCGGCCATGCTGAGCTGGTGCCAGGTGCCGCCGTAGTTGGTGGCGATACCCGTGGCAAACGCGGGCCCCGGGTTACCGCCGCCACCGACCCAGGCGGCATAGACGATGCTGCCGCCGCCCGCCGAGGACAACGCAGTGACCGCGTTGCCCGCACCGGTGTTGAAGACCGGAGTCCACGAGCACGCGGTGTCGGTGCACGCCGTGTTCCAGCCATCTGAAGTCACCCAGACGAACTGGCCACCGAGCAGCCAGACATTCTTGTTCTGCTGATCGGGCACGATCGGGGTGACGAACCGAGCGCCGGTGTCACAGCCCGGCCGCAGGGTGAGGCCAGTAATCGCCTGCGCCTCGCAGGTGGGACTGATGAAGTCAGCGAACGAATGTCCTCCGTCTGTGGAGGTGTACATCGTGCCGTCGACGTACTCGCCCACCAGCTGGTTTGCGTTCTGCGGGTTGACGATGACATCAAAGCCATCACCGCCCGCTGGCTCGACCATCTGGCTATTGCCGGCGGTGAGCAACGAGGACCCGTTGTCCTGCATGCCGCCCCAGACCGAGGTGGTGCTGCCGTTCTTACCGGCCCTCGCGTCGTAGTACTGCAGGTCGCGCAGCGTGGCGTTCAGGTCAGTCCAGTTCCCGTCCTCTTTGATGTCCGAGAGCGGCCGGCTGTAGACGCCGCCGTCATTGCCGATGACGATCTTGTTATCGGTGATCATCATCGCGTGCTGGTCCGGGTGCGTGACGTTCGGGCACGTCCCCGTGGCGTCGCACGCGAAGTTGAAGTTCCAGTACGGGCTGGCGGTGATCCACGTGTTCCCGCCGTCCGTTGACTCGTATACCTCCTCGAGCCCGGCGTAAATGTGACTGGGGTCCGTGGGGTCGACCGCGAGGTCCTGGTTGTACCAGGTCTGGACTCCTGGGCGGCCGAAGGTCGGCGCCGCCGAGCCCGACGCCTGAAGTTTGGCCGCCGACGCGACCTTGGTCCAGGGCCCGGTCAGGCTCGCCGGGCTGCCGCTCGCCGAGAAGATGCCCTGCAGCACCGATGCAGCTCCTGCACCCTGCGCGGCCGGCGATTGCACGATTGCGTAGAGCTTGCTGCCGTCGGCCGAATAGGCGAAGGTAGTCCGGCCGATGTCGGTGGCGTTAATGTCGCCGGTCGGTGTGACCTGGCCGAACGTCAGTCCGCCATTGGTGGACTGGTAGAAGCCGTTGAACTGGGTGTTGCCAGGACCGTGCCAGCCGATCGCCGCGATGACGACTTGCCCGCCCGAGCCGGGCTGGATGGCCACGTCAGTCACCTGCTGGTCGTACGGCGGGTTGTCGACCGGGCCGGCCGGGTCGAGGACCTCGGTCCAGCTGCTGGCGCCCGAAGCGAGCCGGAACAGGCCGTTGTTGGTGGCCGCGTAGGCGTCGCCGCTGGCGTCGAACGCGATCCGGAACACCGTGTGAGACACCAGCGGGTTGTTGCCAGAACTGTCGTCGCCAACTCGCTGCCACGAGCTGCCGTCGTTGCTCGATCGGTACACACCGGTACCTGAGTAGGAGTCCTGCGAGGTATTCGACTCGCCGGTGCCGACCCAGAGCGACCCGTCGACTGGATTAACCGCAAGCGCGCCGATGGACAGCGTCGCCTGCGAGTCGAACACCGGGGTCCAGTTCTGGCCCTGATCGCTCGATCGCCACACGCCGCCATCAGCCGTGCCCGCGAACCAGCTGCCGTCAGCCGTAGTTGTCAGTGCCGTCACTCGCCCGCCGACGAGCGAGAAGCCTGCGCCCTCGTTACCCCAGAACGGGTCGGTGTAGTTGGACGGCTGGGCGTTGTACGGCGCATTGGTGAATTCCTGCCAGCTCCCGCCGGTCTGCGGCAGCGCCGCCGCCTGCTGGGCGGCGGCCCCGAGAGCATCACCTGCAACGAAGCCCGCGGGTGCCGTGCGCTCGAAGTCGTACTGAGCTTGCTGGTCTGCCAGGTCGCCATCGTCGCCAGTGTGAGTGGCCGTAGGCTGCCCGCCGTGAGTCTTCGTGAAGTTGTCCCTGGCCTGCTGACGGGCGCCCGCGCCGTGCACGCCGCCCGCACCCGCAGAACCCACTCCAGTGAGGGAAAGTACCGCTGCTGCTGCGACGGAGCTGACTAAAGCCAGCCGCCACAGGCGGGGCAGATGATGCATACCGCCTCCGTTCGTGCCCCCCTCTGTTTTGGCCCTCCCTTTCAGCCCGCGCCGCACCGCACTTCGTGGCCGGCTTCGCCCGCGGCGACAGCCGTTCCTGCGCCTGAATGGTGTCAGATAGCTGAGGACTAGCTCAAGACCCGGATGTCGGCGATCATTTCTCTGATCAGCCGGTCGCGTGCAGCCAGCGGACCGGCGCTCCGGCCCCGGCCCGGCGGAACGGCTCCAGCTCGGCGTCCCACGGCTCGCCGATCAGCCGCGCGATTTCGTCCTCCAGCGAGCCGCCGAGCGCCGGGTGGCGTGGCCCGTGCAGCTCCCGCAACGGGCCGAGGCGGGAGTTCGCGCCGCGCCCGGCCGCTCGCGCCGACGCCGCCAGCTCGATGGCCGCGCGCAGCCGGTTCTCCGGTACCAGGACGTCACCGTTGGCCGCCATGACCGCGCTGAAGGTGCCGAGCGCGGGCGTGTGGCTGTACCGGACCGCGTCACAGCCAGGACTGGCGTCCTCAGTTACCTCGAACCTCACGAGGTTCCAGGCCGCCAGCGCCGACGCGATGCCGCCAGCCGCACCCGCGTTGCCGTGCCAGGTCAGCTCCGCCCGCACCGAGCCTGGCGACGCGGGCTGATCAACCCAGGGCAGGTTCGCGGGCACGCCAATAACCCCAGCCACTGCCCACTCGATATGCGGGCATAGCGCCGGGGGCGCGCTATGGACGTGCAGCACGCCTTGTACGGACACCCAGACCTCCCTGCAGCAGACGAGGTGCGTCTTCCCCTACGACCTCGCTACCGCGGTTTAGCCGGGCATTAGTCCGCGACACATTGTGCCGCATTGCAGAGGCCAGCACCAGCGCTGGGCCGGATTGCGCGCCAGTATGGGGCGAATATTCGAAAGGCGCGTCCATTCACGCCGCGCTGAAGGCCGCCACCGCGCGCGACCGTCTCGCGGTGGTGCAGTCCGCCTGCACGCGCCACTCTGCCTGCGGGCTAAGGCGTGATGTGATGAATCCATGATCCCTGCGGTGCCTGGCCCGGCCGCGCTGAGCGACCAGGACAGTACCGCATTGCCATTTCTCGCGGATATGTACGGATTGCAGGTCGATCAGCTCGCGGCATTACTCGGCCTGACCAGCCGCCAATCTCGTGCGCTCGTAGCGCGCTGGGTCAGCCAGAAACTCGCCGAGTCGGGAACGCTCAGCCCGGGCCCGGCCTGGGTCTGGCTGACCAGGGCCGGATTGCGGGCCGTCGGCGCCCGGTACCAGACTGCGGCTCCGGCACTGCCCAGACTCGCTCACCTGCGCGCCGTTGTCGCAGTCCGGCTCGCACTGGAGTCGGTCAGCACTTATCAGAACGCCGGCGCGCACTGGCGCAGCGAACGGCACCTGCGGGCGAGGTCCGGCGGCCGGGTCGGCGGCCGCGATCACCTGCCCGACGCCGAGGTGCACTGGCCGGACGCGCCCTCGCCGGGGCCAGCTCCGTCGTGGGCCGGCGAGTGCTGGGCGATCGAGGCCGAGCTCACGCCCAAGACCGTCGCGCGGACCGCTGCGATCATGCGCGAGGTGCTCACCCGGACCGGCGACTACGGGTGCCCGGCCGCGCAGGCGCGGGTTCCCGGTGCGCCACCGCGACACGCCAGGGTCGTCTACCTGTGCTCCCCCGCCGCTCTCGGCACCGTGGCGCGGGCCAGGGATGTGATCGGCAGCCTCGGCGCGCGGGTCGAAATCCGTCCGCTGCCCGCTGGCGCCTACCTTGCCAGCGCCCGATGACACGGCGGACAGGCGCAGTGCTCCGGGCGGCTGCTCGGCTCGGACGCGCAGCCGCGGTGCTGGCCGTCGCCATCGGGCTGCTCCCGGTCGCGTTGGTCGCCGCGATCGGCGTGGCTGTCGCCTGGCGCCAGGGCTGGCGGCCGACACGGCTGTACCGAGCCGCGGCCTGGTGCCTGCCGATGGTCACGGTGTGGCTCCTCGCGACCGTCCTGGCCCGGCACTCGCTGTGGCCGGCGGCCGACGCGGCGCGATTCGCGTGGCTCGCCATCTGGCGGCATGGCGGCTACCTGGCCGCCGCGGTGCAGTCCGGGCCCGCCGCGATCCCGCTCGGGCTGCTCGTGGCCGGCTGGGCGTGGTCGCGGCGGCTGGCATCGATGGCCGCCGGGGCCGGCGGCCGCTCGCCCGCCGCAGTGGTCAGCTTCGACGCCCGTCAGTGGCGGCATCAGGTCCGCGCCGCGCGGGCCCGCATCGCCGCACCGGGCGCCGTCCCGCTGCTGACCGCCCGCGGTGACTTCGTGGCCGGCGCGGTCATTCGCGCGGTCGGTCATCCGCAGGCCACGCTCACCCGGCTGCCTGCCGACCGGATCCGCTCGCACCAGATCGTGATCGGCGGCACGGGCACTGGAAAGAGCACGCTGTTGCTCCGGTTGTGGGCGGCGTTCATGGCGGCAGGCCTCGCCCGGCACGCGGCCGGTCTCGCCGGGCCGCCTCTGCTCGTCGTGCTCGACTGCAAGGGCGGCGCGGATGCGAGGCGCCTGGCCGACCGTACCCGCCGCGTACTGCGAGAGGCAGGGGCACGGAACGTGGCCGTCTGGCCCGATGCCGCATCCCTCTCGTTGTGGGACCTTCCGCCAGGGCAGCTCGTCACCACGCTGGTCGACCTGGTCGAGCACGGCACCGGTGGCGCGGCCTATTACACCGACGTCATGGAGGCCGTCGTCTCCCTCGCGGTCGGGGCGCCCGCCGGACCGCCGGCCAGCACCGCCAATTTCCTCGCCCGACTCGAGCCCGGCTGGCTCGAGACCGCTTACGCCGGCTTACCCGAGCAGTTGCTGATCGTCCGGTCGGCGGCCCGCCAGCTGCCCGACATCGCCCTGCGGTACCGCGCGGTGTTCCGCCGCCTCGGTCCAGGCCTGGACGGCCCCGGCGACCTCGATGACGCCGACGCGTGGTACTGCATCCTCGAAGGTACCGCCGAGGTGGCGGTGGCCGAGGCCCAGGCACGCGCGCTCGTGGACCTGCTGGCCAGCTACGTGACCGCAGCACGCCGGCCGACCAGGCAGGTGCTGCTCGCTGTCGACGAGTTCAGCGCCGTCGCCCGCCGGCTGCCGATCTGGCAGCTGTTCGAGCGGGCCCGGTCCCTCGGCCTCGCGGTCCAGATCTCCGCGCAGTCGTGGCACGGCCTGGCCGCTCGAGAAGACGACCGCTACCGGCTCGCCACCACCGCTGAAGGCGGCATCTGGCTGCTGCGAACGCCGTATCCCGAGCCGGTCGTCGCGCTCGCGGGCCAGCACTTCGCCGTCGACACCACCCGGCAGCTCACCGGCTGGCTGCGATGGGCGCGGACCGGGACGTCGCGGCTGCGCCAGGTTCCGGTCGCCGATCCGGAGCTCATCCGCGCCCTCGACACCGGGCAGGCCGCCTACCTGTACCGGGGCGGCGTCACGTTCACGCAGGTCAAGCGACTGGTCGCCGGGCCCGCCGCCCTGCCTGCCCAGACAGCAGCTCGTGCGGAGCCGGTGCGCGTTCCAACGGCTGCGGCGGCTGCCGCCCCGGCCGCCTCGCCACTGCCAGCCGTCACCGCGTTCCTCGACGAGGCATTCGGGAGCTGGCCGTGACCAGCCCCTTCGACGCACTGGGCCTGCCCGCCAGCGCCGGGCTGCCGGACGACGACGTTCGCTCGGCGTGGCGACGGATCGCCGCCGCCACGCACCCGGACCGGGAGGACGGCGGGGATGCGGCTGCGTTCGCCGCCGCGGCCGCGGCCTACACGCTGCTGCGGACCGCGGCGGGACGTGCTGAGGTTCTCGCCGACCTGACCGAGCAACCGGGCCGCCGCGAACCCAGCGGCCCCGTTCCCCGCACAAACTGGCTGGCCTCCGCGGCCGCGGCCACAGGGAGGCGGATCCGCCACGGGCGGCCGGCCCGGCTCGCCATCCGGCTGCTCACCGCCGGAGCCGCCGCGGCCGTCGCCGTCGCCGCAGTCGGCTGGCAGCCAGCCAGCGCCGCCCTCGTCACCGGGGCGCTGACCTGGCTGCTGGTGTCGGCGCGACGTGACCTCGCCGGACCGCGCTAGCAGCGGCGTTACTGCCACGGCGGTTTCAGGTAGGTCAGGATGTGCCAGCCCTCGAAGGCAAGCCAGGCCACGATGACCACGACCACGCCGGTAATGGTGCGGTGCAGAGCGCTGTGCTGGTTCTCTTCGAGCTGGCCGTGCCAGTGCTCGCGCTCCCAGGAAAAGCGCCAGTGCAGGAACGGGAAGATGTACATCCACCACGCTGGCGTCGTGCGCCCGCTCTCCAGCCGCTCCTTGATGATCAGCCGCTGGACGTGATACGCAGTGCCTTTCACGACGACCCTGGCGCCGATGAACGAGCACAAGAAGCCGAGCACTGGCTGCTGCCAGGTCGTCAGCAACGTCTCGTCAGCGTGGATCCAGGTCGGCAGCGTGAACGTCTGGCCGATCTGGTTGGAGTTGGTGTGCGTGATCGTCAGCAGCCAGATACCAAGCAGGAACACCGGCGCGGCGAAGACGATCATCCAGAACCAGGACAGTGCCAGGCACCACAGAGTCTGATCGGTCAGCCGGGCATTGGGAATCAGCAGCGGGCGGCAAACCTGCCGGGCGAACCAGGTGGGTTGCTTCGGCGGCCAGTGGCGAGCGAAGTTGTAGAACACAATCTGGACCGAGGCACCTGCATAAAGGCCCTCAATCGCATAACGGCCCTCGTGCCGGTAGGTCGCGTCAGGGATCAGGTGATGGTATTCCCTCGTAATGGGCCGCCAGATCTCTAGCACGTCGTAGTAGATCGCCGCATAGACATATCGGACTATGTGCCCGAGAACGAGAGTCCCGACGATGAGAGCGAGGAGCACCAGGATCCGCCTGCGCGTCGGCTCATCGCTGAGCAGCCGAGGGCGGTCCGGGCGGGGCAGCACCTTGCTCGTGGGCTGATCCATCGGCCAGAAACGCTACCCGTGCTGGGGTAGGTCGCCCACGACGGACCCCAGAAAGGGCTCCGATGGACAGACCCTACAGCCCTAGTGGCGGTGCGAGCCAGCCGACCGACAGCGTTGGCTCGCCACCGAGCCGGGCCCTGAGCTGAAGCCGGTGCGGAGTCCGCCGGAAGACGATCTCGGCGTGGTACTCGCCGTCGGCCACCCATGCGGCGGATACCGACACCTCGGGGAACGGGGACGCCAGCCCGGGGAGCTCACCGTCGCACCACAGGCCGTTGCGGGTGTCGAGCGTGTGCTCGCTGCCGCGCACCGTCAGGACCAGCCGGGTTCCGCCAGGCAGCGGAGTTATGCGGACGCGTTCAATTCCGTCGGTGAACGGCCCTGCAGCGCTGGTGGGCGACAGTTCCACTGGCCGTTCAGGTCCGTGTCCGCCGGCCGCGACCACGCGGGTGGACAGGCGCTCAAGCCTGCCGGCCAGATCCTGCTCGGCCGATGCGGCCGGGCGCGCGTCGCGGAACGCCGGCAGCAGGTGCGCCCAGATGAGGTCCAGCTGGGCCTGCATGTCGATCACCTGGGCCGTGCACGCTATGACCGCGTCGGCGTCGGGAAGCACCACGGCGAACTGGCCGAAGGCTCCGTCGGCCCGCTGGGCTCCGTGCTGACACATCCACATCTGGTAGCCGTAACCCTGGCGCCAGTCCGGATTGCTCTGCTGGCGGGAATTGCCGACCTGTGGCCTGCGGCACTCGGCCACGAATTCGGCCGGCACGACCTCAGCGTCGCCCCAGCGGCCATTCTGGAGTACCAGCTGCCCTAGCTTGGCGACCGATTCCGTCGTCACGTGCAGCCCGGAGAACCCCTGGTCGATGCCGGTCGGGGCAGGCAGCCACTCCGCCTGCTCGATGCCCAGCGGGTCGAACAGGCGCGGGCGCAGATAGTCGACTACTCGCTGGCCGGTCATCGACGTGATGATCTGCGACAAGGTCAGAGAGTTGCCCTGGTTGTAGGCGAAGACGCTGCCGGGCGGTTCCTCAGGAGTCAGCGCCAGGAAATTGCGAACCGGGTCCGGCCCCATGGCCACGATCCGGGCCAGCGTCTCCTCGCGGTGCCCGCTTGCCATCGACAGCAGATGGCGAACGCGAAGCTGCCGCAGGTGATCAGGCAAGGGCTCCGGCACAAGGCCAGGGAGCAGATCGGCAACAAGGTCCTCGGCCGAGAGGCGCCCCTCCCCGATCGCTATCCCGACCGCCATTGCCAGGTAAGTCTTCGAGAGCGAGTACAGCAGCTGAATGTCGTCACTGCGGTAAGGGGCCCACCAGCCTTCGGCCACCACGGCCCCATGCCGCAGGATCATGAGTGAGTGGAAGTCCATCCCTGCCGCGTCGACCGCATCAAGGAAGCCAGCAACTCGCGCTGCGTCCACATTGAGCTCAGATGGTGCTGACCTGGGCAACTGCGCTGTCATGGTCAGATGCGCCCGGCGCGGAAGTACGGCGACGATGAGCGCTGCCACAGCAGGATGACCGCGCCCAGGCCAACGAACCAACCCACCATCGCGCCCGCCAGTCCCCACGCGCCATACGGGCCCGAGGCCAGCGTGACGACAGTAGCCAGCCCGAAGAAGACCGTCGAGAGGATCCGGGCCCATGGCCGGCCTGCCCGGCATTTCCACGCCATCCATGGCCACAGCACGATGGGGACCACGATGCTGAGGACGGCAACAACGTCAAGCAGCGCGGGAACATGCAACGCGGACGGGCTTGTGGGACCGGCAGTCACGAGGGAGACCAGCCCGACGACTCCGCTGATCAGATACACCGCAGCGCCCGCATACATCAGGTACACGGCCCTGCGGACGGACTTGGGAGCGGGCTCTGTCGATGCCGCGCTCGGGAAGACGATCACTTCGGCTCGTGCAGCGCCTGGAACTGCGTGATCAGCGACGACATCTCCTGACCCATCTCTACCTGAGTCAGCAGGACGCCGACCGTGCCGTCTGGGTCGACGAAGAAGTTCGTACCCTGTCCGCCGGACCAGCCGATGCGGCCACGCTGGGGTCCCTCTATTTCCACGGCCACGCCGAAACCCCATCCCGCGCCGTCCCAGAACCCAGGGAAGAAGCTGTCCGCGGTCTTGCACGCGGCCGGCACCTGGTCGCTGGTCATCTGCTGCAGATGGTCAGCTGAGATCATCGGCTGGCCGCTGACGCGCCCTCCTTCGGCAAGCATCCGCGCGAAGCGGTGATAGTCCCGCGCGGTGGAGACGAGCTCGCTGTGGCTGACGTCGAATGGCGGCGGCCCTGCGTAGAAGCCGCCACCGGCGGGCTCGGTTTCGGTGAGTCCGCCTTCACCGTGCCGGTAAGCAGCCGGAAGCCGGTCCAGCTTGTCATCCGCTACCCACAGCGCGGTGTCAGTCATCCCGAGCGGCCCGAAAATGTCCTCGGCCAGATGCTCACCGAGCGGCTTGCCCGTCACGCGCGAAATGAGGATGCCGAGCACGCCGAACGAATGGTGATAGCGCCATCCCTCTCCCGGCTGGAATGCAAGCGGAAGTTCGGCCAGGCGGCGCAGCCACTCATCAGCGCCCATCGCGGGGGGCTCCGGTCCCGCCTCCGTGCCGTTCGCGGCCATCGCCTGCTGCAGTGGCGAAGCCTGAAGCGCCATGCCGTACCCGGAGGTATTGGTCAGCAGGTGGCGAAGTGTGATGGCTCGGCGAGCCGGCTCAGTGTCGTCGAGTTCAGCCGCTGGATCGCGCAGAACCTGACGGTCAGCGAGCTCCGGAAGCCAGCTCACCAGACTCTGGTCGAGCTCGAGACGCCCCGACTCGGCAAGACGCAGGGCCGCGACCGCTGTGATCGCCTTGGTCATCGACTGGATCCGCATAATGGCGTCCTCGGCCATGAGACCGTCACCAATCGACGCCACCCCGGCGGCGACGACCTCGATGTCCCCGGCACCCAGGAGCGCGACAGCGCCAGGAATGGTGCCGGCGTCGACGTGTCGCATCAACAGTTCGCGCAGCGCTTTGCTCACGTTCGCGATCGTGCCACCAGTTGTGTGCAAGGATCAAACCGACCTGATGGCGGGTCTTGTGCGATGCCCGGAGCGATGAACGTGGGTCGTCTTGACGGCAAGGTAGCCATCGTGGTCGGTGCCGGCCAGACACCGGGTGCGACCATCGGCAACGGCCGGGCCACAGCAGTGCTGTTCGGCCGCGAGGGTGCGCAGGTGGTGTGCGTCGACCGTCATCTCGACGCTGCCGAGGCCACGGTGAGCGCCATCACGGAGGAGGGCGGCACCGCGCTCGCGCTGGCTGCCGACATCACGGTGGAGCGCGACGTCGAGCGATTTGTCGTAGAGACGGTGAGCCGCCTGGGCCGCATCGACATTCTGCACAACAACGTGGGAGTCAGCCTCGCGGCCGGCGACGGACCCGTCGCCGATATCAGCAGCGACGCGTTCGACCTGGTCACAGCGATCAACCTGCGCAGCATGGTGATGACGTGCAAGCACGTGCTCGCGATCATGCAACCACAGCGGTCGGGCGTGATCGTCAATATCTCATCGGCAGCGGCGGTGGTCGACTACCCGAACATTGCTTACAAGACATCCAAGGCCGGTGTCATCGCCCTGACGGAAAACCTGGCCATCACCTATGCCATGCACGGCATCCGCGTCAACTGCATCCTGCCGGGCCTGATGAACACGCCCATGGCCATCGAGCCCCGCGTGGGCAGGGACGGCCTGACCAGGGAGCAGGTCATCGCACTGCGGGACTCCAAGGTCCCGCTCGGCACGATGGGGACGGGCTGGGACGTGGCGGAAGCCGCGCTGTTTCTCGTATCCCCGCAGGCCGGGTTCATCACAGGGGTGGCGCTGAACGTGGACGGCGGCCAGAGTCTCAAGATCGGCTAGCGGGCACGAGCCGTTCAGGCCATCGGGGGCAGTCCGAGCTCGGCGCGGCGGTCGCGTGTGTCTTCGAGCAGCCGCCAGTAACGCAGCCGGCCGTCCTCCACCTCCGCGAGCCAGATAACGGACAGCCTGCGTTCTTCGTGATCGGCCAGGCCGAGGTGTGAGCCGGAGGTGTGCCCCAGTACCGCGACGCAGCCGTCACGTGGCTCGACGACAGCACGCGGATAGATCACATAATCCGGATAGGCCGCCGCGTATCCCGCCCATGCTTGGGTATTGGGCGCCCGGCCCCGCACGGCTTCCTCGCCGAATACGAGGAGTTCGTGATCGTCGGTCATCAGCTTGCCCAGCCCGTCGATGTCCCCGCGGTTGATGCAGGCGATGAAATCGATCACGGCCGCGACAGGCGGCAGCCGCTTGCCGCTCATGCTGGTGCGGCGCAACGTGCTGCGCTTACGCCGACTGGACGCGCAGGTCGGCGCGCTGATCCGCGAGCGGCGTCGGCTGGGTGGCCAACTGTGCGGCCGGAACGCTGAGCTCAAATACGGACCCCCGGCCCAGGGTGCTGCGCACGTCCACCGCCCCGCCGTGGGCTTGCGCGATCGCCTGCACGAGAGCGAGGCCCAGTCCGAATCCGCCGGCTTGCCGCGTCCTGTCGTGGTCCACCCGTGAGAACCGGCCGAAGATCCGTCCGATGTCGCTCGGGGCTATGCCAGAACCCGAGTCACTCACGGCGAGTATCACCATGTCGTCGTTGCACCGGGCGCTCAGCCCGATCGGGCTGTCCGAGGGCGTGTGGTCGATGGCGTTCTCGATCAGGGCGTCGATGGCCAGCGTCAGCCGGTCCGCGTCGGCGTACATCGTGGCGTCGGGCAGCGCGCCCAGCGACCAGGGCCTGGACACGTGCGCCCAGCGGTCGAAGGTCTCCAGCATGAAGTGCTGGACATCGACCGGACCCTGAGACAGGAACTCCGGGCTCTCCGCGGCGGCGAGCAACAGCAACCGGTCCGTGAGCCGTCGCATCCTGAACAGCTCAGTGACCGCCACCCGCGCGTCCTTCGCGATCGCGCGATCGGTCGCGGCGCGCTCGATCAATTCCGCGTGGCCGAGCGCGATCGTCAACGGGGTACGCAGCTCGTGCGAGGCATTCTGCAGAAACTGGCGCTGCTGCTCGAGAAGCCGCAGGTTGTGATCCGAGACCCGCCGCATATCCTCCATCGCGGCGCCCCGGCGCCGGGAGTGCCAGACCATGATCACGAACATCATCGCGATCAGCGGGACTTCGGCCAGGTAGTCCGCGTCTTGCTTCCCGCGCAGCACCTGCCACCCGATCAGGCCGCCGGTGGCCAGGGTAAGCGTCGTGGCGGTGACGAGCGCCGACCCCAGTCGCCACAGGCGGAAGCCATAGAGCGCTGCGAGACTGATCCAGATAACCAGGAACGGCACGGTCTGCCACTGCGCGAAGAGGCGCATCGCGAGCAGGTTCAGCAGTATGAAGGCCACCCAGGCGATATCCACCCATGAGGCCCTCGCCCAGTGAATGATCCGGTCACGCATGTAGCGACACCCTCCGCAAGCGCCGGCCGCCATCCGCAGTTGTCGGCCGACTTTGCCGCCCTTTCCTTGGTCGTCGCAGGTCAGCGACATGCGTATCGTACGGCTCAGCGCATGCTGAACGGGATACATGACATAAAACACGCGATAGCAAGACAAGGGATCTACGAGCAGCACCGGTGCGGGTGACGCTAGCGTGACCTGCCCACGACCTTCGAAGCAAGACAGAAGACCCAGACCAGATTGAGGGAAGCCAGCCACATGAGCAATTCGCCGACCGGCACCGTTGAGCGCGTGACCGTCACCCTGACCCATGGCGTGGCCGATGTCCGGTTGAATCGGGCTGAGAAGCGCAACGCGCTCGACGCGGCGATGTTCGGAGCACTCGTCGCGGCCGGCGAGCGTCTCAAGACCGAGCCTGGCCTGAGGGTCGTCGTGTTGTCCGGCAACGGTCCTGACTTCTGCGCGGGCCTGGACTTCGCCTCGTTCGCCGCGATGCGTGCAGGCGAGCGACTACCCGCGCCCGCGCAGGTCCCGCCGTCGGAAGGTCCGGCAAAGGCCGCCGGGCAGCGCGCGGCCTACGTCTGGGCGGAGCTCCCCGTTCCGGTGATCGCTGCGGTGCACGGCAACGCGCTGGGCGGCGGGCTGCAGATCACGCTCGGGGCTGATGTCCGGATCGTCGCGCCCGACGCGAGGCTGTCCGTGTTCGAGGTGGCCTGGGGCCTCATCCCGGACATGACCGGGACCCAGCTGCTGCCCGAACTGGTCGGCCGGGACGTCGCCAAGGAGCTGACGTTCACCGGTCGGTTCGTCACTGGCGAGGAGGCCGTACGGATCGGGCTGGCCACCCGCGCCGAACCTGATCCGCTCACGGCGGCCCTCGCCATGGCCAAGGAAATCGCCGGGCAGAATCCTCATGCGATCCGGGCGGCAAAGCGGCTGCTGACCCTCGCCGGTCGGCACGACCTCGCGTCCGGGTTCGCGGCGGAGCAGGCGGAGATACGTGCCTTGATCGGTAGCCCTAATCAGGTGGAGGCTGTCGCGGCGCGGTTCGAAAAGCGCGTCCCGACCTTTACCGACGTCTAAGGTCAGAGGGCTGCTATACCGAGGACGTCCGCCATGTAGCGACCCGCGGCCTTCGACGCCTGTTCCGGCGTGCTTCCTTGCTCGCGGGCATCCATGTAGGCGGCGTACCAGTCCCACCAGTTGTGCGGCGCATGGGTCTTTTCAAAGGGACCGTGGTGCTCGGCCGTTTCGTGCAGCAGGCTCGCTAGAGCGCCGATCTCCATCGTCAGGCCTCCCATTCCCGGCCAGGGAGCCGCGCCTTGATTTCCTGGAGAAGCCACTCGTTGCCATCGGGATCGCTGAACGAGGCGTAGGTCTGGTACGAGCGATTTTGCGGGTCACGGCCAGGAACACGTCCCCCGGCAAGATGGAACAGGTCGCTGACCTCAGCGCCACGGCTGACGAGGTCTGCCCGCGCCCTGTCAATGTCGTCGACGGCCAGGATAAGGCGGTGTACCGATCCCGGCTCACCCGTGGTAACGCCGGTTCCGAAGGCGACCGAGCACGCCGAGTGTGGTGGCGTGAGCTGGACGACGCGGAAGGCGTCACTGGCGACGATGTCGGCGTCCAGCCGCCATCCCAGGCCCTGGTAAAAGTCCTTTGCCCGGTCGACGTCCGATACAGGGACGGTCACGACCTCGAGTTTCTGATCGACAGCGGCCAGCTCGCGCGTCCGCATCGAAGTGCTGCTGGGCTGCGTGCTGCTCATATCGACCCCCGTCTATGAGAACCCCTAGCGCGCCCAGGTAGATGTTGACCTGCGAGTGCGGGATCAAACCTGCGACGGGCATCACCACTCGTGCTGAGGGCTGTAGAAGACCGAGCCACAGCCGGGCGTCTGGCATGAGATCCGCAGGTGGCCCGCGCCGCTCGCCCCGCTGGCAGTCGCGGCCGGACACTCACAGGGCATCCATGACACGAGCACGCGCCCCGGGCCCCATTCATGCCCGTGGCTGCATCGCTCCGGATAGCTCCTGCTCCACCAAGACGGCCGCCTGTCCGTTGCCACCGAGTTATTAGAACATATATTCGAGTGCTGCGCCAGCCAGATGCTAGCCTCCGTTCTCTGTAACGATTGTTGCGATGTGTCCGCCTCTCGGCCTCAGCTGCCGCGGTACTGCTTGCCGAAATTCACCATGCCCGAGCCGGATGGCCAGCCTGCCCGCGCGATCAGCGCCTGGTCCGGTGACGGCTGGCCAGTCCCGACCGGCGGCGGTGATACCGACTGCACACTCGCTGCGCTGCAGATCGCGTCCGCGTCGTTATCGGGGCCTGGTACCTGGCTGCTCGTCGGGATGCTGCCGCGGGCAGCCAGCGGGATCTTGGCGGGCACGAGAACCTCGCCGAGGTTCCGGGCGTTGGCGTCGCGAGCGGTCAGCGGCTGGAGGCCGAAGGTCGTCTCGATGAACCGCAGTGTCGAGGTGTGCTCGTACGGGCCGCCGGACACCACCCTTGGGGGCGCGTGGCTCGAGACCACGATGGCCGGGACCCGGAAGCCAAGCTGGGTGTAGTCCGGAATGAGCTGACCGTCGGTGGGCGTCGTGCCGTCCCCGGTGTGGTCGACGGTCGACGGGTCGGTGTCGTCGACGACGTGCGGCGGCGGCACGTGGTCGTAAAAACCGCCCCACTCATCGAAGGTGATGACGAAAACGGTGCTGTCCAGGTACCCGGCGCTTGCGAGCGTGTGGTAAGCATCGGCGATGAACCGCTCGCCAAGCCGGATGTCCGCGAGCGGATGGTCGTCAGCTGACGTGCCGTTGCCCTCGGTGTCGAAGGCCGGGTCGATGAAGCTGACGTTCGGCAGGTTCCCCGCCGCAACCGTGTCGGTGAAGGAGGGCCCGAGCAGGGCGTTCGGAATGCCGATCGCGTTGGGCTCGCCGGAGTAGAACGGCCGCCAGAATGGCAGGTACTTTGTTCCCCACAGCCCCAGGTACGGCAGGTCGCGGAAGAAGTAGGCCCCGGTGGGGATGCCCCGGCTGTTCGGCACGGGCGAGAGCTGATCCCAGATCGTCGCCAGCGCGGAGACTGTCGCGGTGTTGTGGTCCCGGTCCGTGCGGCCCGCATGCTGGTAGAACCGGTTAGGGAAGGTCTCCCCCGCGAACGAGCAGAAGTAGCGGTCGAGGACCGTATACCGCTGTGCGAGCGCACCGATCACCGGAAGGTCGGGCTGGACCTTGCTGCTGCCGTCGGGATTGAGGTTGGTGTAGTAACCGATCGGGAACGTGTTGGCCGCCGCGAGGGTCACGCCGGGATTGCCTGCCGGAGTCGTCGGGCGCTGCAGGAAGCCGTTCATCGCGCCGAAGTTGTGCTCGACGAGAAAGCCTTCCCAGCTGTGATCCGGGTCGGAGTAGCCGCAGCCCTGGAAGTCAGGCGCGAGCGGGTAGTTCCGGTAGAAATTGCCGTCCGTGGACTGGAAGACCAGGTCGTTGCGGCCGTCCGCACCAGGCAGCCACGACAGGAAGTGGTCGAACGAGCGGTTCTCCATCATCAGGATGACGACGTGGCTGATCCCGCCGGATCCAGCCGGGGTCGTCGCGGGCGCGGCGTTCGCCGCCGTCTGGGCGAGTAACTCGGGGGCGGTCACGGCCGCGCCGGAGGCGGCCATGAGCTGTAGAACGGTGCGTCGTGTCAGCATGAGCCCCAGTCTGTCCAGCTGACGGTGCCGCTGCCAAGGCCCGGAGCGTGGCAGTGCGGTGGCGGCACGGGAAACGGCGCGCCAACACCAGCCAGGCGTCCGGCGGGGCGGCCGTTCACCCACGCTGGCCGACGGAAGGCCTCTGCGAGAATCGGGCCATGACGCACCCGGCTGAGGTCGTCGGTTTCGCGCTGGCACTGGTCGCGGTCATCGTGGTGACCCGCGGGCTGGCCGACCGGTTCCGGGTGCCCTACGCCATCGTGCTGACTGGCTGTGGCCTGATCTACGCGGTGCTGCCGCTGCCCGCGGTGCAACTGAAACCGGAGATCGTGCTGTGGCTCATCATCCCGCCGATCCTGTACGCGGCGGCGCTGCGGTCGAGCCTGGTGGCGATCCGGGCTGACTGGCGGCCGATCACGAGCCTGTCTGTCTTGCTCCCGCTGGTGACCGCCCTGGCGGTCGGCTGGTTCATCTTCCTCGTGGTCCCGAGGATCACGCTCGCGGCCGGCCTCGTGCTCGGCGCAGCGGTCTCTCCTCCTGACCCGGTCGCGTCGCTGGCCATCGGGCGGCGAGCCGGGCTGCCATCGCGGATGCTCACGCTGATCGGCGGCGAGGGCATGCTCAATGACGCGACCGCGCTGACCATCCTGCAGGTCGCGGTCGCGGCGACTGTCAGCGCCGAATTTTCTCTCGGGCTGGCGGTGGGCCAGTTCGTGCTGGCCGCGGTGGGCGGACTGCTGATCGGGATGGCCTTCGGGTATGTGCTGCGGCTCGTCCGGCCACTGCTGCGCGATCCGCTGCGGGCCAACGCGGTCTCGCTGGCCACACCGTTCGCCGCGTACCTCGCTGGGGAGTCAGCACACGTATCCGGCGTGCTGTGCGTGATCATCGCCGGCCTGATGGCCGCCCACGACTCGCCGCGCGATGAGTCAGGTGTCAGCCGGCTGCAGACCGACGCGGTGTGGCAGCTCGTGGAGTTCGTCCTCGAGGGCGTGGTGTTCCTGCTCATCGGCGCTCAACTGCCGGCGGTCTTGCGTGGTCTCAATGCCGAGCCTGCGAGCCTCACCGCCAGCGCCATCGTCGTGACGCTGGCGGGCGTGCTGCTGGTCCGGCCGATCTGGCTATTCCTCACCCAGTCGGTGCCCCGGACGCTCGGCTGGCGCCTCGGGCACCACGCGCCGCCGCTGACCGGACGCGAGGTGATCGCGCTGAGCTGGGCCGGCACAAGGGGCGTGATCACGCTCGCGGCCATCTTCTCGGTGCCGCTGACCGTCAACAGCGGCGCGCCGTTCCCCGACCGGGACCTGCTTTTGCTGTGCGCGTACATCGTGGTCCTGGTCACGCTGGTCGGCCAGGGCCTGACCTTCGGGCCGCTGCTGCGGCGGCTCGGCCTGAAGGCCGACGAAGCCGAGGACGCGCAGATCCGGCACGAGGCCCGGCTATCGGCCATCGGCGCGGCGCTGCGCACGGTGGACGACATGCAGGCGAGCCGCGAAATTCCGGCCAGCATCGCCGACAGGCTCCGTACCTCGCTGCGCCGCCGGGCAGAGCGGCACGAGCGAGAGTTCGAGATGCTCACCGACGCGGATGGCGAATCCGGCTGGACCCCGGAGCTGGAGGCCGCCGTCCGCGCTCAGCACGCGGTGATCGAGGCCCAGCGCGAGGAGCTGGTGCGCTGGCGGGACGGCGGCCGGATGTCGGACAGTTGCCTGCGAACCCTGCAGCACGAGCTCGATCACGAGGAGAGCGTGCTGCCGGGCAGCTAGCGATCCGACGTTCTCGTGCCTGTTGCGGACGATCGGCTCTCCGGCCGGTCGATGACGCGCAGCCAGCTGCCGTCCGGCTGACGCTGGGTGACCTGGACCCGTATCCCTGAGCCATCCTTCGAGGGGGTCGAGGTCAGTGCCACGTCGCCGTAGCGGAGGGCCGGCAGCGACTCCTCCTGCGGCACCGGCAGCGGTGCCTGCGCGGCGAACCGAGCGAGCACGGCGCGGATCGCGTCCCGTCCGACGGTGGTCTGGCCTGGCGGGTAGGCCATGACCGCATCCGGCGCGTACAGCTCGGCCATGCCGTCGGCGTCACGCTCGTTGAGCCGCTGCACGAACAGGTCCGTGATCTCCTCGGGCGTCTGGGCCTTCTGGCGAAGAGACGTGGTCATCGCTGACTTCCTTTCGTTTTGTTCTCAGCCGTCTCCAGCCTGGCGCCACAAGTCGTCAGAAGTCCAAGAGATTCTCATGCCACTTCTTATAATCATTGATTATGGAACTGCACCAGCTCTCCTACCTCATCGCGGTGGCGGACGAAGGCAGCTTCACCAGGGCCGCCGAGAAGCTTCTGGTCAGTCAGCCGGGCGTCAGCGCCCAGGTCCGGCGGCTTGAGCGAGAACTGGGCGAGGAGCTACTGGACCGCTCCGACCGGGTGGTGCGACCAACGGCCGTCGGTGCGGCGGTGCTGCCGTACGCCCGGGCGGCGCTGGCGGCAGTCGACGGCGCCCGAGTCGCGGTGAGCGAGCTGACCGGACTCCTGCGCGGCCGCGCCGCCGTCGGCACCGTCACCTCGCCTAATGTCGACCTGGCCGGCCTGCTCGCGGCCTTCCACGAGCAGCACCCGATGGTCGAGATTGCCCTGTCGGTGGGTGACACTGACCGGCTCGCCGGCGAAGTGCTGACCGGTCACCTGGACGCGGCGATCCTGAGCATCGGGGCTGCGGCGCCGGAGGGCCTGCATCTTCAGGTGATCGTCGACCAGCCCATCGTCGCGGCCGTCGGCCACCAGCACGAACTGGCCGGCCGGGGAGTCGTGACGCTGGCGGACCTAGCGGGCCAGCCGCTGATCAGCCTGCCGCGTGGTTCGGGGCTGCGGGCCAGGCTCGATGAGGCATGCGCTGCGGAGGGCGTGTCGCCGCGCGTCGCGTTCGAGGCCACCTCGCCCGAGATCGTCGCGGACCTAGCCGCGCATGGGCTCGGGGTCGCGTTCCTCCCTGGCCCTTTTGCCGAGTTCCGCAAGGACCGGCTCGCGGTGCTGCGCATCGATCCGCCCGAGCTGCGCGGCCGGCTGGTGCTCGCCTGGCGCGCCTCCGGACCGCCCAGCCCGGCGGGCCGGGCTCTCGCCACGCATCTCGGCGCCCATCTCAGCCAGGACAGCATGGTTGTCCTCGGCAGCGCTCGCTGAGCATCGGAAACCCATTGGGCGAGCCTGCGCGCCTGTGCCAGGGTGGCTGGCTGTGGACTTTCGGCGTCAGCGCCCATCACCTGAGACGCTGCGCTGGGTCGAGCAGGTAGCCGGTGCCAGGGTCGTGGCGTGGCGGAGGTTGACTGGCGGAATCGTTTCTGTGGTTCATCGGCTGACGGTCGAGCAGGACGGGCACCGCCATCAGCTAGTGCTGCGGCAGCTTGAGGGGCCCACGGAGCGCCATCGGACCATGCTCAACCGGGAAGCTGCCACCCTCGACGGGCTGCGCGCCTCGGGTCTGGCCGCACCGGAGCTCGTCGGCATCTGCGCGGATGGCGCTGCGACCGGATCGCGTCCCTCCCTCCTGATGACCCGGTTGCCAGGCCGCATCGACCTGATGCCCGACGATCGCGACTTCTGGCTACGGCAGATCGCACGCACAGCTGCTTCGATCCACCATGCGCCAGTATCCGCGCCCGCCTTCCAAGGCTGGATCGACCGCGCGGAACTTGCCGTTCCGAGATCGGCAACAGACACCCGTGCGTGGCGCACCATGAGCCGCGTGCTGCGCAAGCACAGCCGGCAAGCGGAAT
Organism: Streptosporangiaceae bacterium; assembly: GCA_035631375.1. Classification (GTDB taxonomy): domain Bacteria; phylum Actinomycetota; class Actinomycetes; order Streptosporangiales; family Streptosporangiaceae; genus JAJYUU01. Next base: position 73,021 of record DASQIW010000016.1, read on the forward strand.
CCTGTTTCACCCACGGCGACTTCCAGCATTTCAACTTTCTCTGGCTGCGAAGCCGTCTGACCGGAGTCGTCGACTGGGCGATGGCGTCCACCGGGCCACCCGACCTCGACGTCGGACATTGCAGGCTCAACCTTGCCGTGCTGTTCGGGGCGGACGTAGCTGAGAAATTCCGGCTGGCCTACGAGGCCGAAGCCGGCCGCACAGTCGACCCGTGGTGGGATCTGCACGCGATTGCCGCCTATAACGACCAATGGCGACAGTTCATCCCCGTCCAGGTAGCCGACCGCGCTCCCGTCGACACCGCGGGCATGACCGGGCGCGTCGAGGACCTGCTTCATTCAACATTGCGCCGGCTCTAGCAGCGCACGGAGGCGGCGCTTACCGAATGGCGGCCAGGAGCTCCCGGCTCGCCTGCTCGCCGCGCCGGCAGGCCTCAGCGCAAACCCGGCAGTGCCGGTGCATGTGGGCATGCCGCTCGCATTCGTCGGCGCAGCTCCTGCAGATGGCCGCGCACGCCTCGAGCAGCGGCTTCATGACCTCAGGATTGAGTTCTTCCCGCTGGCGGCTCGCGACCCCGGCGGTCGCTGTGCAGACATCTGCGCAGTCCAGGCACAGCCGGATGCACGCCACCATCTCGGCGACGTTCGGCTCGCTGAGGTCATCGTCGGTGTCTGCCGTGCAGGCTTGGGCGCAGTCGGTAAGCGCCTCGATCGTGCCGGCGAGCAGCGATGCTTCGATGCCGATCGTTCCTGGATAGGCATCCACCATCTGCCTTGCGTAACTCATGTCCCGGCCCCTCCCGGCGACGGCGCTGCCGCAACAGCCAGGTTGTTACCCGCGCGGGGAGCGGATAACCGGCGCCCCTGCCCCGCCTCCGCCTCACCCGCCAGGCGGCCGACCCGGCGCTGAGTGCAGGCCCGCCAGGGCGCATCCGCCCTGAGGACCGGGCTGACGTAGCGTGGAGCTACCAGCCTCGTCTGCCCGACCAGCGACGCTGCCGGTGCCGGGGGGCCGTACACCGGGGGCATGCGCCAGCGGAGGGAAGCCGGAATGACAGAGCGCCAGCACGAGTCAGAAGACCTCGAGGACTACGAGGTCCTCGACACATCCGACACCCTCACGGGCCCGCCGGGGGACGACCCGCTCGACCGTGGCGTCGCGACCCCGGAGCGCTGGTCGGCACCGATCCGATCCGGCGGCACCGCAGAGGAGCAGGAGAACGGCGAATCGCTCGACGAGCTGCTCGCCGAGGAGGAGCCGGACGTCGGCGCAGGGGGCGACGGTGATGACGAGTTCGCCGGCCTGGACGAGAACGAGCCTGACTATGACGTGCGGCGCGCACTGGCCGCGGACGGGCCGGACCCGCGAGCTGGTCGTCTCATTTCCCACCTTGACGGCGACGAGAGCAGCTCCTGGGTGGACGACGGGGAATCTGTCGGGTTTGACGCCGGCATCGACAGCGGCGGCGCGACAGCCGAGGAAGCCGCCGTTCATGTCCTAGACGAGGATTACGACTCGGGCACAGGGTAGTCCTGGAAACCCCGAGGATTCGGGCAGTGTGTGCGACAGCCGATGAGACGACGGGGGCCAGCAATGAGCCAGCCAGATGACGTGTTTGGTGGACCGGACCGAGGTAGCCACGAGGACGAGCTCGGCGAGGACGCGCCGGGCCGCGAGGACGAGTTCGGAGGGGACAGCGCCGAGCACGAGGACGAGCTCGGCGAGGACGCGCCGGGTCACGAGGACGAGTTCGGCGAGGACGCGCCGGGCCGCGAGGACGAGCTCCGCAGCCCTGACAGCTGACCGGCGCCGGCGCCGCTAGCCAGACGCTGGCTCGGACCGAGGGCGCCACAGGTCCGTGATGGCAATACCAAGTTCCGCGAGTAGCCGGCGGAGCAGCGGCAGCGACAGCCCGATCACGTTACTCGCGTCGCCGTCGATGCCATCGACGAATGCCGCACCGCGGCCGTCGATGCTGAAGCCGCCCGCGAGGGTAAGCGCCTCGCCAGTCGCGACATAGGCAGCGATTTCGGCGTCCGTTGGCTCACCGAACCGGATGATGGTGGCCGCGACGCCACCGGCCTGCTGGCCAGACTGCCCGTCGATGAGCCGGTGACCGGTATAGAGGACCGCCTCGCGTCCTGCGAGCCGCCTCCACACCGAGGTGGCCTCAGCCGCAGTCGCCGGCTTGCCGAGCGCCACCCCGCCGACGTCGAGCATTGAGTCGCAGCCGAGCACCAGGTCATCCGGCCGCAGCGCGGTGACCGTGGCCGCCTTACGCTCGGCCAGCACGGCCACGAGCGCGGCCGTGCCCAGACCCCCTGGGTCGGCTTCGTCCGCGCCGCTGACCACGACAACCGGGTCAATCCCGGCATCGCGCAGGAGCCGCAGCCGGGCGGGTGACCCGGACGCCAGCACGAGCGTCCTGACCGGCGGAAGTGCCATCGCGACCGTCAGTCCGCCAGGGCACCCGGCCGGGGGCCGGTTGCGACGGGGCGAGAAGGATCGGCGATCCAGCCAGACCAGGAACCCACGTACAGCGCGGCAGGAATGCCTGCAAGGTCCAGCGCCAGCACTTCGTGCGCTGCGGTAACGCCCGAGCCGCAGTAGACACCCACCGGCGGCCCAGCCGCCGTCACGGGAGAGTGCCCGTTGAGTATCGCCGTGATCCCCAGGTTCTCAAAGCGCGACCGCAGCTCTCCAGCGGACCGGAACAGGCCCTCGCTGGTCACGTTCTCGGCGGTCGGCGCACTCAGCGCGCCCGGAATGTGCCCGGCCACCTTGTCGACCGGCTCGGTCTCCCCCCGGTACCGCGCGGGTGCCCTGGCATCCAGCAGCGTGCCGGACCTGGCCACGTCAGCTGCGCTACCAGCATCAAGCACCGGCAGCTGGCCCGGCCGCGCCGAGAAATCGCCCGGGGTCGGCCTCACCTCATCCTTGCTAACCGGCAGGCCCGCCGCCGCCCATGCCCGCAGCCCGCCGTCCAGCACCCGGACGAGGCGGTGACCGTGGTAGCCCAGCAGCCACCACGCCCTGGCAGCGATCGTGGAATCGGCATCGTCGTAGACGACAACCAGATGGTCGTCCCGCACGCCCGAGGCTCGCATGGCTGCCTCGAACGCCGCGGCGTCCGGAAGGGGGTGACGCCCGCCGTCGCCAGGCGGGCCGGCGAGCTGACTGTCCAGATCCACGTAGACCGCGCCCGGCAGGTGGCCTGCCCGGTAGCTCTCGATGCCAGGCGGCCCGCCAAGCCGCCAGCGGACGTCGATCAGGACCGGCGGATCAGCCGCAGCCAGCGCGTCGGCTAGTGCGGCGACGCCCATGAGCGGGCCGGCGCCCGGTTCTGTCATCCATCCTCCTGACGCTGTGGATAACTCGCGAGTAACTGTGCATAACCGACCGCCGGCCGGTGCGGATTCCCGGGAGAACCTGTGGATAACCATCTGCTCGAAACCGCTACCGTCACGCTACGTAGCCCAATAGCGGCACTCTTTGCTCGGCTGGGGTCAGTGATCCGTGCATGCCGACAAGCGCTGACTCGCGCGGTTCGGCCCGGGTCGCCACCACTGCTGACCGGCCACGCATGGCCGCGATAACGTCGCCGATGCGCCCCAGGGGGGCACCCGCCACTGGCCCGAACCAGCCCTTCTCGATGGCCTCGTCGCGGCTGACAACCCACGCGCTGTCACCGAGCGTTGCCTGCCAGTGCGCGAGCACGTCCGCCGCCGCACCCGGCACCGCGTAGACGTGTCTCGCGCGGCCCTCTCCGGCCAGCAGCGCCACTGCTTCCCGCAGCTCGGGCACCGCGTCCGCGTCGATGCGCTCCGACGCCGGGACATCGACCATCCCGTGGTCAGCCGTCACGTACAGCGCCGTTCGCGCGGGCAGCGCCGCTGCCAGCTGCTCGGCGAGCCGGTCCACGAACGGCAGCTGGAACCGCCACGCTGGTGACGTGCATCCCCACGCGTGGCCGGTGGCGTCCAGGTCACCGGTGTAGACCACAGCCAGCGCGCGCCGCCCCTCCGCCAGGGCCGACACAGTGCACGCGACCAGGGCCCCGAGAGAGTCCGCGGCGCGGTAGTCCGCGCCGCGCATGGCCGCCACCGACAGTCCCGAGTTCCGGAAGGCACCGGCCGCGACCCGGATCGGCGAGACCCCGGCAGCTGCGCATCTATCGAAGATCGTGGACCCTGGCTGCCAGGCGATGGGGTCGACCGCCTTGTCCCACCGCAGCGCGTTGAGCAGCCGGCCAGTCTCGGGCACCCGGACCTGGTAACCGAGCAGGCCGTGCTGCCCGGGCGGCCGGGCGGTGCCGAGCGAGCCAAGGCTCGTCGCGGTCGTCGAAGGAAACCCGGCCGTCAGCCAGCAGCCGGTCTCGACGAGCCCGGCCAGGAACGGCGCCGCGGACCGGTGGCTGCGCAGCAGCTCCCAGCCAAGGCCGTCGACAAGGAGCACGCATACCCGGTCAGCCGGCGCGAGCCCGAGCGGGTTGCTGGCGCCGGGAACACCGAGCGAGGCGAGCAGCGAATCGCTGAGGTCAGCCAGAGTGTTCTCCCCGTAGCGGGGCACCACCGGGCCGGAATCCGGGTCTTCGATCCCCGCCGCCGTCACGGGCCGCTGGTCGCCTCGGTGAGGGCCCGCGCGAACGACGTCACCTGTTCGACTGCCTCGGGACCGTCCGCGGTAGCGCTGACCCGCACGGTCAGGTCGTCGGCGGTCATCGTGCCGGTGAAGCCGTGATCGGCCTCGCAGTTCTCGTCACCACAGTGCGCGGGCTCAATCTCCAGGTGGGAGAGCACGTTCCAGCCGATTGTCAGCACGACCTCTGTCGGGGTAGTCACGCCCGGCAGGTACGAAGCCGGATCAGCGATGACCCTGGTCAGCGCCACCGAGGAGATCCGTGAGTGACGGACCGCCTCCGTGCTCGTCTCAGCCTGCGGCCGGGACTCGGGGTCAGCCTCGTCCGCCGGGTATTCGTCGGTGTGCGAGTACACGAGCCTGGTGGGAGTCAGGGCCATGACCGTGATATGGCGGCGCACTTCCATGCCCGGATCGAAGTGCGCGTCGTGGTGCACGACGAACGAGACCACGGGCTCTTGTCCCACCGCGGAAGCCACCGCGTCATACACGAGGCCCGGGTAATAGCCGCTTCGCTCGATCGCGGACTGCAGCTCGCCCGAAGCCGCCTTCGTATCGCTCATGCCCCCATCCTGCACCGTCGCCCGCCTCACGATGACCACGTGGGCGGAGTTAACCAGGCAGTTCGCGGTGATCGCGCAGGTAGGCCGCGAGCCAGCCGGATTAGCCGCCCGGTGGATTGGCCGCAGCTCCCTGCTCCTCGCCCAGAGCCCGCGCGGTGAGCAGGTAGCGGAGCAGGACGACATCGCCCATGGGGCGTGCTTCGGCAAGCGTCATCGGGTGGCCGGAATCCCAGGGAAAGGCTGCAGCAGCGACAAATCGAGGGGCATCGGGATCTCCGACGAAGAACGGCGCGATCACCAGCTGCAATTCGTCGGCGAGGCCCGCGGCGAGGAACTGCGTGTGGATATTCTGGCCGCCTTCCACCATCAGCCGACGGATGCCGCGAGATGCGAGGTCGGTCACCACGGTGACCGGGTCGAGGGGACTGCCCGCGTCGATGATCGACGTGGCCGGAGCCTTGTTCAGCCTGTCCTGGGCGGTCCGGACCGCAGGGCTGGCGCAATAGACGAACTTGCGGACCTCTGCGCCCCCGGCGGTGAAGAAGCTCGCCTGCGGGTCGAGATTGCCCGACTCGGTGATCGTCACCTTGGCAGGGCTGACAGGCAAGCCGAGTTCCTGCCGCGCGGATCGGCGAGCCGCGGAGCGGACCAGGAGACTCGGGTTGTCGTGGCGGATGGTGGTCGCGCCAACGAGCACTGCATCGGCCAAAGCCCGCTGACCGTCGACCCGGTCAAAGTCAGCATCGTTGGAAAGCAAGAGCCGATCCGAACTGCTGTCGTCGATGTAACCGTCAGCCGACATCGCCACCGACAGCAGGACGTAGGGTCGTTGGGCCACCTGCGAACGATATGCCGCCGCCGAGGCGCAGCGGTGCCAGCCATCCTCAAGAGGGTCACCACATGCACAGTCACGCCCCGTCGAGGCGCGCGCCTGCGAGGCGCACATCAGCGAAGCCCCCGCCAGTCAGGCACGACGCCATGCCCGGGGCCGGACTTGAGCTGGCGATCACGCTGCTCACCGCCGTGCCCCTGCGCGGCCGCAACCAGGCGGCAGCCGACCGCGTCCCCGACCGCCGGACCGCGCGCGCCGCGATGTACTGGGCCCCGGTCGTCGGCCTCGCCCTCGGCGGCGTGGCGGCCGGCGTGGTAGCTGGCGGCCAGTACGGTCACACGGGGTCGCTGCTAGCCGCCGTTCTCGCCATCGCCGTCCTGGCGGCGCTAACCAGGGCACTGCACCTGGATGGCCTGGCCGACACGGCCGACGGCCTGGGCAGCCGGCAGTCCGCCGACCGCGCGCTGGCGATCATGGCCAGGTCCGACATCGGGCCGTTTGGCGTCGCCACGCTCGTGCTGACGCTGCTGGTCCAGGTCAGCGCCCTCGCGCGGGCCGAGCAAATAGGCCGCGGGCCCCTCGCCATCCTCGTCGCGGCTGTCGCGGCCCGGCTGGCGATCACCCTCGCCTGCCGCCGCGGCGTGCCCGCCGCGCGCCCAGGCGGGCTCGGCGCACTGGTCGCCGGGACGGTGAACCCGGCAGCAGCCATCGGGCTGGCTGCGGTGGCAGTCGGCGCTGCATTCGCGCTCGGCTGGATCTACGCCGTGGCCATCGCCGTCGGCCTGGCCTGCTCGGTACTGCTGACAGCGGTCGCTACTCGCCGGCTCGGCGGTATTACTGGCGACGTGCTGGGCGCCGCAGCCGAGATCACCGCGGCTGCCTGCCTGCTGGTCACCGCGATCAGCTAGCAAAGGGGCGTGACGGGGCCAATGCTGCCGCTAGAGGGGCAGCGAAGTACCCGACGAGGCCCCTGAGACCGGCGGGTCACCCTACCAGCGCGCCGCGCAGACGGTCCGCGTAGTCGGCGGCCTCCGCATCCGACTCATACCGCTGCCGCGGCCAGAAAAAGCCCCGGAGCCCGTCTCCCCTGGTCCGTGGCACCACGTGCACGTGCAGGTGCGGCACGCTCTGGCTGACCACGTTGTTCAGCGCGACGAACGTGCCCTGGCAGCCGAGCGCGACCGGCATGGCTG
>DASQIW010000017.1:0-8664 GCA_035631375.1 Streptosporangiaceae bacterium
TCAGATCGTGACGACCGCCACCAAGGTTGTTCTGAAGCCGCTCGAAGACCGGATTGTGGTGCGCCCGCTCGAAGCCGAGCAGACCACCGCGTCCGGGCTGGTGATCCCCGACACCGCCAAGGAGAAGCCCCAGGAGGGCGAGGTCCTGGCCGTCGGCCCCGGCCGTTTCGACGACGCAGGCGCCAAGCGCGTTCCGATGGACGTCAAGGTCGGAGACGTCGTGCTGTACAGCAAGTACGGCGGCACCGAGGTGAAGTACCACGGCGAGGAGTACCTGGTGCTCTCCGCGCGTGACGTGCTCGCCATCATCGAGAAGTAGCGAGCGGATCTCGCGCGCGGGCCATGGCCCGCGCCGGGCTGGTGCATGCCGCCCGGCACCGCCCCGGCTCGGCCGCGGCCCGCGGAGGAGACTCCGTCGGTCCGCGGCCTGGTCCGGGGCGGTCGCATGATTCGCTGGGTCGCGCGGCAGCACGCGGATCCGGGGGACCGTCCCCCGCGCAGACCCGACCCGCACCACCACACGGTCCCGCACAGACAGACCCGACCCGCACACACAGACACCGAGGAATCAAATGGCCAAGAGCCTTGAATTCGACGAGGACGCTCGGCGCGCGCTGGAGCGCGGCGTCAACCGCCTCGCCGACGCCGTGAAGGTGACGCTCGGTCCCAAGGGCCGCAACGTCGTCATCGACAAGAAGTGGGGCGCGCCCACGATCACCAACGATGGCGTGACCGTGGCGCGCGAAATCGAACTAGAAGACCCGACCGAGAACCTCGGCGCGCAGCTCGCCAAGGAGGTCGCCACCAAGACCAATGACGTTGCGGGTGACGGCACGACGACCGCGACCGTACTCGCCCAGGCGATGGTCGCCGAGGGCCTTCGCAGCGTCGCCGCGGGCGCCAACCCGCTGCTGCTCAAGCGCGGCATCGACGCCGCCGCGACGGCTGTCGCCGACGCCCTGGGCAACGTCGCGCGTGACGTCGAGGAGCGGAGCGAGATCGCGAATGTGGCGACGATCTCGGCCCAGGACGCCAAGATCGGCGAGGTCATCGCCGAGGCCTTCGACAAGGTCGGCAAGGACGGCGTCATCACCGTCGAGGAAGCCCCGACGATGGGCATCGAGCTGGAGTTCACCGAGGGCATGCAGTTCGACAAGGGCTACGTCTCGGCGTACTTCGTCACCGACCCCGAGCGCATGGAAGCCGTGCTCGAGGACGCCTACATCCTGCTGTCTGGCGGCAAGATCTCGTCGATGCAGGAGTTCCTGCCGCTGCTGGAGAAGATCGCGCAGAGCAAGAAGCCACTCCTGGTGATAGCGGAGGATGTCGAGGGCGAGGCGCTGTCCACCTTGGTGGTCAACAAGATCCGCGGCCTGCTCAACGTTGCCGCGGTGAAGGCGCCAGGCTTCGGCGACCGGCGCAAGGCGATGCTCGCCGACATGGCCATCCTGACCGGCGGCCAGGTCGTCAGCGAGGAGGTTGGCATCAAGCTGGAGCTCGCCGGCCTGGACGTGCTCGGCCAGGCTCGCCGCGTCGTGGTGACCAAGGACAACACGACGATCATCGACGGCGACGGGACGCAGTCCGAGGTCGATGACCGGATCCGCCAGCTGCGGATCGAGATCGAGAACACCGACTCCGACTGGGACCGGGAAAAGCTCCAGGAGCGGGTCGCCAAGCTGGCGGGCGGCGTGGCCGTGCTGCGAGCAGGCGCCGCGACTGAGGTGGAGCTCAAGGAAAAGAAGCACCGGCTCGAGGATGCGATCTCGGCCACCAGGGCCGCGATCGAGGAGGGCATCATCCCGGGCGGGGGCAGCGCGCTCGTCCACACTGCAGCTCAGCTCGGTGATCTCGGCAAGGCGGGCGACGAGCTCACGGGCGTGCAGATCGTCCGGCGCGCGCTATCGGCGCCTGCCCGGTGGATCGCGGAGAACGCGGGAGCCGAGGGCGGCGTCGTTATCGGCCGGATCGCCGAGCTGCCGGCCGGTCACGGCTTCAACGCGGCCACCGGCGAGTTTGGTGACCTGATGGCCCAGGGCGTCCTCGACCCGGTGAAGGTGACCAGGTCCGCGGTTCAGAACGCCGCATCGATCGCCGGCATGCTGCTCACGACCGAGGTCCTGGTCAGCGAGAAGCCCGAGCCCGAGGAAGCGGCGGCGAACGGGCACGGACACGGGCACGGACACCAGCACTAGGCGCCAGCGAGCGCACCATTTCGTGGCGGGCCCCGCTCACCGGTCAGTCCGGTGGCGGGGCCTGCTGCCGTAGTGTGTGCCGTCAAGTCGGTTGTATAGAGCAATGCCTGATGTCGAGGCATTAATCAGATTTTATCAATTCTCCGTAGTCAATTGATATTCACAGCATCCTTTGTGCCGCTACGGCGACACATCGTGACCTGCAGCAATTACCGAGAGTAGATTTCTGACTGCGTTTGGTTATCACTTTACGCAAGTGTCGGTACGACACCTCAATGTGACCTTTCTGTTGCCAATTTCTATGTTGGCTTTACCGTCCACTGGGGGAATCACGGTCTCATCCAGACAGACGCGAGACCGCTACTGAACCTGGGGGACCTGGTGAAGACGCTTGCTAGTACCGGGGCTGGCAACATAGGGGCGCTGGCAGATCTTGCCCGGTGCGGTCAGCCAGCCGCAATTGAGTCATTAGTGCGACAGATCCGGCCAATGGTGGTGCGCTATTGCCGGGCCAGGATGGACCGCATTTCCGGTCACCATCACGCAGCCGATGACGTAGCCCAGGAAGTCTGCATCGCTGTCGTGACCGCGCTGCCGCGCTACCGCGACATGGGCCGCCCGTTCGTGTCGTTCGTCTTCGGCATCGCCTCGCACAAGCTGGCAGACGCCCAGCGCGCAGCGGCACGCCAGGCCATCCCGACCGAGGACGTGCCCGACGGGCCTGACGACCGGCCAGGACCAGAGGAAATCGCCGTGGCCTGCCTCGAGGCCGAGCGAGTCAGGGCACTGCTGGCCCAGCTCCCGGCGCAGCAGCATCGGCTGCTGGTGCTTCGGGTGCTATCGGGGCTGTCAGCCGAGGAGACAGGCGCGGCGCTCGGCATGTCACCCGGCGCCGTCCGCGTCGCGCAGCATCGTGCCCTGGCCCGGCTCAGGGCCATCGTCGCGGAGGACGAGTGGCTGGCCAAGTCGGCCTGAACCGTCGTCAGGCGAAAGCCGGATTATGCCGATGACGATGCCGATTCGCGGGCTTACGCTCAGGCCATGGCGCGCGTTGACCCGGCGGACGACAGCATCGAGCGCTTCATCGTCTATCACTACCGCTACGACCCGCAGCGGCGGGAACGGCGGCCGGTGGCGGTAGCGGCGTTCGACAACGAGCGGGAGTTCCTGGCCTGCATCCAGAGCGTGCAGGACGACATCAGCCGCCGCCGGGACGGCGGTGAGCCTGTCGAGGAGGGCGAGCACGCGTCGGGAACCGTACAGGGGCCCGGGTATCTGCGCCGCGCGGCGAACGGGCACCTGCTCAGGCGCGCGATCAGCCACGGAGCCGCCGGACAGTGGATGGAGGATCTGGAGCTGCCCACCAGCATGTCCGTCATGCGGGCGGAGCGCCCACCTGACTAGCGCTGGCGATCGCGAGGCCATCTGCGCAGGGGTCTGCCGGGCCGGCGCGCCCGTCGCGGCGGCCATGGCCAAGTCGGCCGCGCCGGTTACTAGGATGAATGACATCCCACACGGCCCCGGACACGGAACGTGATATGGACGAGAAGTTCGGCCCGCCCGCCCTCACCTTCGATGACGTGCTCCTGCTGCCTGCGCACTCGGACATTTTGCCGAGCGAGGCGGACATGACCGCGCGGCTGACGCCGCGCCTGAAGCTGCGGATCCCGCTGCTGTCCTCCGCCATGGACACCGTCACCGAGGCCCGGATGGCCATCGCGATGGCCCGCCAGGGCGGAGTGGGTGTCCTGCACCGGAATATGGCCCTCGAGGAACAGGCCCAGCAGGTAGACATGGTGAAGCGGTCCGAGGCCGGCATGATCACCAACCCGGTGACGTGTGGCACGGATGCCACCGTGGCGGACGTCGAGGACCTGTGCGGCCGCTACCGGATCTCGGGCGTACCGGTGACGGACGCCGACGGCGTTCTCGTCGGTATCGTCACCAACCGTGACATCCGGTTCGAGGCCGATCACCGTCGGCGGGTGACCGAGGTCATGACGCCGATGCCGCTCGTGACCGCCCCGGTCGGCGTGACGCGGCCTGAGGCCCTCCGGCTGCTCCGCAGCAACAAGGTAGAGAAGCTGCCGATCGTCGACCCTGCGGGCAGGCTGCGCGGCCTCATCACGGTCAAGGACTTCACCAAGAGCGAGAAGTTTCCCAGCGCGACTAAGGACGCCGAGGGCCGGCTCGTGGTCGGCGCGGCGGTGGGTGTGGGCGAGGACGCGAAGCGGCGCGCCCAGGCGCTGGTCGAGGCGGGCGCTGACTTCCTGGTGGTGGATACCTCCCACGGCCACGCGCAGGCGGTGATCGACATGGTCCGCCAGGTCAAGGCGAACACCAGGGCCGAGGTCATCGGCGGCAACGTGGCCACCAGGGCCGGGGCCCAGGCGCTGGTAGAGGTGGGCGCCGACGCGGTCAAGGTGGGTGTCGGACCCGGCTCGATCTGCACGACCAGGGTCGTGGCCGGAGTCGGGGTACCTCAGATCACCGCGATATACGAGGCCGCGCAGGCGTGCCGGCCCGCCGGGGTGCCGGTCGTCGGCGACGGTGGCGTGCAGTATTCAGGGGACATCGCCAAGGCCATCGCCGCGGGTGCGGACACCGTCATGCTCGGCAGCCTGCTGGCGGGTTGCGAGGAAGGGCCAGGCGAGCTGGTTTTCATCAACGGCAAGCAGTTCAAGCTGTACCGGGGCATGGGCTCGCTCGGCGCGATGCGCAATTCAGAGCGGGGCAAGTCCTTCTCGAAGGACCGGTACTTCCAGGACGACGTGCTGCGCGAGGACAAGCTCGTGCCGCAGGGTGTCGAGGGCCAGGTGCCCTACCGCGGGCCGCTAGCCGCGGTCGCCGACCAGCTCACCGGCGGACTGCGCGCCGCCATGGGTTACTGTGGCGCCCGGACGATCGCGGAGCTGCAGCAGGCACGGTTCACCCAGATCACCAGCGCCGGCCTGGTGGAGAGTCACCCCCACGACATCCAGATGGTGGCCGAGGCGCCGAACTATGGTGGGCGGCTCACCTAGGCCCGGCAGGCCGACGCCGACCCTCGCGGTCTGCTACCAGCGCATGCCGAGGCCGGCGGGGGTGCGGCCGCGCAGTCGCGCGGGAGCGGAGCAAGCCGAGGGAGCAACGTGAGCGTGGTGGAGATCGGGCGGGGCAAGAGCGGTCGCCGGGCATACGCGCTGGACGAGATCGGCATCGTGCCATCCCGGCGAACACGCCACCCAGAAGAGGTCTCGATCGCCTGGCAGATCGACGCCTACCGGTTCGAGATGCCACTGGTCGTGGCGCCCATGGACAGCGTCGTGTCGCCGGCGATAGCCATCGCCATCGGCCGCCTCGGCGGCCTGGCGGCGCTGGACCTGGAAGGGCTATGGACCCGGTACGACAACCCTGAGCCGCTGCTGGCGGAGGTCGCGGAGCTCGACGACACGGCCGCGACGCAGCGCTTGCAGCAGATCTATGCCGAGCCGATCAAGGAAGAGCTCATCGGCCGGCGCATCGAGGAGATCCGCGCGGCCGGCGTGACCACTGCGGCAAGGCTGTCCCCGCAGCGCACCGTCCGCTATTACAAGCCGGTTATCGACGCGGGGGCCGACATCTTCGTGATCCGCGGCACCACGGTGTCAGCGGAGCACGTCTCCGGACGCGCCGAGCCGCTCAACCTCAAGCAGTTCATCTACGAACTCGACGTGCCGGTCATCGTCGGTGGCTGTGCCACCTACACCGCTGCGCTGCACCTGATGCGCACGGGCGCGGCCGGCGTGCTGGCCGGGTTCGGCGGCGGGGCAGGGCACACCACCGCAGCGGTGCTCGGCGTCGCGGTGCCCATGGCAACGGCCATTGCCGACGTCGCTGCTGCGCGGCGGGATTACCTGGATGAGTCCGGCGGCCGGTACGTGCACGTGATCGCCGATGGCGGGATGACCCGCAGCGGTGACATCGCCAAGGCACTCGCGCTCGGCGCGGACGCGGTCATGGCCGGGTCGCCGGTCGCCCGCGCCGCCGAGGCACCCGGCCGGGGCTACCACTGGGGCAGCGAGGCGCACCACCCGGACCTGCCCCGCGGAGCCCGGCTCAAGGTCGGGACCATCGGGTCCCTCGAGCAGATCCTCCTCGGGCCCTCGGCGGTCGCGGACGGCTCCATGAACATCATGGGCGCGCTCCGCCGGACGATGGCGACATCCGGCTACTCCGATCTCAAGGAGTTCCAGCGGGTAGAGGTCGTGGTGACGCCCAGTGCCCCGCCGCGCTGAAGGCCGGGTCTGGCCCGCGGTCCGGTCGGCCGGAACGCAGCAGGCCGGGCCGAACCACAGCGCAGGAGGCGAACCGGCGATGGCATCGACGCGCCTGGGCCCGGCGGAGCGGGCCGCCGCACTGGAGGGGCTGGCCAGCGGTGAGCTTCAGGTCCTCGTGATCGGAGGCGGCGTCGTGGGCGCGGGCGTCGCGCTGGACGCCGTGACCAGGGGCCTGCAGGTCGGGCTTGTCGAGGCGAGGGATTTCGGCTCGGGCACCTCGTCGCGCTCGAGCAAGCTCATCCACGGCGGGCTGCGGTACCTGGAACAGCTCAACGTCGGCCTGGTGCGGGAGGCGCTGAGCGAGCGGTCGCTGCTGCTGCAACTGATCGCTCCCCATCTGGTGCACCCGGTGTCGTTCCTCTTCCCGTTCACCCACCACGGGTGGGAACGGGCCTATGTCGGCCTCGGCGTGACCGCGTATGACTCACTGGGGTTCTCCTTGGGCCAGACCCGGGGCCTGCCCGGCCACCGGCAGCTGACCCGCGGCGGCGCGCTGAAGCTCGCCCCGGCCCTCAAGCGGTCGGCGGTGACCGGTGGGCTCGTGTACTGGGACGCGCAGGTGGACGACGCCCGGTATGTGATGAGCCTGATGCGCACGGCCGCCGGCTACGGCGCGCAGGTCGCATCGCGTACGCAGGTCACAGGCTTTCTGCGAGAAGGCGAACGAGTGACCGGCGTCCGCGCCACCGACCTGGAGACGGGGAACGCGCTCGAGATCAGGGCGCAGCAGGTTGTCAACGCGACCGGCGTGTGGACCGACGAGATCCAGGCGATGGTCGGTGGCCGCGGCACCATCAATGTCCGCGCGTCCAAAGGCGTCCACCTGGTCGTGCCGCGGGATCGCATCCACTCCTCGACCGGCATCATCGTGCGAACACCGGTCAGCGTGCTCTTCGTCATTCCGTGGGGACGGCACTGGATCATCGGCACAACCGACACCGACTGGGCGCTCAACAAGGCGCACCCGGCAGCCAGCCGCACCGACATCGAGTATGTGCTCGGCCAGGTCAACCGGGTCTTGCGGGTGCCGCTGACCAGTGACGACGTCGAAGGCGTGTACGCAGGTCTGCGGCCGCTGCTGGCAGGCGAGTCGGACCTGACATCGAAGCTGTCGCGCGAGCACACGGTGGCGCACCCGGTTCCAGGCCTGGTGATGATTGCGGGCGGCAAGTACACCACCTACCGGATCATGGCCCGTGACGCCGTCGATGCCGTGGCACACGGGCTCGACGGCAAGGTCGCGCCGTCGTGCACTGACCGGATCCCGCTCGCCGGCGCGGACGGCTTCATCGCGCTGTGGAACTCCCGGTACTCTCTGGCCCGGTCCTCGGGACTCCACGTCGCCAGGATCGAGCACATGCTGCGCCGGTACGGCTCGCTGATCGGCGAGGTGCTCGACCTGATTGCGGCGGACCCGTCGCTGGCCAGGCCGCTGGCCGGCACCGATGACTACCTGCGTGCGGAAGTCGTCTACGCGGCCTCCCACGAGGGGGCGCGGCACCTGGACGACGCGCTCGCCCGCCGGACCCACGTCTCGATCGAGACATGGGACCGTGGCCTGTCCGCTGCCGAGGACGCCGCAACCCTCATGGCGGGGCCGATGAAGTGGAAATCGCGCCAGGTCGCCCGAGAGCTGGAGAACTACCAGGCCGGTGTCGCGGCCGAGCGAGCGTCCCAGGAAGCCGACACCGACCAGGACGCGGACGCCATCAGGCTCGGCGCGCCGGACATCGTCCCTGTCGTGTCCGGCGACGTCGTGACCGCCTGACGGCTGGGCCGCCCTGACATTCGTGCCGCCACGGCGTGTGCAGGCTGTGGCTGCGCGGCTGACCCAGGACTCTCACCGTGGCAGTGTGGCGGTGTGCGCGATGGTCCGAGTGCGGCGGTGCGGGCGGTTGCTGCGCGGCTGCCGCTCGGACCCGGCGTCTACCGCTTCCGGGACGCGAGCGGTCGGGCGCTCTACCTCGGGAGAGCCGCCAGTCTCCGCAGCCGGGTCAGGTCGTACTGGGGCGACCTCGGCGACAGACCTCACCTCGCTGGCATGGTGGCCGCGATCGCCAGCGTCGAGGCCGTCGAATGCGCATCCGAGCACGAGGCCGCGTGGCTGGAGCGCAGTCTCCTGGAAAGAACGCTGCTGCCCTGGAACAAGACAGCAGGCGGCCAGGAGGTCG
>DASQIW010000018.1:0-22019 GCA_035631375.1 Streptosporangiaceae bacterium
GTAGGCCGATATGAGCTATACCGGCAGCGTGTCGAACGCGTTCGTGCAGAGCATGGCTCATAACTTCGAACAGGCGCTGCGGCTGATGGAGGCAGCGTTGACCGACTGCCCCGACGACCTGTGGCAGACGGACCTGTGGCCGGACGAGGCGCCTACGGCTCCGGCGCCGCACGGGGGATTGCACGGCTCTGCTCCCTGGTTCCTCGGCTACCACGCGCTGAGCACGCTCGACTATGACCTGGCTGCCGAGTTCGAGCCATGGGCACCGCCACAGCCGTTTGACGACAACACTTACGGCTTCCCCAACCGCAGGTTCACCAAGCCCGAGCTTCTCGGGTACGTCGACTGGTGCCGCGGCCGCGTACGCCAGACCCTTGACGGCCTCACCGAAGAGATGGCCGCTCGGCCGCTTCCCAGCGCACATCGATATCACGGCACGCTGTTCGCGGTGATCGTCGGCAGCGTGCCGCTGCACGTCGTTGAGCACGCCTCCCAGATCCGTCAGTTCCTCACCGCCGCGGGCGTCACTGTGCAACCCATGCCCGGTGACCGTGGGTACACGGCTTGACCGTGATGGTGATAGCGCAGCCTCAGTCGCATTGCGGCAGCAGGCAACGAGCTGGCGCTGGCCCAGTGAGCCAAGGTTCACACCGGACCGGGGAGTTATGCCAGCGTGGCCGTCATCCCGCCGTCGACTGGTATGACGGCACCTGTGATGTACGTTGCCCGGTCCGAGCACAGGAACGAGGCAAGCTCGGCGACTTCATCGGGCTGGCCGCCGCGCTTGAGCGCGGTGCCTTGCACGACTTGCGGGTTCCGCTCTGCCGCGCCGGGGCCTCCGGCCATCTCGGTCTCGATGAAGCCGGGGCAGATCGCGATGGCGCGGATGTCCTGGGTCCCGTACTCGACCGCGGCGGCCTTGGTGAATGCGATGACGCCGGCTTTCGCGGCGGAATACACGCTCACCGGGGACGGCCTGAAGGCGTTGAGGCCGACGGTCGCTGACCAGTTGACGATGACGCCGCCGCCGGTGGCGAGCATCGTCTTGATGCCGTGCTTGGTGCCGTGCCAGACGCCGCGAAGGTCGGCGTCCATGACGCGGTCGTAGTCGTCCCGGGTGACATCGGCTAGCGGCCCGCCGGCAACGATGCCTGCGACGTTGAGGACCGCGTCGACGCGGCCGAAAGCGTCCAGTGCGGCGGCGAACATCGCCTCGACCTGGTCCTCTTGGCTGACATCGCATCGGAAGGGTACGACGGCGTCACCGAGCTCCTGGGCTGTCTGTTTCTCGCGTCCGTTGATGTCGGCGGCGAGCACTTGTGCACCCTCCCGCACGAACACATGCGCCGAGGCCCGGCCCATCCCCGATCCCGCGCCGGTGATGACCGCGACCTTGCCGTTTAGCTCCCCCATGACGACTCTCCCGGGCAGTTCTGATGTCGGTCTCGAGCTGTGGAACTGGCGTGACGCGCGGAGAGCCTTTGGCCTACGCGTGCTGGCACACCCGTGACCGCGCAGTGGTGAGGCAGCGACCGCACACTCGGTGGACTGCCCATACGGCCGCCACGGTAACCACCGCGAGGGCGATCAGCAGCACGGGATGCTGGAGACCAACACAAGCCTGCACAGGCCAGCCGCGGCGGAACGGGCTTGACGGCGCACAGATAACCGTTATCTTATAGCTAACCGTTAGCGGAAAGGTAGCCTCGTGCAGCAGGAAGTAGTGCTCGCGCTGCTGGCCAAGGAGCCGTCGCATGGCTACCAGCTGCGCGCCCGGCTCCGTCAGGCGCTCGGCCCGCTGGGCGAGGCCATGAACGACGGCCAGGTCTACGTCACGCTCACCCGGCTCGAGAAGGCGGGCGAGGTCGTCAGCGAGCGAGCGGCCGGCATGCCCGACCGGCCCGACCGGAAGACGTACGCACTCACCGCACACGGCCAGCAGCGGGTCGCGGAGTGGCTCGCGGAGGTCAGCTGGCCGAAGCCGGATCTGGCCGAGTTCCACCTCAAGCTGCTGGCCGCCGCGGCGGCGCGACTAGCGGATCCCCTTGCGATCATCGACGCACAGCGCCGCGAATTGCTGCGCCGGCTGCGCGACGCGCAGCGGGCTGCAATGGCAGAAGCGGACGGGTCAGAGGCGGCGCTCCTGCTGGAAGGTGTAGTGCTCCGGCTGCAGGCCGATCTGCGCTGGCTCGAGGCATGCGAGCGCAGCTGGGGCGGCAGGAAGGCGAGGGCGAAGGCATGACAACCGAAGCGCAGCCGATGGTGCGCGCCCGGGGGCTGCGCAAGGAGTACGGCAGCCAGGCGAGCCTGGTGCGCGCCGTCGACGGAGTCGACCTCGAAGTTTCGCCGGGCGAGACCCTCGCCGTGATGGGACCGAGCGGCTGCGGCAAGTCGACGCTGCTGCACATGCTCGGCGGACTGGACCGCCCGTCCGCTGGCGAGTTGTGGCTGGCTGGCCGGCGCATCGACCACATGAGCGAGCGCGGCATGGCAGGGCTGCGGCGCGACACCATCGGTTTCGTGTTCCAGGCCTTCCACCTGATGGATGAGCTGACCGCGGCCGAGAACGTGGAGCTGCCCGTGCTGCTGGCCGGCCGGTCGCCACGCGCTGCGCGCCGCCGAGCGATGGAGCTGCTCGATCGGGTCGGCCTGGCTGACCGGGCCAGGCACCTGCCATCACAGCTGTCTGGCGGTCAGCGGCAGCGGGTCGCGATCGCCCGGGCACTCGCCAACCGGCCGCAGGTGGTGCTCGCGGACGAGCCAACCGGCAATCTAGACAGCGAGGCCACTCTCGACATCCTCCGGCTATTCGAGAGCCTGCATGAGGCCGGTCAGACGCTTGTGATCGTCACGCACGACTCGAGGATCGCGGCTACTGCGGACCGGCTGATCTCCATGCGAGACGGCGCGTTCATCGACGAGACAAGGCTGACGGGCGGCACCAGCGGGCGTCTCAGTTCCCTCGTGGACCTGGACGGCTGACATGGGGCGGTTACTGGTCGTGACCCGGCTAGGCGCTCGGGACCTGCGATGGCGGAAGGCCGCGGTGGCTGTGTTCATCGCAGTGCAGGCCAGGGCGAGTATCCGCCGGCCGGTCTCCGACGCACTAGCAAAGGAGGGCTAAGCCGTGGGGAGGATGCTGCTCATCGGCCGGCTCGCGGGCCGGGATTTGCGGTACCGGCCTGCGCAGGCTGTGCTGCTGCTGCTGGCGATTACCGCGGCCACGACCGTGCTCAGCCTGGCGCTCGCCCTGTACGGCGTCACGCAGCATCCCTATCAGCAGACCAAGGCAGCCACCCGGGGTCCTGACGTGGTCGCGGCATTGGGCGGCGGCGGCCCGGTACAGGGGCCGAATGGAGGAGGCCAGCAGGTGGCTTCTTCCAATCTGCTCGCCCAGGCCAATTCGCTGCTGAGCGTTCCGGGAGTCACCAGTCACAGCGGGCCGTATCCCGTTGCTTCCGTGGTCGTCCGGCTGGGCCATGCCGCAGTTCTGGCCGAGGCCGAAGGGCGGAATCAGACTCCCGCGGCGGTTGACCAGCCGAAGCTGACCGTCGGCAGCTGGGTACGGCCGGGCGGCATCGTGCTGGAGCGCACGTTCGCTGAGGTACTGGGGGCCCGCGTCGGCGACCGGGTAACGCTGGATTCCCGGTCGTTCACGGTGGCCGGCATCGCGGTCACCGCGGCTAGCGCGCCATACCCGAACATGTGCTTCCAGCCAGGCGGCGACTGCATCGCCGACATGCCGATGAGCTGCTCGCCGAGTGGGTGCACCGCTTTCGGCGAAAGGCTGTCGAGTGGCAACCTCGGGCTTGCGTGGGTCACTGAGCCGGAAGCCCGCGCGCTGGCTTCCTCAGCTGCGCCGCTGGGGTACTTGGTAGACCTGCGGCTCCGGGACCCGGCTACTGCGCAGGCCTTCGCTGTAGCCCATGGGTCCCCGCAGGTGGGGCCCGGACCCGGCGCAACTCAGCTCGTTGCCTGGCAGAGCATCGCCTACGACGATGGCCTTCTCGTCCAGGATGAGCAACAGGTCCTGACCCCAGGGGCCTGGCTGACAGGCCTACTGGCGCTCGCTAGCGTGGCCGTGCTCGCCGGCGGCCGGATGGCGGACCGCGGCCGGCGGGTCGGGCTGCTCAAGGCGGTCGGCGGAACGCCCGGCATGGTCGCGCTTGTGCTGGTGGCCGAAAACCTGGCTCTTGGTCTGCTGGCCGCGTGCATCGGCCTCGTCGCCGGGTGGCTGGCAGCCCCGCTCATCACCAGCCCTGGCGCCGGGCTGGTCGGGACTCCCGGTGCGCCGTCGATGACTGCGTCGAGCGCTGCTGAGGTGATCGGCGTCGCTGTGGTAGTAGCGCTCGGTGCGACGCTCGTGCCGGCCATCCGCGGCGCCCGCACGAGCACCGTGGGCGCGCTCGTTGATGCTGCCCGGCGGCCGCGCCGGCGGGCCAGGCTCATCGCGATCTCCCGGCGGCTGCCGGTGCCGTTGCTGCTCGGTGTCCGGCTCGTCGCACGAAGGCCACGCCGGGCCCTGCTGAGCGCGGCAAGCGTCGCAGTGACGATGACGGGGATCGTCGCGGTCCTCACCTTTCATGCCACGGCTGATGAACGGCTCGGCGGCGCGTCATCGGGCCTGCCCGATCCAGTCATCACCAGGGATGAACAGATGCTGCTGGTCATCACGGTCGCACTGCTGGCGCTCGCGGT
Organism: Streptosporangiaceae bacterium; assembly: GCA_035631375.1. GTDB lineage: Bacteria > Actinomycetota > Actinomycetes > Streptosporangiales > Streptosporangiaceae > JAJYUU01. Next base: position 4,699 of record DASQIW010000018.1, read on the forward strand.
GCTCAACGCCATCACCACCGCCTGGGCGACGGTGCTCGACGCGACGGTTTCGTCGGCGCTGGCCCGCGCGCTGGGTGCGACGCAGCGGCAGCTCAGTGCCGCGATCGCGGCGGCTCAGCTGCTTCCGGCGATACCGGGCGCGATCCTCGGCGTGCCGGTAGGCCTCGGCCTGTTCATCGCGGCGAGCGGCGCCGGCTCGAGGGGCACGACCATCCCGTCGGTCGGCTGGCTGGTCCCGGCCGTACTGGCCACCCTCGTCGCCGTGATGGGTCTGACCGCGATCCCGGCCTGGGCCGGGACCCGCCGATCGGTAATCGACGTCCTGGCACGGGAGGCCTGATGGGCCGCACCACGCTCCCACGGCGGTGCCGCCAGTTTGGTGGCTGGCCGTCATGGCCACCGGAGTCCGTCACGGGCTGAGCCGGTGCAGGTCGCGCGGGAACAGCGTGACCTGCCGCACATTCGTCGCGCCGGTCAGCAGCGCCGTCCACCGCTCCAGCCCGATCGCGAACCCGCCATGCGGCGGCATGCCATGCCGGAACACCTGCAGGTACCCCTCGAACGGCGCGGCGTCCAGGCCGCGCTCCGCGAGCGCTGCGAGATAGTCCTCGTGGCGGTGCAGCCGCTGGCCGCCCGTGACGATCTCGGTGCCGCGGAAGAGCAAATCGAAACCATTGGAGTAACGCGGCCGGCGTGGGTCGGCGTGGGTATAGAACGGCTTGCTCGCCAGCGGATAGCCGGTGACGAACAGCAGGTCGCTGCCGTGCTCGCGGGCGGCCCACTGGCCCAGCCAGCGCTCGTGCGCAGGCGCGAGGTCGGGTTCGCTCGTGACGTCCTCGCCGGTGGCGGCGGAGATCAGCTCCATTGCGTCGCTGAACTGCACGTGCGGGATCTCGGCCGGCACCTGCGGCAGCGTCGCGTCAAGTGTCTGCAGGGCCAAGCCAGCCCGTTCCCGTACTGATTCGACCATTCCGGCGACGGCATCCCGGCAGAACGGCATCACGTCGAAGTGGTCAGCGATGAAACCGAGCTCGGCGTCCAGGCTCGTGTACTGCGCGAGGTGGCGGCCGGTGTCGTGCGGCTCGGCGCGGAAGACCGGCCCGACCTCGAAGACCCGCTCGAACACGCCGACCATGGCCTGCTTGTAGAACTGGGGCGACTGGGCCAGGTAGCCGGGCCGGCCAAAGTAGTCGAGCCGGAACACGTTCGCGCCGCCTTCGGTCGCCGACCCGACGATTTTCGGGGTGAAGATCTCGGTGAAACCGAGCCCGGTCAGCGCGGCCCGGAACCCGGCCGCGCTGGCCGCTGCCACCTCGAAGCCTCCCCGCAGCACGGGGTGCCGCAGCGTTGTCGGTGCATGGTCGAGGATCGTGGGCAGGGCGGCCGTGACGCCAGGCCGGTAGAGGTCGAATGGCGGCGGCTCTACCGGGCCGGACAGCCGTGTCAGCACGGGCTCGGTGAGCTCGGCGCCGCCAGGCGCCTGGCTGCTGGCCACCACCAGGCCTTCGACCTGGAGGACTGACTCCTCGCCGATCGCATCTGCCTCGGACGTCGGCAGGACGACCTGGGCCAGCCCGGCCCGGTCCCTGATGATCAGAAAGGTCACTGACTTCAGTTCCCGGCGGCGGTGCAGCCAGCCGGCGATCGTGACGCGCTCGCCGGCGTGCCGCGGCAGCTCGGCGGTGAGGACTCTGGAGATCATCACAGCTCCCTGAGGGACGTTGTGCGATCCCTTGGGAGTGCGGGCGATAAGGGAAGCTCGCGGTGCCACCGCACTTTCGCCGCCTCGCGGGGAAGCGGCCTCGCTGGGCCCGGTGACGGGGGCTGGCCGGCGGGGCATGGGGCGGGCCGCTGGGGGCGGCTGCCGTTCCTCCCCGCACTCAGGAGGGTCTTCGCCACCGGACGCGAGGCCGCCTTCCCAGCTCCCGGCGGCTCTCTGGTGCTCGCGTAATCCGGCGCTACTTGTCTCCGTCAGCGCGTTGGTGCCCAGGATAACCTGGGGCGCGTGTACGTTCCCCCGCATTTCACCGCCACCGACGCCGCCTGGATCGGCGAGTTCGTCGATGCAGCCGCGACCGCCACGCTCGTGACTTTCGACGGCACCAAGCCGGTCGCGACCCTGCTGCCGGTCATCTGGGACCGCCCGGCTGACCTGGCGGAGGCCGGGGACGCGCCATCGGGGTTCGGGCGCCTGCTCGGGCACATCGCGATCGCCAACGATCAGTGGCAGACCGCGGCGCCGGGCGCGGAGGGGCTGGCGATCGTGACCGGCCCGGAGGCCTACGTGTCGCCTGCGTGGTATGAGAGCAAGTCCCGGCACGGTCGGGTCGTTCCGACGTGGAACTACGAAGCCGTGCACCTGACCGGTCCCGTCGCCTTCCACCGCGATCCGCAGTGGCTGCGGGGCCTCGTCACCCGGCTGACGCAGCGCCACGAGACCGGGCGCGCGCACCCCTGGGCGGTGTCCGACGCCCCGCCCGACTACCTCGAAGGCCAGCTTCGGGCCATCGTCGGGGTGGAGCTGGCGGTGCGGTCCGTCGAAGGCAAGCGCAAGCTCAGCCAGAACCGGAGCGAGCTCGACCGGGCGGGCGTGGTGGCCGGGCTGAAAGGCGAGCCCGGAGGAGGACCGGCTGCCATCGCCAGCCTGATGGCGGCCCAGCTCGGCGGTGACCCAGCTCCGCGGTGACCCAGCCCGGCGGTGACGGTGGGTATCGGGGATAAGTCGGTCCGTGTTAGTCAGCCTGGGCAGGTGTGACCTGGGCGTGCACGGGGAAAAGTGAAGTCGGCACCCCGTCCCCGATTTAGGCTGCGCGGGCCGGTGTGCGCCGACTGCGGAGCCAGCCATGGGCAATGAGCCTTCCAGCCATCCGGGCAGCGGTCTTGCTGTCCGGCAGCAGCGCATGGGAAACAGGGTGGTCGTGACGCTGACAGGGAGTCTCGACCTCGACGGCGTGGAGGAGCTGGCCGCCTGCGCGGACCGGCTCTGCCGCAGCACGGTCAGGGCTGTCTCGTTCGACGTGACCGGGGTTGCGGCCGCGGACGACGCGGGAGCGAGAACGCTCGCGGCGGCCTGCCGGTGCCTGAGCTCACACGGGGTTGCGGCCGAGGTCCGCGGCGCCGGGGGCCAGTTCCGCCAGGTGCTCGGCCGGCTGGGTCTCGCCCTGCCAGAGGCGCCGGCTCACTCCGCGCAGCGGGCTGCCGCCCGGCCTGCGGGGCCTGCCACGACGCCTGCCGCGACCCGCCCCGCCAGCGCGGCGATCGGCAGCTAGGCCTCGCCCGGCTCCTCGGCCGCGGCGTCGCAGTCCAGCAGGCACGTGTTGGCGGCCTCAGTTCCGGGCGCGTGAGCCGCGGCGATGGCCGCCATGATCGTGCCGAGCTGCGCCGCCTGCTCTTGTGTGACCAGGTCGAACAGGGATCGCCGGACCTGCTCGGCGTGCCCAGGCGCCGCCGCGGCGAGCGCAGCGAACCCGGCGTCGGTGAGCCTGGCGAACTGGCCTCGCCGATCGGTCTCGCAGTCGAGTCGCTCGACCCAGCCGCGCTCCTCGAGCCTGGCCACTGCGTGGGAGAGCCTGCTCTTGCTCGACGTCGAAGCCTCAGCGAGCTGACTCATGCGAAGGGATCTGCCCTCTGCCTCCGACAGCCGTACCAGGATCTCGTAGTAGCCGTGGGGGATCGCCGAGTCCCGCGCGAGCTGGCCCTCGACGGCGGACAGCAGCGTCTGCACGCCGGTCAGGAACGACCGCCATGTGTCCTGCTGCTCGGCCGTCAGCCACCGAGTGCCGGAGTCCGCTGCCACGCTGACCAGTATAGCCGAGGTAGTTGAGCGTTTGACAACCTGTGCGGGCTGTGATAAATCATTGAGTGCTCAACAGTTGTACATTCAACTCGCGCAGGAGTGATGACAGTGACGGCAGTGACCACGGAGACGGGCATTCCCGGCTACGAGGCGGCAACGTGGACTATCGACCCGGTTCACTCGGAGGTGGGCTTTTCGGTCAGGCACATGATGGTGAGCAAAGTCCGGGGCCGGTTCACCAGCTTCAGCGGCCAGATCGTGACGGCCGAGGACCCGACGCAGTCCTCCGTTACGGCCGAGATCGACCTCAGCTCGATCAACACCGGCCAGGAGCAGCGTGACGAGCACATCAAGTCCGCCGACTTCTTCGAGGTCGAGACGTATCCGACCATGACGTACTCCTCGACCGGCATCAAGGTCGAGGATGGCGAGTATGTCCTCGAGGGCGACCTCACCCTCAAGGGCGTGACCAGAAGCGTGCCGCTCAAGCTTGAGCTTCAGGGCTTCGGGCCGGACCCATTCGGCGGCTACCGGGCCGGCTTCAGCGCGACCGGCGAGATCAACCGGCGTGACTTCAACGTCAGCTTCAGCGCCCCCATGGCCAACGGCGGCGTCGTCGTGGCGGACAAGATCCAGTTGCAGCTCGAGATCGAGGCCGTGAAGGCCTGACCTTCCGCGGCACCAGCAGGACTACATGCGGCGGGCGCGCTCCCTACGGGGTAGCGCGCCCGCCGCCGTCGATCCTGGCCTGGCGGGCCCCTAGTTCCCGGTCATCGACTGCGCGGCCGCCCACCGGGCGAGGAGATCGGCCTCACGGTCCGGCGGCAGGCCGACCCCAGGGCGGGCGGGCACTGGATCCGAGCCTCGGATATCGGCCACGGTGTGCCGGAGCGGACGCGGCGACAGACCAGTGGCGAACGCCGCCGCAGGGCTCGCCGCACTCACGTTCATGCCCTCAGCCTCGCCTTCGGCCCACAGCGGCAGCGCCATGCCGTCCACTCCCGCCGCCAGCAGGAACGCGCTGTCGAGCCACACCAGCTCGGTATCCGGTGGTGCCACTTCAGCCGCGATCTCGGCCAGCATCTGGCCCATGCCATACGGCGGTGCCGGGTTGACGGCGTGGAATGTTCCCGTGATGGACCGCTCTAGGAGGGTCACTATCCAGCTGCCCTGGTCCCTGGCGTCGATGAGCTGGATCGGGTCGGCCGGATGCCCCGGCGCCAGCACGCGGCCACCGCGCGCGATCCGGTCTACCCAGTAGGGGAAGCGGTAGCTGCGGTCATGCGGGCCGATGACGTACGTCGGCCGGATGATGCACGTGCCTGGCCCGAAAACCTGCGTGCTGAGCTGCTCGCAGGCGACCTTGAGACCGCCGAAATTCTCGTTGGTGACCGTTGTCGCGTCTGGATCGGTGCACTCCAGCAGCGGAGCGCTCTCGGAGTAATTCCACGGCACCGCGGGGCTGTAGGCCGACACGCTGGAGATGAAGACGTACCGCCCGCCACGGCCGTCGAGCGCAGCGGCCAGCGAGCGCACCTGCCGGGGGAAATACGCGCAGACATCGATCGTGGCGTCCCAGCTGGAGTGCGCGAGCGGCGACAGGTCCTCGTCCCGGTTTCCGTGCAGATGGGTGGCCTCGGGAAACAGGCTGGCGCCAGTCTGACCGCGGTGAAACAGGGTGACATCGTGCCCCGCCTCGATGGCCGCCTCGGCAATGGCCCGCCCCACGAACGCGGTGCCACCGATGATGAGGATGCGCATCAGCGCCTCGGAGCGAGCGCGGCGAGCTGGGCGGAGATCGTGCTGGCCGCGGGGTACGTGAGGCCGACCAGCGTCACGTGCTTCCAGCGCAGCACCGCGCTGGCGTCGACGACGAATACCGAGCGCCGCAGCCCGACGCCGGCCAGCGTGATGCCGTACCGCCGGGCGACGGCTAGGTCCTCGTCCGCAAGCAGCGGAAACTTCAGGCCATACTTGCGGGCGAAGCCCTCGTGGCTGGCGAGGCCCTGCGGGCTGATCGCCCAGACGGTGGCGCCGAACCCGGTGAAGCTCTCCAGGCCCGAGGTGTAGGAGCAGAGCTGCCGGGTGCAGACAGCGGTGTTGTCGCCGGGATAGAACGCGAGCACGAGCGGCTCGCCGCGGTGCTGCGACAGCGTGTACTCGGACCGGCTCACCTCAGAGCCGGTCAGCTGGATGCCAGGAAGCGTGAAGTCGGGCGCAACCTGGCCGATCTCGGGTGTCTGTGCCATGCCGCCAGGCTATGACGCGGGCGGCCGGTGCTGTCATCCGCTTGAGTACCATGCGGCAATGGCGACGGAGCCAGGTGAGGACTACCGGCTGTACCAGGACCTAGCCGCCTGGTGGCCGCTGATCTCGCCGCCGCCGGAGTACGCCGACGATGCTGCGGCCATCGAGCGAGAGTTCACGGCGGCAGACGCGCCTGTGCGCACGCTGCTCGACCTCGGCAGCGGTGGCGGTCACGTCGCCCTGCACGTCAGCTCCGACCGGTCGGTCACGCTTGTCGATCTGTCCGCCGACATGCTGGCCGTTTCCCGCAAGCTCAACCCCGGCTGCGAGCACGTTCAGGGCGACATGCGCACAATCCGGCTCGGCCGGGTCTTCGACGCGGTCCTGGTACACGACGCAGTGGACTACATGACCTGCCAGCCGGACCTGGCGCTCGTGATCGGGACCGCGTTCACGCACTGCCGGCCGGGCGGGATCGCCGTGTTCGCTCCTGATCACACGGCGGAGACGTTCCGGCCAGGCACCGGGTCTGGCGGTGGCCGGGATGACAGCGGCCGTCAGGCCAGCTTCACCGAGCGGACCACCGATCCCGATCCCGGAGACGACTGGATCCTGGCCGAGTATGAATTCACTCTGTGCGACGCGGACGGCACCGTGACGGTCGTCCCTGAGGCGCACCGGCTGGGCTCGTTCCGCCGGGCCACGTGGCTGGCCCTGCTGACGACCGCCGGATTCACTGCCGGGTTGCGGGGGCTGTCTGTCCCTGGCAGGCCGCGGCGAGTGCTGTTCACCGGCCGCCGGCCGCCGGCCGGATAGGCGGACGGCGTATTCGGAGCAGGTAACGCCGCGGATGGGTCAGTGCGGGGAATCTCACATCCGCCCATCCGCCGTCGCGGCATGACCGAACTCAGGCCAGCACACCCACTGAGGGAGGAACAATGCCCACCACGAGAGCACGCCGCCGGAGCACGGCAGTTGCCGCGCTCGGGCTCGCCCTGACCGCCGGGTTGGGAACCCTGGCACCGACCGCCGCACACGCGTCCAGCCACCGCGAGGCCCCGCTCATCGCGGCCGACCCCGCCGTCGACAACACGGATGTGTACGCGTTCGTCAGCCCGGACCGTCCCGGCTACGTCACGTTCATCGCGAACTTCTACCCGTTCGAGGAACCGAACGGCGGGCCGAACTTCTACCCATTCGCGACCGACGCGGTCTACAACATCAACGTCGACAGCAACGGGGACGCCAAGCCGGACGCGGTCTTCCGCTGGACCTTCCACAACATCGACAACCGGGGCGGCGACACGTTCCTGTACAACAACGGCCCCGTCACCTCGCTCAACGACCCGAACCTGCTGTTCCGTCAGACCTACACGCTGCAGTCGTCGTTCGACGGCGCGCCGTTCCGGACCCGCGTGGACAACGCCCCCGTCGCTCCGTCCGACGTCGGGCCGGCGTCCATGCCTGACTACGCGACGCTGCGCGACCAGGCCGTCACCACGCTGCCCGGCGGCTGGAAGATCTTCGCTGGCCAGGCCGACGACCCGTTCTTCCTCGACCTGCGCGTCTTCGACCTGCTGTACGGCGGCCACCTGAATGAGACAGGGCAGGACACGCTGTCGGGTTACAACGTGAACACGATCGCGATCCAGGTGCCATTCAGGGACGTGGCATTGAACGGCGACGCGACCCGCAACCCGGTTATCGGCATCTGGTCCACCGCAGAGCGCCCGAGGGTCCGCATCACGGGAAAGACTGTCACCTCCAGCACAGACCTCGTGCAGGTCTCCCGTCTCGGCAACCCGCTGGTCAACGAGGTCGTCGTGCCGGCCGGCCTGAAGGACGCCTTCAACGCCCTGCCGCCCGACCAGGACGCCTCGATCGCCCCGGTCGTCGCGCGAGTGAAGGATCCCGAGGTGCCGAAGCTCATCCAGAGCATCTACGGCATACCGGCTCCGGCTGCCCCGCGCAACGACCTGGTCGAGATCTTCCTGACCGGCATCACCACCAAGGCTGGCGGCCCGATCAAGGCCGACCTCAACTCTCAGCTCAACAACGCCGACGTCAACCCGAGTGCCTTCCGCCCGTCGGAAATGCTGCGCCTCAACCTGTCGGTGAAGCCGACCGCGAATCCCAACCGGCTGGGCGTGCTCGGTGGTGACCTGCAGGGCTTCCCGAACGGCCGCCGGCTGACCGACGACGTTGTCGACATCGAGCTGCAGGCGCTGGAGGGCGCGGCCCAGACCGGCAAGCTGGTGAGCGCGCTCGCCGCCGGTGACGGCGTCAACGCGAACGACCACCCGTTCGGCACCTCGTTCCCCTACGTCGCCCTGCCTAACGTGGGCGCGGTGAACCACGGCGGAACGACGGGCAACGCCACTGCGTCGTCAGCCGTCAGCCCCGTCCAGCCGGCGCCGACCCCCCCGGCCGCGCACAACGTCAACGCAGCGCCGGTTGCCTACTCCTCCCGCAACACCCTCGACACGGTCATCATCGCGACCGTGGGAGGCGTCGCCGTCGCCCTCGCCGCGCTGCTGATTGTCGGATGGCTGATGCGCCGTCGCCGGCCGGCCGCCGTGACCGCGCCAGGGCAGATTCCGCTGCCACCTGCCGCAGCCAGCGGCCCGGATGGGCCGACGGTCCAGGCCTAACCCACCCGACGCCGGGGGCACGTCCGCGCACGCGCGCCCGTGCCCCCGGCTCGCCCCCCGGAAAGGTCACCACGATGCGACACCGAATTCTGATCGCTGGACTCGCAGCAGTCTTGCTGGCCGCTGTAGGCGGAGTGCTCGGGCTCCACCTGGGCGGCTCACCGAAAACCCGTACCGCCGAGACGTCAGGCACCTCCTCGGCCACCGTGCTGGCCCACGCCGACCCGCTGGCCGCGAGCATCGCCCGCGCTCAGAAGCAGCTCCGCGCCGTTCCCGGCGACTACACCACGTGGGCGTCGCTCGGATCGGAGTACATCGAGCAGGGCCGGGTGAGCGCCGATCCTACGTACTACCCGAAGGCCGAGGGAGCATTGCGCCGCTCACTCGCGCTACTGCCCACGGGGAATGAGCCCGCCCTGGTCGGACTGGGGGCGCTCGCCAACGCCCGCCACGACTTCGCCGGCGCGCGTGACCTGGCTCAGCGCGTGCTACGCGCTGACCCCTACTCGGCCGACGCGTACGGCGTCATGGCCGACGCGCAGACCCAGCTCGGCTACCCGTCGGAGGCAACCGATGCCATCCAGCGCATGCTCGACCTCCGGCCTGGCCTCGCCGCCTACAGCCGGGCCAGCTACGACCTCGAACTGCAGGGCCGCCTGGCCGACGCGGCCGCCCTCATGCGGCGTGCGCTCGGCGACGCCGTAGACCCGGCGGATATCGCCTTCTGCCGCTATCAGCTCGGTCAGCTCGCCTGGCGGTCCGGACAGCTTGCCAATGCCGCGGCCGAGTATGCAGCCGGTCGTGCCGCCGACCCTGCCTACATTCCCCTGCTCGAAGGCCAGGCCCAGGTCGCCGCGGCCCGCGGGCATACCGCCGCCGCCCTGGCCAGCTACGCCGAACTCACGGCGCGTTACCCGTCGCCGCCGTATCTCCTGGAGTATGCCAATCTGCTCCGCGCTACCGGTCATGCGGCGCGCGCTGACCAGCAGCTCAGTATCGCCACGGCGGCGCTGCGGCTGTTCACCGCGAACGGCGGAACCGACGACCTGAGTGCCGCTCAGGTCGCTCTCGCCCTGGGTGATCCGCAGCAGGCACTGCTCGCGGCCAGGCGCGAATGGTCCCGGCGCCATTTCGCCGACGTGGCCGACGCGCTCGGCTGGGCGCTGCACCAGAGCGGCGACAACTCCCAGGCCATCACCTATGCCCGCGAGGCCGACGCGCTCGGTGCCCGCAACTCCGCGTTCTTGTACCACCTCGGCATGATCGAGCTCTCGCTCGGCCTGAGCAGCGACGCGCGGCGCGACCTCAGCGCAGCCCTGTCCCTGAACCCGCACTTCTCGCCGCTCGATGCGCCGCTGGCCACGGCGGCCCTGCACGGGCTCGGTCAGCGGTGAAGAGACTCGTCGTCCTGGGGCTCGCTGCGCTGGGCGCCATCGGCATCGCCCTGGCCCTGCCGGCCCGGCCGGCACTGGCGCAGGCCATGCACCCGCTCGGCAACTTCACGGTGAACCAGGCGATCGCGCTCGACCTGTATCCGCACCGGGTCGCTGTTACCGCGATCGTCGACCTGGCCGAGCTGCCGACGCTGCAAGAGCGCCCGTCGGTGGACACCAACGGCGACGGCAGAGTCACCGCACCGGAGTCGACCGCGTACAACGCGCGCGTCTGCCACGCCATGGCGGCAGGCGTGACGGTTCGCGTCGCGGGCCGCCCGCTCCGCTGGACGGTACGCCCGGCCGGCTTCCAGTACCGTCCTGGCAGTGCGGGCCTGGATACCAGCCGCATCTCGTGCGCGCTCGGCGCTGCTGCAGACCTGACCCAGCCGGCCACCGTGGATGTCGCTAACGCCTATCGGGCTGACCGGATCGGCTGGCGGGAGATCACCGCTGTCGGGCATGGGGTCCGCATCGTGAATCCGCCGGTCCCGTCCCGCTCAATCAGCGACTCGCTGCGGTCGTACCCGACCGACCTGCTCGGCTCGCCGCTCGATCAGCGTACCGCCCGACTGCAGGTCAGGCCGGGGAGTGGGGCGAGCGCAGCGCAGACGATCCACCTCAACCGGGGCGATCCGCTGACCCGCTGGGTCGCGCAAGCCGATCGGAGCCTGGAGCGGCTGGTGGGCGGTCACCTCACCCCGCTGGTCGGCGTTCTCGCGGTGCTGCTGGCGCTGGTGCTCGGCGCGGCACACGCTGCCCTGCCCGGGCACGGAAAGACGGTGATGGCCGCGTACATTGCCGGGCGCCGTGGCCGCCCGCGCGATGCTTTCGCGGTCGGTGCGACCGTCACGCTCACCCACACCGGCGGCGTGCTCATCCTCGGCCTGCTGCTCACTGCCACGGCGAGCCTCGCGGGCGAGGTCGTGCTCTCGTGGCTGGGGGTGACCAGCGGAGTCCTCATCGCCGCCGTAGGCGCTGCCATGCTCGTCGGTGTCCTCCGCCGCCGTGCCGCGGCTGAGGACCATCACCACGGGCATTCGCACGATCACGGCCACCACCACGGGCACGCGCACTCTCACGATCACGACCATGGCCTGGGCGGTAGCCATCACCATCACGACCACGCGCATGCGGACGATGACATGTCAGGCCGGGGGCGACGGCTCAGCCTCGTCGGGATGGGGATCGCCGGCGGTCTGGTGCCGAGCCCATCCGCTCTCGTCGTGCTGCTGGGTGCGATCGGACTCGGGCGCACCGCCTTCGGCCTGCTCTTGGTAGTCGCCTACGGAGCCGGGATGGCTGCCACGCTGACGGCGGCAGGCCTGGTGCTCGTCCGCATTCGCGATCACTGGTCCTTCCGTCCGCGCCGATCGCTGGCCAGGCTCGCGGCGCTAGCGCCCACATTCACGGCCGCGCTGATACTTTTCGTCGGACTCGGCCTGGCCGGCCGCGCCGCGCTCGGACTGGTCTGACCAGCCCGGGCGGGTGCCGCTGCGAGGCTCTCGTCAGGTCAGCGGCAGCTGGGTGACCAGGGGCGGAGTGGGGGTCCTGGAGCCGCCTGCCGGTTCGCGGCTCACGCCGATTGCCTGCGCCCCGCGGACACCGGAGAGCAACTCCGTGGCGCCGGTGCTGCCCGCAGCGAGGACTCCGGCGCTGCGCGGCGTGCCGTGGCTGATCACCCACAGCTGATAGGTGTGGTCCGATCCGGGAGATGGCAACCTGGCGAGCACGGCGACCGCCTCGTCCAGCGAAGGCGACGAGATGACCGTAACGTGCCCGCCTTCGGTCACGGCCGTGCCGTGCAGGCGGGCGTCGGGGGCGGCAAGTACAGCCGCGATCTGCTTGCTCTCGGCCGACACCGGTGAGTGAGGCGAGAGACCCGAATGACTGGCGACCTGATAGCCGACCGCGCCGGCGCCCCCCAGGGCGATGACCGCGGCGGCCGCCGCGACCAGATGTTGCCAGCGCACCGCCGGAAGGCGAGACGCCTGGCGCTCCGGCCGCCGGGTTTGCGGGGTCGCGGCGGAACGCGCGAGTACTGCCGCACGCAGTCCGGGGGGCGGCGCTTCGGCGGTGGCGTCCGAGAGCGCCGCCATCGTCTCGGTGAGCTCGGTGACCTCGGCCGCGCAGGATGGGCACTCGGCCAGGTGGCGGTCGAAGCGGGACCGCTCCAGTGCGTCGACGGCGTCGAGCGCGTATGCGCCAGCGAGCGTGTGAATGTCCGTCATCCCAGTGCCACTCCGAGACAGTCGCGAAGCCGGATAAGACCGTCTCGCATCCGGGTCTTTATGGCGGGCAGGGCGGCGCCGAGTCGTTCGGCGACATCTCGGTAGGTGAGGCCGCCGTAGTACGCAAGCAGGATCGACTCCCGCTGGATGCTGGTCAGAGTCTGCAGGCAGCGGCGGACGGCGAGCTGCTCCTGGCGGGCAGTGACCTCCGCGATGACTTCATCGAACGGGATGCTCGCCGTGCTGGCGCGGCGCTCACGGTCGGCGGCGGCCTGTTCGGCACGGACGCAGTCAACAGCTCGGTGATGCGCGATGGCGAGAATCCAGCCGACCGCGGAGCCGCGCCCTCTGTCGAAGCGAGATGCCGTGCGCCACACCTCGACCATGGCGTCCTGGGTGACCTCCTCGGCAAGCGCCCGATCGCGCACGATGCGACGGATCAGACCGTAAGCCCGAGGGGCAATCGCGTCGTACAGGGCAGCAAAGGCGTCCTGGTCACCCGCGGCGACGCGGTACAAGAAAGTGTCGAGGTCGGGTGGGGCTGGTTGTTGCGGACGCTCCAGCGTCCGTTCCGGCTCCGGTGTCACCGACACCCTCCGCGACAGGTAGATCGCCATACAGGCTGTTCGGAGCCTAAGGCCCTGTGGATGGGTTGGGCAATCGGTGTGGCTGGTGCGGGAGGGTCGTCACTCTGGGCCGGATAGCGGCAGGCGCACAAGGAAGTGCGTGTCACCGGGGACGGACTGCACGCCCAGGTCGCCGTGATGCCGGCCGACGACGATGCGCCAGCAGATGTCCAGCCCGAGACCGGTGCCCTGGCCGACCGGCTTGGTCGTGAAGAACGGCTCGAAGATCCGCGGCTGGATGTCGGCCGGAACGCCGGGCCCGGTATCACCGACGTCGACCAGAAACTGCTCGCGCTCGACTGCGGTCCGGATGGTCAGCGTGCCGTGCCCGGCCATAGCAGCGACTGCGTTGTCGATCAGGTTGGTCCATACCTGGTTGAGCTCGCCGGGGAAGCACGGAATCGGCGGCAGGTCAGAGCCGTAGTCCCGAACGACACTGATCTCGTCGCCGATCTTTCCGCCGAGCATGGCGAGCGTGCTGTCCAGCAGCTCGTGCACGTCGGCCGTCTGATACGGTGCACGGTCCAGCTGCGAGTACTGCTGAGCGGCACCGACGAGCGCTGAGATGCGGGCGACCGAGTCGGTGATCTCGGTGAGCAGCAGCTCTGTCTCGATGGAGTCGCCGAGCCAGTGCACGGCGCGGTCGAGCGTGGTGGTGCCGTCATCGCCATCGTCTGCTGCCTGACCGGCTGCGGCGGCCAGTTCGTCGAGCTGATCGGTGCCGATGTCGGCCTGAACGAATGCGGGCGCGAGCTGCCAGCCGTTGGTGACGTTGTGGTCGTCGAGCCAGTCCGTCAGTTCGTCCTCGAGATCGGCCGCCTCGAGCGGGCCGGGCGCCGCCCCCTGCCCGCCCTCAAGCCTGGCTTCGTCGAGGATCTTCACCAGCCGCTGCAGGACCATGTCGTCGTGTCTGCTTGCCGCGATCGCTGGCAGCTTGTGCCGCAGCTTGACGATGCGCTCTCGCAACGTCGTCGTGGCGCGGACCGCGGCGGCAGCCGGGTTGTTGAGCTCGTGCGTCAGCCCCGCTGTCAGCGACCCGAGGGCGAGTAGCCGCTCGCGCTGCCCAATCGCCTCCTGCATGTTCCTGGTACCGAAGAACAAGCCCTCGAGCAAGTGCACGGCCATCGGATACCAGCTGTTCATGAGCTCGGCGAACCGGTCTGCGTCGAGCACGAAGAAACGCGACGGCTCGGTCACCCGCATCGACTGGAGGTAGACCTGTTGCACCCTGTCGCCTAGGTAGGCGTTGAATGCTCCGGCGTACACGCCGGGAGTCGTCGTCCTGCTGACTTCGATCTCGTCGTCCCCGATCCGCCGGGTCAGCGTGACTCCGCCCGAGAGCAGAACATAGAACTTCTCGGAAGGCTCGCCCTCACCGTAGACGCGTCCCTGCTCGACGACCTCGACCCGGCCGTGCTCGCACAGCCAGGCGAGCTGGTCGTCGGAAAGCTTCTCGAATAGGAACAGGCTGCGCAGCTCGTCGGCGCTGCATGTCGCCGTTGTGGTCACAGCATCTCCAGGTACCGGTGGACAAGCATGACGGCCATCGCGCCCTCCCCGACGGCGGACGCCACCCGCTTGGCGGACTGGGCCCGCACGTCCCCGGCCACGAACACGCCGGGCACGCTGGATTCCAGGTGGTAGGGCGCCCGGTCGAGCGGCCAGGCGGAGGGCAGCTTCCCGGCGACGAGCAGGTCCGGGCCGGCCAGCACGAAACCGTGATCGTCGCGGACCAGCACGCCGTCCAGCCAGTCGGTGAGCGGCGCCGCGCCGATGAACACGAACAGGTACTGAGCGCCGACCGTCTCGGTCGCGCCAGTATTGGCATCCCGCAGCGTGAGCTGCTCCAGATGATCAGTGCCGTGCGCCTCGACGACTTCGGTGCAGACGCGCACGGAGATCTGCGGGATGCGCTCCACCTGCTCGATGAGGTAGTGCGACATGGACTTCTCCAGCGACGATCCGCGTACCAGCAGCGTCACCTTGGCACCGTGCCGCGCCAGGTACACCGCAGCCTGGCCGGCAGAGTTGGCTCCGCCGACGATGAAGACGTCCTGCTCGGCGCAGCTCGTTGCCTCGGTCAGGGCCGACCCGTAGTAGACGCCGCGGCCCGTCAGCTCTTGCACGCCCGGAGCGTTGAGCTGCCGGTAGGCGACTCCGGTGGCCAGGATGACTGTGTGGCCGCCCACGCTGGTCCCGTCGGCGAACCGGACCGTCCGGGCCGAGCCGCTGACCTGAAGCCCGGTGACCTCACGGGTGGTGAGGATCTCGGCTCCAAACTTCCCGGCCTGCCGCCTGGCCCGGTCGGTCAGCTGGGACCCGGACACCCCGTCGGGGAAGCCGAGATAATTCTCGATCCGAGAGCTCTGTCCGGCCTGACCGCCGGTCGCCGTGCGCTCGACCAGCACGGTGCGCAGTCCTTCGGAGGCTCCGTAGAGCGCAGCGCCCAGTCCGGCTGGGCCGCCCCCGACGACGATGAGATCGTAGAACCGCTCTGCCGGGGTAGTGGCAAGTCCCACGTTGCTGGCCAGTTCTGCGTCGGACGGCTCGATGAGCGTCGTGCCATCCGCGGTAATGACGACCGGGAGTCGCTCGTCATCGGCTCCGGCGGCGGTCAGCAGCCGCTGGCCCTCGACGTCGTCCGTGCTGTACCACCGGTAGGGAACCTGGTTGCGGGCCAGGAACTCACGAACCTCCGACGAGCGCGCCGACCACCGGTGACCGATCACCTTGGGCTCCGGCACCGGGCGGTGGTCCGCCGATAGCCACGCCGTGAGCAGGTCATCAACCACCGGATAGAGCTTTTCTTCCGGCGGGTCCCACGGCTTGAGCAGGTAGTAGTCGAGGTCGACCACGTTGATGGCGTCAATGGCGGCGCCGGTGTCGGCGTACGCGGTAAGAAGCGCACGCCGGGCGCTCGGGTAGATATCCATCGCCTGCTCGAGGAACTCGATCCCGTTCAGCTCTGGCATCCGGTAATCGGCCAGGATCACGGCGACGAGGTCGCCGCGCAGCTTCATCTGCCGCAGTGCGTCCAGCGCGGTCGCGGCCGACTCGGCTCGCACGATCCGGTGCTGCTCGCCATATCTGCGGCGCAGGTCCCGTGCCACCGCACGGGAGACGTCCGGGTCGTCATCGACCGTCAGGATCGCCGACCTGGGCTGTGCCGCTGCGCGCTCCATGTGGCCATCGTAAGGACCCCGGCGAGAGGGTCGCCCAACCGCGGCGGTCCCCAGCGCCGGGCAGTGCGCGGACAACTCCCAGTAACCCGCTCAAAGGCCGCTATCCGGACGGCTGCGCCACGGCTGGCTGCTGGCCGCGTGCAACACTGGCACCGTGCCCGAAGCCGAGGTCGTGCGTGACCTGAGGTCCCGCGGCGTCAGCGAGGTCGACACCGCCCCGCGACGGCTAGCCGAGTATTCCAGCGACGCTTCGCTGTACCGGGTGCTGCCAGCGGCGGTGGCATTCCCGCGATCGCCGGAGGAGATCGCGGTGATCCTCCGGACCTGCCGCGATCACCGGGTTGCCCTGACGATGCGCGGTGCCGGCACATCGATCGCCGGCAACGCGGTCGGGCCCGGTGTCGTGCTCGATGTGTCCCGGTATCTCACCCGCATCATCGCCGTCGATCCTGACGCGCGGACCGCGGTGGTGGAACCGGGAGTCATCCTGGATGACCTGCAGCGGGTCGCTGCCCGGCACGGCCTGCGGTTCGGGCCAGATCCCTCTACGCACAGCCGGTGCACCCTCGGGGGGATGATCGGCAACAACGCCTGCGGCTCGCGGGCGCTCGGCTACGGCCGGACTGCCGACAACGTTCTCGCGCTGACGGTGCTGACCGGCGGCGGCGAGTGGCTCGACACCGCCGGGACGAACGGCGGACCAGGTGCTGCGCGCGCCGGCTCGCCAGCCCTGGCCGGGCTCCGGGAGGTGGCGACCGGCTACCTGAGCGTGCTGAGGACCGAGCTGGGCCGGTTTCCCCGGCAGGTGTCCGGTTACTCCCTGGAGCACCTGCTACCGGAGCGCGGCTTCGACGTCGCGAAGGCCCTCGTCGGCACGGAGGGGACCTGCGCGATCACGACGAGGGCGACGCTGCGGCTGGTCCCGGCGCCCGCCAGCACGGCTCTGGCGGTACTGGGATACGACACCCTCGCCGGCGCGGCGGACGCGGCGCCTGGGCTGCTGCCGCTGCGGCCGACGGCGATTGAGGGGCTCGACGCGCGGATCATTGACCTGGTCCGGGCCGAGCCCGGTACACCCGGTAAGCCGGCGGCACCGGCCCGGCGCGGCCGGTCCCAGCTGCCGGACTTGCCCGCCGGCAGCGGCCTGCTCCTGGT
>DASQIW010000019.1:0-37836 GCA_035631375.1 Streptosporangiaceae bacterium
AGGCCGAGCATCTTGGTCGCCGCAGGGGTTGACGGGTCCATCTTGTTCAGCTTGAGGGAATCCGTCGCATACTTCCGAAACTGGTCAAGCCCCCAGCCGCTCTTCGCCACCCCGATCACCGGGACGTCGAGCACCCCGCGGTCCACGAGTCCCACCAGGGCCGGAAACGTTTCGAGCTTGGCCAGGTCACCGGTGGCCCCGAAGATTACGAGAGCATCCACTGTGTCCGTTGGCATGTCGGCTCCTTGTGTTATCCCTGTCCTGCTTTCATCTGACCGCGGCAGCTGCGGCGCCACGCCACCCGTTGCGGGTGATGCGCTGTGGGGTCAACGGTCGCGGCGAACGGCGGATGCAGCGTGCGGAGCCTGTGCGGGCGCGCCGCGCTGGGCGGGCGCCCAGGCCCCGGCCCCGGTGGCACCGAGCCGTTCCGCGATGTGCTCGCCGACCCGGATGCCGTTGGCGATGGCCGTCAGCCCGGGGTTGACCGCGCCGATGCTCGGAAAGAAGCTCGTGTCGGCCACGTACAGGTTGTCAAGTTCGTGTGCCTTGCAGTTGACGTCGAGCACCGAGGTGGCGGGGTCGGTACCGAACCGGCAGGTTCCGACCTGGTGCGCGCAGCCTGCGAGCGGGATGTTCATGCTCATGTAAAAGCTCTTGTGGAGCACGTGATGCTTGGCCAGGCCGAGGTGTTCGAGCAGCTGGCCGAACTCGTGGTACAGGCTGGCCGCCTCGGCCTCGTTGGTCAGGCTGTAGTCGAGGTGGATCTTTCCGTCCTTGTCAATGGTGACCCGGTTGTCGGGCTTGGGCAGGTCTTCGGTCGTGAGCCAGAAGTCCACCGAGTGCTTCGCGGCATCGTCGAGGGTCCATTCGGGGATGAGCTTGGTCAGGTGCGGCTCCTCGCCCTTCATCGCGCCGCCGGTGGATTTGCCGACCATCTGGACGTTGCCCATCGGCCACTCGCGGCCGTCGCCGGCCAGGTAAAAGTCGTTCAGCCCGAGGGTCTTCTGGAACGAAGTGTCGTTTTCTTCCACGCCGAAAGCCGCGATTGTCTTGCTGAGGTGGAACATGTAGTTGCGACCGACCTGGTCCGATCCGTTCGCCAGCCCGGCCGGGTGCGCGTCGGACGCCGACCGCAGCAGGATCTTGGCCGTATTCGCGGCTCCTGCAGCGAGCACCACGATGTCCCCGGTGTAGATCTCCTCCTTACCGTCCCCGCCGTGATCGACCACGACGCCCGTAATCGTCCGGCCAGACGGGTCAGTCTGCAGCCGCACGACCTCAGAGTTGACCAGCAGCGTCACATTGGGCAGGCCGAGGATGGGCCGGACGGCGATGACCTCGGCGTCCGACTTGGCGTGCACAAGGCACGGAAAGCCATCGCAGGTCGCGCACCGGATGCAGGTGCTGGCAGGCCTGTCCGCCTCGTTCAGCAAGATCCCGCACGGCGCGTGGAACGGGTGGTATCCAGCCTCGGCCAGCACGTCGTGGATCCGCTGAATCCTCGGCTCATGCGATACAGCCGGCCAGGGATATTGCCGCGACACCGGTCCCTCGGTCGGGTCCTCGCCGTGCTCGCCGTGCACCTGATACAACCACTCCGCCTTGGTGTACCAGGGCTCGAACTCGGCGTAGCTCATGGGCCAGGCGGGGGAGATGCCGTCGACGTGCTTGATCTCGCCGAAGTCTTCCGGACGCAGCCGGTACAGCGCCGCGCCGTACATCTTGGTGGCGCCGCCGACGAAGTAGTGCACCTGCGGCTGGAACGGCGTGCCATCACCGTCGTACCAGGTATCCGGCGAGATGTACTTGCCGTCCACGAACACCGGGTTCGGGTCCCAGTTGCCGAGCTCCCGCGTGAGGTACGTACCGCGCTCCAGCAGCAGGATGCGCTTCCCGGTCGAGGCGAGCGTGTGCGCCAGGCTGCCGCCGCCCGCGCCGGTCCCGACCACGATGACGTCGAAGTGCTCGGACACGACATCCTCCCCGTGAGGTCGACCTTCGCACCCCTGACGATTGCCGCACCCAGCCGGGCCCACGTCACCCCGGCGGGGTGATTTCTATAGCCGGACGGCGGGGACGAACGCAGGTGCTCTCAGAGGTCGCGGCCCACTACGTGGGGTAGGAGTCCGGCTGGATGCTGCAAGTCCGAGTGGTGAGCCCGCCAGCGGTGACGGAGCGGCTCGTGGAATATCTCACCGCTCATGACGGTGTCATCAACCTGGCCATCGGGCCGTCAGAGGCCAGGTTGCCCGATGGTGACATGGTGCAGTTCGACGTCATGCGGTCCGCGGCGAACGGCGTGCTCGCGGAGCTCCGAGGCCTCGGGCTGTACCGGAGCAGCTCCGTCATCGTCCAGGAGGTGGACGCAGCTCTCGCCGACACGGCTGGCCGTGCCGACTGGCAGGCAACGTATCACGGTGAGTATGCCCCGGTATGGGACGTCGTCGCGGCCAACATCAATGAGACAGCGGCATACTCGCCGAGCTTCTACGCCTTGCTCGCATTCGCCGGGATCATCGCTGCCTGCGGCATCCTGACAAACTCGCAGATCCTCGTCGTCGGCGCCATGGTGGTCGGGCCGGAGTACAACGCGATTGTGGCCATCGCGCTCGGCATCGAACGGCGGGACTGGGCGCCACTGCGGCGCGGGCTGCTCGCCCTGCTGGTGGGCTTCGCCCTCGCGATAGCGGTGGTGCTGCTTTTCTCGCTGTGCATTCGCGGGCTGGGCAAGCCGGCTGAGTCGTTCCTGCACGGCGCCCGGCCAGTCTCGAGCCTGATTAATGCGCCGAATCTGTACTCCGTCGTCGTTGCCGTCGTGGCCGGGATCGTCGGCGTGCTTTCGCTGACCCTGGCCAAGGCTGGACCGCTCGTCGGCGTGTTCATCTCCATCACCACGATCCCGGCCGCCGCGGACATCGGCGTGTCAGGTGCCTTCGGCTTCGGGAGCGAGGCATTGGGCTCGTTCTATCAGCTGCTGCTCAACGTCGGCCTGCTCATCATCGTCGGCGCGCTGACGATGCGCGGCCAGCGGCTCATCTGGCGGCGATGGCTGGGTGCCCGCGGCGAGCCTGACTAGCCCGCGTGCAGGTCGGTTTCGTCGGCTGTGGCGGCTGCCGCACGCTGGATCTGCGCGTTGAGCTCGCCGCCGGCCAGCACCGCCAGGCCAGCCAGGTAGAGCCAGAACAGCAAGATGACCGAGCCTGCGAGCACGCCGTAGGTCTTGCTGTACGTGCCGAATTCCGACACGTAGAACGAGAAGCCGAGTGAGGCGAGGAGGAAGACCCCGGCGCTCGCGACCCCTCCCGGGCTGATCCACCGCCAGCGCACACGGTGGTTGGGCGCGTAGCGGTCATAGATGGAGAAGAGAAGCCCGACCATGATGATCGCCAGCGACCAGCGGAAAACATCCCACAGCATGCGGAAGGCTGTGCCTGCGGGTACATGGCCGTCGATCGCCGAGCCGATCGGCCCGCCGAATACGATCAGCGCGGTGGATAGTCCGCCGAGCACCAGTGTGGCGAGCATGAGCGGTATAGTGCGAAGCCGCTTCGCGACGAACCCGCGATCGGGGACACCGTAGGCAATGTCGAGCCCCGATTGGAGTGCCGACAACCCAGCGGAGGCCGACCACAGTGCGACCAGCGTCCCGCCGACCACTGCGGCAACAGAGCCCCCCGACCGAGTTGTCGCCGCTTTGACCGCGTCGGTGAACACGGTCGAGGCTCCTGGCGGGAGAGCCTTTTCGAGGCCATGGAGAAGTCGGTCGACTTCGCTCGTCCCCAGGTGCAGCAGGCTGGTCACGCCGAGCAAGGCGATCAGCGACGGCACGATCGCAACGAACCAGTGATACGCCATGCTCCCGGCTGTCAGTGTGCCGCGGTCGTGAACGAACTTGCGCCCCGTGGTCACAATGATGTCGCGCCAGCCGGCCACGAGCGTGCGGAGCCTGCGGAACTGGCGGCGCAGCACGCTGTTCACGTGTTCATGTCCGGCACTTCCCTAACCCTCGCGGCTGGCCGAAGCGCCTTTGCCCAGCAGGACCATGACGTCGCCTGAGCGTGGCGTTAGGCTGCCCGCCTCGGTCGCCGCGTGCAGCACCCCTTCGGTGTCAATCACAAACAGCAGGTCGCAGTCAGGAGGCGGCGTCCCGTCGACAGGGAGAGCTTCGATCCTGGCTCCCGCTCCGACCTTCCGGTCTATCGCCGGGCGGTTGAGTCCTCGTCCGAACAGCATCTCCGAGGGGGGACTGGGTGTAATGACCGTCTCCTGTCCGGACGGGGGTGCGAGTCGGTAGATGCCTGGTGCGTCTTCTGAGGCCAGGTCGTGGAGCAGGATCGCAGCGAGCGCGTTGTAGTCGTCCTCGTCGGTAAGCAGGTAGACAGCCGTGATTCCCTCCAGCTCGGCCGCCTGCCCGAGAGACCACTCGCGAAGCAGGGTCTCGGCCAGCGGGAGGTTCGCATTCGTGATCGAGTCTCGCTGGTCCTGGTAGCCGGCCCACATCAGCACGTCGAGCCCAGCGTTGTGCAGTGTCCTGCCCAGGTCGATGACCCAGGGCTGGCCGCCGATCAGCACCGGACGGCTTCGGCGCGACGCCACTACCTGCAGGTGTCTCGCTACAGGGGATGCGGTCAGGCCGTAGACGGTGACGGTGGCCACGATGACCAGGAACGTGACGGGGAGGATCTTGGCCGCGCCACCGACGTGCTTGCTGACCAGGGCAGCGGAAAAGGTCGTCGCCGTCGCGGCCGCCACGATGCCGCGGGGGGCCATCCAGCCGGTGAAGCTGCGCTCACCCGTGGTCAGGTCGGTGCCGATAGCGGCCAGGGCGGCGGTCAGCGGGCGGGCGATGAGGACGAGCACCGCGACCAGGCCGATGGTGGGCAGCACCAGGCCGCGCAGCGAACTCGGCGTGATGGTGGCGGCGATCGAGACGAACAACAGCCCGATGATGAGCTGCACGAGCGTCTCCATGAAGGGCCGTCGCGCGGGTATGCCGAACCCGCGGAGGTTGGAGATGACGACGCCGGTGATGATCGCGGCGATGAGCCCGGCCTCGGGGCGGAGGACGTCGCACCCCGCAGCGACGGCCACGATGACGGCAAGCTGCGCGCTCGTACCGAGGACCTCGGGAAGATCGAGGATTCTGAGCAACACCCAGAGCAGGACCACCGCGACGATTGCCCCGGCCACCCCGGTGCCGAGGCTCTCCCAGAAGTCGAGTACCTGACTGCCCAGACGATGGCCAGTGCTCGTCGAAGCGGAGACGGCATGGAACACGGACGCACCGAGAATGGCGCCGATCGGGTCCATCAGCGACCCTTCCCAGGCGAGCACGTAACGGACGCGCTGCGCCGGCCGGACGAAGGCGAGCAGCGGACCGACGACGGTCGGACCCGTCACGACCAGAATCGCGCCCAGCATCACCGCGGCTCGGCCGGAGATGCCGAGCAGCTCGGGCGCCACGATCACGGTGAGCGCGAAGCTGAGGACCAGGCCGGCGATGATGAGCTTGATCACGACGTTGCGGGCATGACCTTGTAGCTTTCGCATGTCGAGACCGAGGCCCGAATCGTAGAGGATCACGGCGACCGCGAGGGAGACTGCGGGCTGGAACGCTGGCCCGAGGAGTTTTGCCGGATTGACGTCAGATGTCAGCGCACCGACGATGAATCCAGCCGGAAGCATGACAATCAGCGCCGGGATTCTGAGTCGGCTCGCCAGGACCTGGGAGCCGACGGCGAGCACGAAGATCAGGCCGATGCCGATCAAGATCTGATTCGTGCTCATGCCGTGTCTGTTCCCTGCCGAGGGCCGGACCTAGCCGAGCCGGGCTGGTGCTCCACATCACCCCGGCGGGGTGACGCATGGCGCCCCGGTGTCGCGCATGGTGATGGGGTGAATCGCCACGACGTGACCATGACCGAGGGCGAGTTCCGGGCCCTGTTTGACCGGCTTCGCAAGCAGGTGCCGTGGGGACCGTCGGACACTCGTGGATCGCTGAACTACATCACGCCGGCAACGGTGCTCGCTGCTGCCGGCGGTGTGGCGCTCGGACGTTCGGTGTCCCTGGCCGCGCCGATCGAGCACACGGTGGCGGCGGACAACCCGGAGCCAGCACGCCACGAAATGACCCAGTCAGGCGATGATGCCCCAGCCGACGGTCTGGCGTTCGCGCTGGACCGGATTGCCATGAACATTCATGGCAATGCCGATACTCATCTGGACGCTCTGAGCCACGTGATTTTCGATGACGCGCTCTATAACGGGGTGCCGGCCGACATGGTCACCGATGAAGCCGGAGCGCGCGAACTCTCGGTAAGCGTGAACGCCAGCGGCATCGTTGGCCGTGGGGTACTGCTCGACGTTGCCCGCGCCCGCGGTATCCCCTGGCTTGACCCAGGGGATCACGTCACCGCTGAGGACCTGAAAGCCGCCGAGGCCGACCAGAAGATTCACGTCGGCGAAGGCGACCTGGTCTTCATCAGGGTTGGCCACCGCCTGCACCGGGCCCAGCAGGGCGCCTGGGACTCGGCAGCGGCCCGCGCGGGCCTCCACCCTGCTGCCCTCGAGTATCTGACTGCCCGGAAAATCGCGCTGCTGGGCAGCGACGGCAATAACGACACGGCGCCCAGTGTGGTGCAGAGCGTTGACTTCCCCGTGCATGTGCTCGCGGTGAATGCCGTCGGACTCCAGCTGATCGATTGGCTCGATCTCGCCGAGCTGGCCCCGGTGTGCGCCGAGTTCCGCAGATGGTCGTTTCTCTGCGTCGTAGCTCCGCTCAGGCTGCCGTCAGCGACCGGGTCGCCCGTCAACCCGATCGCCGTTCTCTGATGACGATCAGGAGTCAGGTCCGGCAGTCGGGGGCTGGTTCATGACGTAGCGCAGCTCCACCGTGTTCCCCGCGACCGGATCGGAGTGCGGGATGGACTCGGCCAGCACAAAGCCAGCCTTCACCGCGACCCGTTCGCCGGCCCGCTCGTCCGGGCCGATCCGCGCTTCTACGCAGCGCACGCTGGGCTGACGGGCCACCCACTGCGCCGCCAGCCGGGTGGCCCGGCTTGCCAGGCCGCGTCCGCGCCAGCCGGGAGCCGTCCCGTAGGACACGTCGAAGGCTCCGTCGTCGCGCTCGGCCACGCCGACGACGCCGACGAATCCCGGCTCATCAGGGACGGTCACAACGAAGGCGGGGCCGTTGTGGCTGTCGTGGCCAGCCCATCCGTTCAGCCAGTCTTCGACCAGCCGCTCGCCGGTCACCAGCGGGACATCCGGCAGCCACCCCCCGTCGAGCTCCTTTTTCTCGACGTAGGTGTTGATGGTCGTCACGTCCCCGGCGTCCGGCGACGGCAGCCGTAGCTGGACGACGCCGTCGGTCAGCGAGCTGGCTGGTGCTGTGAGGACTGTCATGGTGCCTCCCGGTCATGCCGCGTTCTTGTACCGGACCGCGATGTCGCCGTCCGCTGTGTCAACGCGGATCTCCGCGCCGTCCCTGGCATCGCCGGCCACCAGTGCACGGCCGATCCGGGTCTCCACATCCCTGGCTATGAAGCGCCGGAGCGGGCGGGCGCCGTAGACCGGGTCGAATCCGCGATCGGCGATCAGCCGCCTGGCGTCCTCGGTGAGCTCCAGGGTCATGGACAGGTCAGCGAGGCGCCGGCGCAGGCCGTCCGTCATCAGGTCAACGATCTGCTCGACCTCGGGAAGCGTGAGCGGCTTGAAGAGGACGATCTCATCGATCCGGTTCAGGAACTCGGGGCGGAAGTGGCTACGCAACGCCGCCATGACCTTCTCCCGGGCGGCCGGCGTGATTTCGCCGTCGGATGTCACGCCGTCGGTGAGATATTCCGAGCCGATATTGGAGGTCATGATAATCACCGTGTTCCGGAAGTCGACGGTCCGCCCCTGAGCATCCGTGAGCCGCCCGTCATCCAGAACCTGGAGCAGCGCATTGAAGACGTCCGCGTGCGCCTTCTCGATCTCGTCGAAGAGCACGACCGAGTACGGTCGCCGCCGCACGGCCTCAGTCAGCTGACCCCCTTCCTCGTAGCCGACGTAGCCGGGCGGGGCACCGATGAGCCGGCTGACCGTGTGCCGCTCCTGGTACTCGCTCATGTCGATGCGAACAATGTTGTCTTCGCTGTCGAACAGCGCTGCGGCCAGCGACTTGGCGAGTTCGGTCTTGCCGACACCGGTCGGGCCGAGGAACAGGAATGACCCGACCGGCTGCCGCGGATCCTTGATGCCCGAGCGAGCCCGGATGACCGCGTCGGCGACTGCGTCGACCGCCTCGTCCTGCCCGATGACGCGTTCGTGCAGGACCTCGTCGAGTCGCAGCAGCTTCTCCCGTTCGCCCTCCTCCAGGCGGCTGACCGGGATCCCGGTCCACCGGGACACGATCTGCGCGATTTCCTCCTCGGTCGCGACCTCGCGCAGCAGCTGCCTTCCCTTTTCGGCGAGCGTCTCCTCCTCGGCCGAGAGCCGGCGCTCGAGCTCAGGAATCTTGCCGAGCCGAAGCTCTGCAGCGAGGCTCAGGTCGTAGTCGCGCTCGGCTTGCTCGGCGCCTTGCCGGACTCGTTCAAGCTCCGCCCGGAGTGCCTGCACGCGGCGCAGCGCGTGCCGCTCAGCCTCCCACTGCGCGCGCATCGAGTCGGCCTGCGCGCGCTGATCGGCCAGCTCCTTGCGAAGGTCGGCGAGGCGTGCCTGGCTGGCAGCATCATCCTCCTTGGCCAGAGCTGCCTCCTCGATTTCCAGCCGCATCACCCGGCGGGTGAGCTCGTCGAGCTCCGCCGGCATCGAGTCGATCTCCGTGCGCAGCATCGCGCAGGCCTCATCGACGAGATCAATCGCCTTGTCAGGGAGGTAGCGATCGGAGATGTAGCGATGGCTCAGCACGACGGCGGCTACAAGCGCGGCGTCCGAGATCTTCACGCCGTGGAATACCTCGAGCCGTTCGCGAAGGCCGCGCAGGATGGAGATGGCGTCCTCGGCGCTGGGCTCGTCGATGAACACCGGCTGGAAACGCCGTTCCAGGGCTGCGTCTTTCTCGATGTGCTTGCGGTACTCGTCGACTGTCGTGGCACCGATCATGTGCAGCTCGCCGCGAGCCAGCATGGGTTTGAGCATGTTGCCGGCGTCCATCGCGCCTTCGGCGGCGCCCGCTCCGACGACGGTGTGCACCTCGTCCACGAACAGCAGGATTCGGCCATCCGAGGCTTTGACTTCGTTCAGTACTGCCTTGAGCCGCTCTTCGAACTCACCGCGGTACTTCGCGCCAGCGAGCAGGGCTCCAAGATCGAGGCTGAAGATAGTCCGGTCGCGAAGCCCCTCGGGTACATCGCCCCTGTTGATGCGCTGCGCTAGCCCTTCAACTACGGCCGTCTTTCCGACGCCGGGATCACCGGTGAGGACAGGGTTGTTCTTGGTCTTGCGTGACAGGATCTGAATCACGCGCCGGATTTCCGCGTCGCGCCCGATCACGGGATCCAGCCGCCCTGCGGCTGCCTCAGCGACCAGGTCACGCCCGTACTTCTCCAGCGCTTCATAGGCTGCTTCCGGTGCGGCTGACGTGACCCGCTGGTTACCGCGCACGGCGGTCAGTGCGTGCAGGAATCGGTCCTTGGTCAGCGCGGCGTCGTGAAGCAGCCGGCCGGCGCTAGAACTGCTCCCCTCATCAATCAGCGCGAGCAGCAGGTGCTCCACCGACACGTACTCGTCCTTCAGCCGACCGGCCTCCTGGTCAGCGGCATCAAGCAGGCGGGCGAGACGCTGAGTGATGGCGACCTGGCCGGGTGGCACGCCGGGACCGCTGACCTTCGGCAGCCGTGACAGCTCGGCCGCCAGGTCAGCCTTGACCTTGTCGGCGTCGACGCCTGACTGGGCGAGCAGGCGGGGCACGAGGCCATCCGGCTGTTCAAGCAGAGCATCGAGCAGGTGCTCCCCGTCGACCTCGGTATGACCGAGCCTTATCGCCCTCGCCTGGGCATCGTGGAGGGCTTCCGAGGATTTGCTGGTCAGGCGGTTGGGGTCCATGGCTAGCCTCCGCTGCGCTTCGATGCGCGGGCCACAGCTTCCAGCCTCGCGATCTTGTCCAGTAGGTCACATACCAACCCGACGCTCGCGTAGTTGATGGACAGACTGGCTCGCAGCCGCTTGATCCTTGCCATCGACGCGACCTGCGCCGGGGCGAACCACAAGCGGCAGGCAGAATCGGTCTGCGCGTCGAGAACGCCGAGGACTACGAGCTTGGCGACCAGATCCGGGTGAGTCTGGGTCGCACGGGCGAACGACTCAAGATCGAGGCGTGCCGGGCGAGCCAGCGCGTAGGTCGCACGTGCCTGGCTGGTCATCGTTACCTCCGCGGGTCAAAGTGGCTGGCTGCAGCGAGCTCGGTGAAGAGCCTCCGTTCTTCTGGCGAGGGGTCGGCGGGTACCGTGACCCGGGCTTCAGCAATGAGATGGCCGGGTCTGCCTCGCGGATTCGGCAGACCGCGCTCGCGCAACCTGAGGCGCCTGCCACTGGACGTGCCAGCAGGAACCTTTACCTTGGCCTCGCCGTCGGGGGTCTGGACCGCCACGGTGGTGCCGAGCGCTGCCTCCCACGGGGCCAGTGGCAGGTCCACGTAGATGTCGCGGCCGTCCAGGCGATACCGGGGGTGCGGTGCCGTCTTGACGATCAGGTACAGATCTCCCGCCGGTGCCCCATCGCTGCCCTGACCGCCCTGGCCAGCCAGCCTGATCCGCTGTCCGTCCGTCACGCCTGCCGGGATGGTCACCTGCAGCGCACGTGTCCCCTCCGGGCCCTGGATCGTGACGGAACGGCGGCCGCCGCGGTAAGCCTCATCCACGGAGACCTCGACCTCGGTCTCCTGATCCGCACCAGGGATCGGGCCCCACCGTCCCGGCCCGGCCCTCCCGCCGGCCCTGGCGCCGCCGAACATGCCGCCGAGCAGGTCCTCGAGATCGAAATCGGCGGGAAAGCCCTGACCGGCGCCGGCGCCGCTCGGCGAGCGCGCCCGGCCCTGTCTCGCGCGGCTAGCGCGACGGAACGCCTCCGGGTCGATATCCTCGCCCATCCGGCGAAAGTCTGGCCCGAACGCGTCGTACTTTTTCCTGGTATCCGGGTCGGAGAGCACGTCATAGGCTTCGGAAACCTGCTTGAAGGTGTCCTCAGAGTCCGGTGCCTTGCTGACGTCCGGGTGATGCTTGCGGGCTAGCTTTCTGTAGGCACGCTGAATCTCACTTTGGCTTGCGGTACGCGGCACGCCCAGGACTTCGTAGAAATCGCGGGCCGCGGCCATCAGTCATCCTTCGCGACGATCACCAGCGCAGGTCTGAGCTGCTGGTCACCTGTGCCGTACGCCGACTGCAGGACCTCGATTACGGTGCCCGGCGGGGCGTCCGCATCCGGCCGGGACCCGGCCGCCTCGTGCCGCGACGGGTCGAAACGCTCTCCCAGATCGTCCTGGCGCGGGAAGCCGAGCCGCCTGACCAGCTCGACTGCCTGGCCGCTCACCGCCTCAAGTCCGCCGACGATGGACTCCGGGTGCGCCCCGGCGTGCGCCAGGGCCCGTTCGAGGTTGTCCAGCACCGGCAGCCATTCTCGGGTGACTCGAATGCGCTCTTGCTCACGGACCTGGCCTAGCTCACGGTCGTACCGTTTACGGGCGTTATCGAGCTCGGCGAGGGCGCGCAGTCGCTGGTCCGTCAGCTCGGCGACGCGTGCCTCCAGCGCGGCGCGGTCTGCCTGATCAGTTCCGGCCCCCGCATCGCCCGCCGGGCTGGTGGCTCCGGTGGGCTCCGGCTGCTCGCTACTCATCGGTCGTGAATTCCGCGTCGATGACGTCATCTGGCGCGTCGGGACTGCCCTGCCTGGCTTGGCCTTCCCGGCCCGCCGCAGCGGAGGCTCCGAGGGAGTGGAAGGCCTGCTGCAGCTCGCTCGTGAGGGATCTCACCGTATCCAGCGGGGCTTGCTCGCTGACCGCCTTGCGGGCGTCGTCCAGGAGCATTCCTATCCGCGCCTTCTCGTGAACCGGGGCAGCGTCACCCAGCTCAGTCAGCCCGCGCTCGACCTGGTAGACGACAGCGTCCAGTTCGTTGCGGGAGTCGGTAGCCTCGCGCAGTTGCCGGTCCTCGGCCCGATGGCTCTCGGCGTCCGCCACCATGCGCTCGACCTCGGACTGATCCAGGTTGGAGCTGCCGCTGACAGTGATGCGCTGTTCCGTGCCCGTGTCCTGGTCGCGGGCCGTCGCGTTGAGAATCCCGTTCGCGTCGATATCGAAGGTGACTTCGATCTGAGGAATCCCGCGCGCTGCGGGCCGGATGTTCTCCAGCCGGAACTTGCCGAGAACGCGGTTGTCACCGGCCCGCTCTCGCTCGCCCTGGAGTACGACGATGTCGACCGCCGACTGAGAGTCCTCCGCCGTGCTGAAGACCTCGCTACGCCGCGCCGGAATCGTGGTGTTGCGCTCGATCACCTTTGTCATGACGCCACCGAGGGTCTCCACGCCCAGGGACAGCGGGGTCACGTCGAGAAGCACTACGTCCTCAACCTCACCCTTGATGACAGCCGCCTGGATGGCGGCGCCCAGGGCGACCACCTCATCCGGGTTGACCGTCATGTTCGGGTCCTTGCCGCCGGTGAGGCGGCGTACCTGCGCCTGCACGGCGGGCGTGCGGGTGGCGCCACCGACCAGGATGACCTCGTCGATGTCATTGGCCGTCAGCTTGGCGTCGGCCATCGCCTCCTCAACCGGTCCCACCGTCCGCTGCACAAGATCGGCCGTGAGCTGGTCGAACTTGGCTCGGGTAAGGGTGTCATTCAGGTGCTTCGGTCCGGACGCGTCGGCAGTGATGAAGGGCAGGCTGATGGTCGTCTGGGTCACCGACGACAGCTCGACCTTGGCCTTCTCCGCCGCCTCGAAAAGGCGCTGCAGCGCCTGCGGGTCATCGCGCAGGTCGATGCCGTTGCTGGCCTTGAAGTCGTCGGCGAGATAGTCCACGATCCGCCGGTCGAAGTCATCGCCTCCCAGGTGGGTGTCGCCCGCGGTGGCGCGAACCTCGACGACGCCGTCGCCGATATCCAGGATGCTGATGTCGAACGTGCCGCCGCCAAGGTCGAAGACCAGAACTGTCTCCGCGCCCTTCTTGTCGAGCCCGTAGGCGAGCGCGGCCGCCGTCGGCTCGTTGATGATCCGCAGTACCTCCAGGCCGGCGATGCGGCCTGCGTCCTTGGTGGCCTGCCGCTGCGCATCGTTGAAATAGGCAGGAACGGTGATGACGGCTTCCGTTACCTTCTCGCCGATGAACTTCGCCGCGTCGTCGGCGAGCTTGCGCAGCACCAGGGCGGAGATCTCCTCGGGGGCGTAGAGCTTGCCGCGGACGTCAAACCGCACCATTCCATCCGGTCCGGCCACAACGTCGTACGAAACGGCGTTCATCTCGCTCGTGACCTCGTCGAACCTTCGGCCCATAAACCGCTTGGCAGAGTAGATCGTGCCCTTTGGGTTCAAGATCGCCTGGCGCCGGGCCAGCTGCCCGACCAGACGTTCGCCCTGCTGGGTGAAGGCCACGACGGACGGCGTTGTGCGAGCGCCCTCCGCGTTCGGGGCGACCGATGGCTTCCCAGCCTCGGTCGATGCGATCACCGAGTTTGTCGTACCGAGATCAATGCCGACCGCTACTGCCATTGCTGCTACCCCCCGCCACGCCACCGATGATCGGACGACAGCCGCGTGTCCCGTTGGACCCTGCGTGGACTGGCGTACCCGTGATCCAGGGGCCGAATCGCCCCGCAGCACCGGGCAGAACTAGCGCGCGGAGCGGCCGCGCTCCACCTCGGTGGCCCGGACCGACTCCAGCCGCAGCGCGCCCGTCAGCTCGCCGAGGACCCGCTGCCCGTCGATCGCGCCGCAGCTGAACAGGTCGATCGCGATCAGGCTTTCTTCCGGCCAGGTGTGGATCGACAGATGCGACTCGGCGAGGATCAGCACCAGCGTGATCGCGCCGTTGGGGAACACCACATGGCTGTTGGCCAGGACGTGCCCGCCGCCGGCCCGCACGGCGGCACTGGCAACGTCGGTGAGCTCGCCCACCTCGGTCACCGGTGCGGCGGCCGGGTAGGTGGCGTCGATAGCGTAGAGGCGCTTAGCCGAGGCGGCTTCCTGACGCCGCAGGTCGGCATAGCTGCTCGCCGCGTCGATAGACGGCATGATGAGGCAGGATACCGAGCCTCCCGGCGGGTCAGAGGGACCGGGGTAACAGTGAGCCAGCTGATGGACGTGGATGAGATCGTGACGGCCGTGGCCGGCGCCGTCGGCCTGGCGGAGGGCGAGTCAGGGATCCGCGACATCCTGCTGGCCGTCCTCGCAGCGGAGCCCGCCGCGGTGCGCGAGGTCGCCCGGCTGGCTGAGCTGCCGGTGCCCATCGTCGCGGCCGCGTGCAACGAGCTGCGCCGGCGCGGGATCGTGGATACGCAGCGGCCGGTCCGGCTCACGCCAGCGGGCCGGTCCGCGGTGGCGGCCGCGAACCCGGCGGTCGCGCTGCAGGTGACGTGCCCCGAGTGCGGCGGGCGCGGTGCCATCGTGCCGCCCGAGCTCGCCAGCCTCACCACGACGCTGCAGGCGATCGCCGATGGGATGCCGGGCGCCAAAGCCGAGCTGGACCAGACGCACTGCACGGTGGACACCAAGCTGGGCCGGGTGCTGGTGCTGCACCAGGCCCGGGCGCTGGCAGGCCAGCGGATCCTGCTGCTCGGCGACGATGACCTGATCTCGGTCGCCATTGCCCGCGTCGCCGCGCAGACAGGCAGCGCTGCCGCGATCCGGCGCCTTGTGGTCGTGGACACCGACCCCGCCATCCTCGGGTGGATCGACGAGCAGGTGGCGGGCACCGGGGCGGCAGTGGAAACGGTCGAGCACGATCTCCGTCAGCCGCTGCCGCCGTCGCTGGCTGGCGTGTTCGACGTCGTCCTCACTGATCCGCCGTACACGGTGGCCGGCGCCGAATTGTTCCTGAGCCGGGCGGTGTCCGCGCTCGTACCGGAGCCGGGACGGCACGTTTTCTTCTCGTTCGGGGCCCGCCGGCCAGACGAGACGGTCGCGGTGCAGCGGGCCATTGCCGAGATGGGTCTCGCGGTCAGATCGCTCGCACCCGGCTTCAATACCTACCTCGGAGCCGGCGTGCTGGCGGGCACCAGCAACCTGTATCACCTGCGCACCGCGCCGGACGCCCGCCCGCTCATCGAGGGCGCCTACGACGGTCCGCTCTACACGGCGGACAACCGGCTGACGGCCACGAGGCCGTACCGCTGCGCCCGGTGCCGCGCGGTACACACGGTAGGCCCCGGTAGCCGCTGGCCGCAGATCGGCGCTTTGCAGGCGGCAGGCTGCCCGGAGTGCGGCGGCACCGTGTTCCGGCCTATGCCCTTGGTGCAAAGATGACTGACTACCTCGTTCGGGCCGCGACCGACAGCGACGTGGAGCCGATCGTCGGCTACGAGATCGACATCGCCCTCGTCTCCTTCGGCGAGGAGGCGATCACCGATCCCCAGCTGCACCGCAGGCGGGTCACCGGTGCGCTCGGCCGGCCTGGGGAGATCATGCTGGTCGCGGTCGCCGAGCAGGCACCGCAGGTGCCGCTGGGCTGGGCGTGGCTCTCCGCCCGGACCAACTCGCTCACCGGCGACCGCTATGGCAACTTCCGCTCGCTCGCGACCTCGGACGTCCCTGACCGCAGTCAGATCGCCGAGCTGCTCATGGCCGCGGTGGTCGCGGCGGCCGAGGACGCCGGGCTGACCCAGCTGACCGGCAAGGTGCACGCCCGCAATGTCGGCATGCGCACGCTCTACAGGAAGTTCGGCTTTGCTGCTACGCACCTGACGATGGAGCGCCGGTCACCGTGATCAAGTGCATCGTCTGGGACATCGACAACACCTTGCTCGACGGGGTCTACCTGGAGTCCGGTGAGCAGCCGCCGCCCGCTAATCCGGTGCTGCTCGGCGTGCTGCACGAGCTGGCCAGGCGCGGCATCCTGCAGGCCCTGGCGAGCAAGAACCCGCCCGCCGTCGCCGATTACGTCGCGCGGCTGGCCGGCCTGGACTTCGCCGCCGCCGAGTGCGGCTGGGACGCCAAGCCCGACGCGCTCGGCCGGATCGCTGCCAGCCTAGGACTGGCCGACGCGGAGATGGCCTTCGTCGACGACGACATGCTCGAGCGGGCCGAGGTCGCGGCTGCCCTGCCCGACGTGCTCGTCCTCACCCCGGAGGACGCGGCCGAGGCGGCCAGCTGGCCGCAGTTCAATCCGCCGGTGGTGACGGCCGAGGCCCGCCGCCGCGGTCAGCTCTACGCCGAGCGCAGCCGCCGGCAGGCCGCGGCCGGCCAGTTCGGCGGCTCCCGTGCGGAGTTCCTGCGGCACATCGGAACCCGGGTCACCATCGCGCAGGCAACCGCCGCCGACCTGCCCCGGCTGCACGAACTGTCGGTGCGGACCCACCAGCTCAACTCGGCCGGCGAGCCGCTCACCGAGGAGGAGCTGGACGACCTGCGCTCGAGCGCCGGACACGACGTGATCACGGTCAGGCTCGCCGACGATTTTGGTGACGACGGCCTGGTCGGCGCGGCGATCCAGGTCGCACGTGGCCAGCCGCCTGACGTGAGCGTGCCCTTGGTGATGATGTCCTGCCGCGCGCTGGGCCGCGGCACGCTCGACGCGCTGCTTGCCTGGCTGTGCCGGTCGGCGGCGGGCGCGGGCGCCGCTCGCCTGCACGTGCCGTGCCGGGTGACCGACCGGAACGTGCCGTTCCGGCTGGCGCTTGCGGCCTCCGGGTTCCGGGCCGAGCCGGGTGAACGAGCGCCAGACGGACGGGTGCTTTTCAGCCGGCCGCTGGACCGCGATTTGCCTGCCGTGCCGGAGTATGTCCTCGCGCCGGGCGAGCCGTGACAGCCACCGCGGACCAGGTGGCGGCCGAGCTCCGCGACGTGCTGGCAGAGGTCACCGGGCGAGACGAGCTGCGGGCCATACCGCTGGCAACCCCGCTGTTCGGTGGCGGCGTCGGGCTGGACTCGCTGGCCGGAACCCTGCTGCTGCGCCAGGTCCAGCGCCGGTACGGCGTCGACGTCGCGGCGGAGGACCTCAACCTGGATTCGCTCGAGACGCTCGGCACGCTGGCGGCCTTCATTGCTGCCCGGAGCTGAGCCCGGATCGGCCGCTTCGACGCAGCAGCGTGGCGACGGCGGGAAACACCAGCACGGACACCACACCCGCGCCGACGAGTGCCGCCGCGTTCGAGGGCAGCATGACGCCGTCGCTCAGGCCGATGGCGGCTAGCGCGATGAGAAGCGGCATGGTCGTCGCGGTGATGAATGTCATCTCCACCCGCTCCCGGAGCGGCAGCACGCGCGCGTAGACCAGCAAAGACGGCAGACCGCGTACCACCAGGAGCAGCACGAAGAAGACCACGAGCCGGAACGGGTTGTGGATGATCGACCGGACATCGAGCGTCATCCCGGAAGACACGAAAAAGAGGGGGATGAAGATCCCATATCCGACAGCCTCGAGCTTGTTCTCGAGCGGCTGGACATCGCCCATGCGGTTGGTCCAGCGCCGAAGCACCAGGCCAGCTAGGACGGCGCCAAGGACGACGTCGAGGCCGAAATGCGCGGCCAGCGTGAGCAGCACGACGAGCAGCACGATCGACCAGCGCAGCGTGGTCTGCGCCGTCGCTCGCTGACCTTGCCTGACCAGTGCGCGGAGCCGGCTCTCGCCGAGCACATGCGGCGCAGCCGTCAGCAGCAGGGCGGCGCCGAGAACTGCGACCAGGGACAGGAACGCGACGTACTCGTTGCGCCTGGTGAGGAAGATCGAGATCGCCACGATCGGGAAGAGCTCCCCGACAGCGCCCGCCGCCAGCACGTACTTGCCGAAGTCGCCGGACAGCATGTCGGCGTCCTGCAGGATCGGCAGCAGCGTGCCGAGTGCGGTGGTGGTCAGGGCCAGTCCGATGGGGACGAAGTCACGGACGAAGCCGGTGGCCGTCAGCACCGCGACAATCCCCACCGCGAGCGCCGCGCTGGCGGACCAGCCGGCGATGGCCATCCGGCCTGATCGCTGCCGCAGCTGGCCGGGCTCGAGTTCGTAGCCGGCCATCAGGAACAGGAATCCGAGGCCGATATCCGACAAGAGCGAGATGCTGGCCGGATGGCCGATGCCAAGGACCTGCGGGCCGATCAGGATCCCGCCAAAGATCAGCACGACTACCTGCGGGATCTTCCCCGGCAGCAGCGCCACGACGGCCGGCGCCAGCGCCGCCACCAGCACGACGGCGAGGAGGGTGTCCAGCCCTGCAACCGATGGCGTCACGTGCGGCAGTTCCCCCGTGCCTGACCAGCGCCAGCTCGATGGCGGGCGATGGTGGACATGCCCGCGCGGCGGGCAGGCTACTCTCCGGCGATCCCTGCTGACAACTGTCGCTGAGCGGGGTGACAGCCGGCCGCGGTCACAGACTCGAGCCGGCGCAAGATGGAAGGGCAACCGGCCGCGGGGAGGGGGGCCGCGATGGACGATCTTTCACCGCGCTACCAGCCGAGCGCCATGCGGGCATCAGATGCCGATCGGGACGCGGTCCTGGCCGAGCTCAGCGAGCACTTCCAGGCCGGCCGGCTGACGCACGAGGAGTTTGACGAGCGGAGCGACCTGGTGCTTCGCGCGAAGACCTACGGCGAGCTCGCGGACCTGACCAGGGATCTGCCGGCGCTCAGGCGCCTGCCAGCGCCGAGCGTGAAGCCGCCGTTCAGGGCGACGGGGCCGCGGCTGCCGGTCGCGGCCGTCACCGCGACGATTTTGCTTATCGTCCTGGTCGTGGGCACGATCAGCAGGGACGCGGTGGTGGGCCGGGCAGTCCTCAGCTTGTGGTGGCTCGTGCTCATCGTGCCCTTCGTCGCGTCGCGCGGGGGCCGCGGCCGTCGCTGAGCGCTAACCACCATAAACAGGGCGCAACGGCGGGACTCGTCGTAGCAAGGTCGCTCCCCACGACGGCCTCGTGGCCGGTCCCGGCATGATTGTGGCGTGGCAGTCACGCCGACGTTCCCGAGCCGGGAGACGCTGACCCGGCTCAGGTTTCGCCCGCTGGACGTGGGCGTCGGCATCGTCGTACTGCTGGGCGTCTATGTGCTGATCCGGGTCGGGGCTGGTGCCCGCGCGCCGGTGACCGCGTCCCGCAGTATCGACCTGTCTCCGTCGAACCTGCCGTACTACGCCGCACGCAGCCTGCTGCGGATGTTTATCGCGCTGGCCCTTTCATATGCGTTCAGCCTTTCCTACGCGTACGTCGCGGCGCGCAGCCGGCGCGCCCGGCGGGTCCTTGTGCCGGCGCTGGACATCCTGCAGTCCGTTCCGGTCCTCGGCTTCCTCGCCGTGACGGTGACGTTCTTCACCGCTCTGTTCCCCGGTTCTGAGCTCGGGCTTGAGTGCGCCGCCATCTTCGCCGTCTTCACGTCGCAGGCCTGGAACATCACGTTTTCCTTCTACTACTCCCTCATCAGCCAGTCGGCCGAATTCGACGAGGCGAGCAAGCTGATGGGCCTATCGCGGTGGAAGCGCTTCTGGGCGGTCGACGTGCCCGGCGGCGCGATCGGGCTGGTCTGGAACGGGATGATGAGCTTCGGCGGCGCCTGGTTCTTCCTGACTGCGTCGGAGCTCATCACGGTGAAGGGGCGCCGGTACACGCTGCCCGGCGTGGGCTCGTACGTCGGGGAGGCGGTCAACGACGGCCGCCTCACTGACGTGGTCTACGGCATCATCACGATGATCGTCATGATCATCGTGATCAACTTCTTTTTCTGGCGGCCGCTCGTCGCGTATGTGGACAAGTTCCGGGTGGAGCTATCGGAGTCGAGCCAGAAGCCAAAGTCACTCGTGCTGGACGCGCTGCGCAGGTCAAGCTGGCCGGAGGTGCTGGGCCGGGGCAGGCGCTCGCTCGCCGAGCCCGTCAACGCAGTGCTGGGCAGGGTCACCGGCGTGGACGATCACAGCCTGGCCGACTCTGCGGCGCGGCG
Organism: Streptosporangiaceae bacterium; assembly: GCA_035631375.1. Classification (GTDB taxonomy): domain Bacteria; phylum Actinomycetota; class Actinomycetes; order Streptosporangiales; family Streptosporangiaceae; genus JAJYUU01. The sequence continues at coordinate 20,045 of DASQIW010000019.1, forward strand.
GCGGGCCGCAGACGCTGCGTTCACCGTCGTGCTCGCGCTGGCGCTCGGCTATGGCCTGTACAGCATGCTGGCATTCATCGCGACCGGCGCGGACGGCCTTTCCATCTTCGGCACCGCATTCGGCCTGGGCCTGCTCACCTTTCTGCGGGTCGTGACGGTGGTCACCATCGCTTCCGTCATCTGGGTGCCGGTCGGGGTATGGATCGGATTCAACCCGCGGGTCGCGCAGTTCATGCAGCCGATCGTTCAGGTCCTGGCCAGCTTCCCGGCGAACTTCATCTTCCCGTTCGCGATCGCGGTCTTCATCGCCATCGGCCTGCCGCTGAACTTTGGCGCGATCGTCCTCATGGCGCTGGGCACCCAGTGGTATGTGCTGTTCAATGTCATCGCCGGCGCGAGTGCGGTTCCGTCGGATCTCAAGGAAGCCATGGACAACCTCGGCGTGCACGGCCTGGACCGGTGGCGGCGGCTGATCCTGCCGGGCATCTTCCCTGCCTACGTGACCGGCGCGATCACCGCGGCCGGCGGCGCGTGGAACGCGACGATCGTCGCCGAGATCGTTTATTACAACCACAAGACGCTGACAGCTAAGGGCCTCGGCAGCTTCATCGCGCAGAACACGGGGCATCTGCCGGAACTGTTCGCCGGCCTGCTGGTCATGGCGATCTATGTGACGGGGCTGAACGCGCTCGTGTGGCGCCGGCTCTACCGGCTCGCCGAGACGAGGTACGCGCTCGCATGAGCGGGCCCGCGACCTCCGGGACGGCCGTGGCGCGGCCGGTGGCGGCCACGCCCCTGATCAGCGCCAGGAACCTGAGCAAGTCCTTCACCGGACCCGGCGGCCGGCCGCTCCCGGTCCTCGACGACATCAATCTCGACGTCGCCGAAGGCGAGTTCGTCGCGCTCCTTGGCCGGAGCGGGAGCGGCAAGTCCACGCTGTTGCGCTGCATCGCCGGGCTGATGGCGCCGACGTCGGGCGAGGTCCTGTTCCGCGGCCGCCCGCTCACGGGCACGAACCGGGAGACGGCCATGGTCTTTCAGACATTCGCGCTGATGCCCTGGCTGACCGTGCAGCAGAACGTCGAGCTGGGTCTCGAGGCGCGCGGCGTGCAGCCAGCCAAGCGCACCGAGCGCGCGCTGCGCGCCATCGACATCGTCGGCCTCGACGGCTACGAGAGTGCGTTCCCGAAAGAGCTATCCGGCGGCATGCGGCAGCGCGTTGGCTTTGCCCGCGCGCTGGTGGTCGAGCCGGCAGCCCTGCTCATGGACGAGCCGTTCAGCGCCCTGGACGTGCTGACCTCAGAGAACCTGCGCGGCGAGCTGCTGGAGCTGTGGGAAGGACGCAGGTTCCCGACGAAGACCATTGTCATGGTGACGCACAACATCGAGGAGGCGGTGCTGCTGGCCGACCGGATCCTCGTGCTCGGCACCAATCCCGGCCGGATTCAGGCCGACATGGTGAACCCGCTGGCCCGGCCGCGCCAGCGGCGCACGCCCGACTTCGACGAGCTGGTCGACCAGATCTACCGCATGATGACGCAGCGGACCGTGCCGGAAGAGCGGCCCGCGACGGTCGGCGGCCGGGTCCCGACCGGGACGATCAGTGACACGCCGCTGCCGCAGGCCACGGTCGACGGCCTGTCCGGCCTGGCCGAGATCATGCTCGCCCGGCACTCTGGGGCGGCCGACCTGGCCGACCTCGCCGAGAGCCTGGGCCTTGAGGTAGACGACTTGCTGCCGCTCGTCGATGCACTCGTGCTGCTCGGCTTCGCCGGCCTGCACGGCGACCGGCTCGAGCTGACCGGCAACGGGGAGGTGTTCGCCGGCGCCAGCATCCAGGACTCGAAGGAGATGTTCGCGCGGGCGTCCCTCGACCGTGCGCCGCTGGTCCGGACGATTTACCGGAGCCTGCGGGGCAGCCGGGACGACACGCTGCCCGCCGGCTTCTTTACCGACATCCTGCGCACCAGCTACGGCGAGGACGACGCGGCACATCAGCTCGATGTCGCGATCAACTGGGGCCGCTACGCCGAGCTGTACGACTACGACGCGGCGCGACAGGAGATCATCCGCGAGGAGCAGGGCATCGGTGCCACCATCGCCGACGCACCGCCGCCAGCCAGCCGCGGGTCGCTCACCGTGTATCTCGGCGCGGCTCCCGGCGCAGGCGCGACCTACACCATGCTGCGCGAGGGCCGGGCGGTGCGCGACCTGGGCGAGGACGTAGTCATCGGTTACGCCGACGGCCACGGCCGGCCGCACACCATCGAAGCCATGAGCGGCCTGGAGACGGTGCCGGGTCGGACGGACTCCGAAGAGGGCCGCGCGCAGCTCGACCTCGCCGCCGTGCTCGCCCGCAAGCCGGAAGTGGCGCTCGTCGACGACCTGGGCCGGCACGCCGCGGCCATCGAAGCACTGCGCGGCGCAGGCATCCACGTGATCAGCACGGCTGAGGTGGCCGACGTGTACGCGACGTCAGCGGAGGTGCAGGCGATCACCGGGAGACCGGCGCCCGGCACGATCTCGGACGAAACGCTGGCCAGCGTCGATGCACTCCAGTTCGTCGACTCGTCACCGGAGGCCCTGCGCAAGCGGCTGGGACACGGCAACATCTACCCGCGGGAGCTGATCGACGAGGTGCTTCGCACCGAGTTCCAGCCTGCCAGGCTGGCCGCCCTGCGCGAGATAGGCCTGCGGCTCGTGGCACGTCGGCCGGCCGAACCCGGCCCGGCCGGCCAGGCGGCGCCGGTCTCGGATGCCACGCGAAGCTCCGGCGCCCGGGATGTGCTGGTCGTCGTGCAGCGTCCCGAGCAGGCCGAGCACCTGGTGCGGCGGGGCGTCCGGCTCGCGCGGCAGCGCGCCGCCCGGTGCACGGTGCTCGTGCTCGAGCAGGGCATGTCCGGCCGCGCGCTGACCGAGCAGGCAGAGGTGGTCGCCACCGCGAGCGGGGCCACGGTCCTGGTGCGGGAGAGCCGCGACCCCGGCGCCGCGATCATCGCGGCGGTGCAGGAGCTGAACGCACGGCACCTGGTCCTGATGGTGCCTGACGCAGGTCTGCTCGAGCGCTGGCGCGGCAGTCTGCTCGAGCGGCTGGCAGGCCAGCTACCCGGCGTGCACCTCTACATCGAGACCGCTCCGCTGCACACGTACGGCGACGGTGCTGCCGAAGAGGGCGCGCCATCCTGGCCGTCGCGACCACGCCGCGGCGCGGTGCGGGTCTACCTCGGCTACGCGCGCGGCTGCGGCACCACGACGGCGATGCTGGAAGAGGCACAGCGGCGCCGGGCACGCGGCAGCGACGTCGTTGTCGGCGCCGTCGACACGCGTGATCGCGAAGTGGTCGCGGCTGAGCTCGACGGGCTCGAGCTGGTGGGAGACGGCAGCTCGGTCGACACCGCCGCGGTTCTCGCCCGGCGGCCCGAGGTCGTCTGCGTTGACGACCTCACCGAGGGCACGACCACGGCCGAGCGCCGGTTTGTCGCGGCGCGGCGCCTGGCCGAGGCCGGGCTCACGGTCATCGGCACGGTCCAGCTCGGTCGGCTGGGCGGTGCCGCGAGTGGCGACGTGGCAGTCGAGCCAGTGCTCCTCGACGAGGCGGGCCTGCTGGCGCTGGCGGACGAGATCGAGCTGGTGGACGTCCCGCCGTCGATCCTGGCCGACCGGGTCAGGCGGGGGGAGATCGTGCCGGCCGACCAGGTGGCCACCGCCCTCGCCACCTCCTATGCGCTGCCGGTGCTGCGGGCAGAGCGACAACGAGCGTTCACTCTGGTCGCCGAGCACGGCGAGCGCCAGCTCGCCGCCTACGCGGGCGAGGCGGCACCCGAGGCGCCCGGCCAGGACCGGCAGCCGATCATCCTTGCCTGCGCGGGTCCCTGGCCCGGCATGGAGCCCCTGATCCGGCGTACCGCGGCGCTGGCCGCCGGCGTGGACGGGCAGTTCCGGGTCGCGACCGTGCGGCCCGCGCAGCCTGATGCCGCGGCCGGCCAGATGCTGTCGGGGTACGCGGCGCTCAGTGAGCAGCTCGGCGGCGAATTCGTTGACCTCGCCGGCCCGTCGGTGGCCGCAGCGCTGGCGGACTATGCAAGCCGGGAGCAGGTGACCGAGCTGGTGCTCGAGCGGCGGCCGAACCAGGCGGGCCGGTATCCCGTGCTGCGGGACCTGGCGCGGCTCGCCCGCGGCGTCGAGCTGCACGTTGTGCCCGGCAGTCAGGTCCAGCCCTAAGCGCCCGAGACGGCGGTCACGCCCGTCGTCGTGCCGATCAGCAGGAGCTGCCCTGCCAGGCTCGGCGAGACGAAGTGCGGCAGCGTGCCGGCCACCTTGATGTGCTGGCGGACGGCACCAGTCGCCGGATCAAGCTCATACAGCACGCCGGAGCCCGGCCCGGCGACCCACACCGCGCCGCCGCCGGCGACCGGTGAGCCCGATCCGTCGGCAGGGCCGCGCCAGCGCACCCTCACCCGGTTGCCCGCCGTATCCACGGCTGCCAGGCCGCCGAAGAGGCAGGGCACGTAGACGATGGTGCCGCTGACCGCGGCGCCGCCGAATGCTCCACAGACCCGGCCGCTCGCGACCTGGCCGCCTACCCCGCCGAGGTGCGCGGCGCTCAGGAGGTAGCCCGTTCCGTCTTTGCCCACCTGCAGGATCTGCCCGTCAGATAGCAGCGCAGGTGACATCGATCCGAGGTCCAGATCGTTGGCGCTGAGCGTCCGCCAGTTAGCCGGAGCGAAGATGTCGGTGCGATGCAGCGACGGGGTGAGTGCCGTGACCGAGTTGCTGCCGTCGTAGCGGATCTGAGAGGAAGCCCCGTTGCCGACACTCACATAGATCGTGCCGTTCGGCCCGACGGTCGGGCCGCCTGACGCCCAGATGCCGCCCTGCTGCGAAGTCGGGACCAGGTACGACACGATCGGGCCGTGGCCGCTCGCTGGCATGCCGACGACCGAGCCTACGTAGGGGCCGCAGTCGCCGTAATGACCGCCGAAGACCACGTCGACGTACCCGCCGTCGAGAGCGAGCGCGCCGCGCTGCTGGTCGTAGAACGGCTGGTGGTCGGGTGACGGCACATCCTGCCGGACGCGGACGCTGCCGGTGGCCGGGTCGAGGCCGACCAGGACGTGCTGGCGGGCTCCGGACTGGGCGACAAAGTAGGCGAGCCCGTTATCCGGGTCGTAGACACCGGTGCTGGTGATACCGAGCGGCGAGATGTTCCCGCACGGCTGCTGACTGGTCGATGCGGCAGTCCCGACACTGGTGTGCCAGCGCACCGCACCGGTTGCCAGGTCTAGGCCATAGATCACATCGTCGGTTTCGGTCGCTGCAACCACCGTCGTGCCGATCACGAGCGGCTGGCCGTAGACGGCGCCGCCGAGCCGGGCCGACCACGCGACACTGAGCCGGCCGGCCGCCGGCAGGCCAGCGACATTACCGGTCCGCTGCCCGTTCCCGTGGTATTGCAGCCAGCCGGTGACGGACGCCGGCGGGGTCGTGCCCGGGGTCGTGGTGCCCGCCGTGGGCGTGGCGGCGCGCGATGAGCTGGACTGGCCGCTGGCCGGCCCGCTCGAGCACCCGGCAAGCACGGCGAGCAAGACAAGTACGGCGAGTATGGGCGGTCGGGTCCGCATCCCGCCAGTCTGCCGCAGGGTAAGGTCGGCCGTGCGGCGCAGAGCAGCAGGGTTCGGGGGTTTGCCGTAGATGAGCCAGCAGGAGGACGAGGCAGGGCCGGGCTTCACCGCAGCGGAGCCGCCTGAGCCTGGTGACCGGATCCTGACGATCCCGAACGCCATCAGCGTGGCGCGGCTCGCCGGGGTGCCGGTCTTCTTGTGGCTCGTGCTGGGCACGCCGCACACGGCGGCGAGGGACTGGTGGGCTGTCGGCCTGCTCATCGCCTCGGGCGCCTCGGACTGGCTGGATGGCAAGATTGCCAGGGCGCTCAACCAGCAGAGCAGACTTGGTCAGGTCCTCGACCCGGCAGCGGACCGGCTGTACATCGTGGCTACCTTGGTAGCACTGGCCGTGCGCGCCATCATTCCGTGGTGGCTCGTGGCCCTGCTGGCGGCCAGGGAGGTGCTGATGGCGGCCGTGCTGTGGCTGCTGCGGCGTCGCGGGTGGGCTGCGCTGCAGGTGAGCTTCGTCGGGAAGTCTGCCACGCTTTGCCTGCTGTATGCCTTCCCGCTGCTCTTTCTCGGCCAGCACGTTGCCGGTTACGCGGAGACGGCGAGGGTAGCAGGTTGGAGCTTTGCTATCTGGGGAACCGCTCTCTACTGGTGCGCCGCCCTGCTGTACGTGGTTCAGGCACGGCGGCTGCTCACTGCACAGGCAGGAGACGCGGCGAGCGCAAGGGTGCCGGCATCCCGTAACACGAGGCCCGGATAATCAACAATAGGAGGAGAGCATCGTCGGTGGCGGAGTCGGTGGTGGGGCCGTGAAAGCTGTCGTGATGGCGGGGGGCGAGGGCACGCGGCTGCGTCCCATGACGGCCAGCCAGCCGAAGCCCATGCTGCCGGTGGCCAACAAGCCGATCATGGAGCACGTGCTGCGGTTGCTGCGGCGGCATGGACTGACCGACACGGTCGTCACTGTGCACTTCCTCGCGTCGATGGTTCGCAACTACTTCGGTGACGGCGAGGACTTCGGCATGAGGCTCCAGTACGCCACCGAGGAGACGCCGCTCGGCACCGCCGGCAGCGTCAAGAATGCCGAGGACGCGCTGCGGGACGAGCCATTCCTGGTGATCTCCGGGGATGCGCTGACCGATATAGACCTCTCTGATCTCATTAAGTTCCATAAGGACAACAATGCCCTGGTGACCGTGGCGCTCGCCCGCGTCCCCGACCCGCTCGAGTTCGGCATCGTCATCGTCGACGACGATGGCAAGATTCAGCGCTTCCTGGAGAAGCCGACGTGGGGGCAGGTGTTCTCGGACACCGTCAACACCGGCATCTACGTCATGGAGCCAGAGGTGCTCGCGCACGTGCCCGCTGGCCAAGTTGTCGACTGGTCCGCCGACGTGTTCCCCGGCCTGCTGAAGAACGGGGAGCGGCTGTACGGCTGGGTCGCGGACGGCTACTGGGAGGACGTCGGCTCGCCCGAGAGCTACCTGAAAGCTCAGGCCGACGTGCTGACCGGCAAGGTCGACGTGACCATCGACGGGTTTGAGGTGTCGCCCGGCGTCTGGGTCGCCGATGGGGCCGAGGTGGACCCGGACGCGGTGCTGCGTGGCCCGCTCTGCATCGGCGACTACGCGAAGGTGGAAGCCGGCGCCCAGCTGCGCGAATTCACCGTGGTCGGCAACAACGTCATCATCAAGGAAGGCGCGTTCCTCCATCGGGCCGTCGTGCACAACAACGTCTACCTCGGCCGAGGTGTGAACCTGCGCGGCTGCGTCGTCGGCAAGAACACCGACGTGATGAGCCAGGCCAGGGTAGAGGAAGGCGCCATCGTCGGCGACGAGTGCGTGATCGAGCCGGACAGCTACATCTCCGCCGAGGTGAAGGTCTATCCCTTCAAGACCATCGAGGCCGGCGCGGTCGTGAACACCAGCGTGATCTGGGAGTCCCGCGGTCAGCGCACGCTGTTCGGCCCGCGCGGGGTGTCGGGCCTGGTCAACGTGGAGATCACGCCAGAGCTGTGCGTCCGGCTGGCCAGCGCGTACGCCACCACGCTGAAGAAGGGCGCGGTGGTGACCACCGCGCGGGACGCATCGCGCGCTGCCCGGGCGCTGAAGCGGGCCGTGCACGGCGCCCTGAACGCGAGCGCGATCAACGTGATCGACCTCGAGGCTCAGCCGATGCCGCTGGCCAGGTTCGAGACCGGCCGCAGTGACTGCAGCGGCGGCATCGCGCTGCGGACGACGCCAGGCGATCCGCAGTCGCTGGACATCATCTTCATGGACTCCGAAGGCGCGGATCTTTCTGAGGCCGCGCAGCGCAAGCTCGAGCGCGTGTTCTCCCGGCAGGAGTACCGGCGCGCCTTCCCCGGCGAGATCGCTGAGCTGTCCTATCCGCCTCGGGTGGTCGAGGCTTACACCGCCGAGCTGCTGCGGGCCGTCGACATGACCGGGATCCTCGACGCCGGGGTGCGGGTGGTCGCCGACTGCGCAGGCGGGACGACCTCGCTGGTGCTGCCCGGCCTGCTCGGCAAGATCGGCGTCGACGTGCTGACGGTGAACAACCGGCTGGACGAGTCGTCACCGACCCAATCGGTAGCCGCCGCGCGCGCTGAGCTCAACCGGCTCGCCGAGCTTGTGTCGTCGTTCGGGGCCGCGTTCGGCGTGCGGTTCGACCCGGTCGGCGAGCGGATCACGCTGGTCGACGACAAGGGCGCACTGGTGAGCGACGACCGCGCCCTGCTGGTTGTGCTCGACCTGATCGCGGCCGAGCGGCGGCGCGGCCGCGTGGCGCTCCCGGTGACGACAACCAGGGTGGCGGAGGAGGTGTCTCGCTACCACGGCGTCGAGGTGATCTGGACGCCGACCTCACTGCACGGGCTGTATGAGGCCGCGGCCAAGCCGGATGTGATCTTCGCCGCAGACGGGAAGGGCGGCTTCGTGGTGCCGGGGTTCTCCCGCTCGATCGACGGGATTGCCGCCTTTACCCAGCTGCTCGGCCTGGTCGCCCGCACGAGGCTGACGCTGAGCCAGATCGGGGCGCGGATCCCGGATGCGAGCCTGCTGAAGCGGTCCATGCCGACGCCGTGGGCGGCGAAGGGCCTGGTCATGCGGACGGTGGTGGAAGCGGCCGGCAACCGTGAGATCGACACGACCGACGGGGTGCGGGTGATCGAGCCGGGCAGGGGCTGGATCCTCGTGCTGCCGGATCCGTCCGAGGCCGTCACCCATTTGTGGGCAGAGGGCCCAGACGACGACACGGTCCAGGAGCTGCTCGATGAGTGGGCTGCGGTCGTCGAGCGGGCCGGTCGCTGACGCACCGTAGGTGGCCGGGGACGCCAGAGTAGCGGCGAGGGGCCGCCAAATCATGAGACAATCGCTGCTCAGGCTGACAGTGGTCTGGGTAGCCTGGCCGCCTGGCCGCGGCCGGGCCGTCTCAGTGACACGGCGGAGGTGCGGCCAAGATGTGGCGAAGGCGTCGCGACGACGCCCGGCGTGGCGGCTGGGGACCGCGATCGAGATGGGTGCTGGCCAGGCGCCGGGACCGCGGGGGAGCAGAGCCTGCGAGGCGCGTGGATCGTCCCGTTCCCGCGCAGGTAGCGTTGAGGGTGCCGCCGGAACTCGCGCGCATTCCCGCCACTGCAGGCGCAGCGCCGGCTGATGGCCCCCAGGGCATGAAAGGGAGGCTCGGCGAGCTGATGCCTAGCGTGTACTGCACCGCGTGCGGCGAGGCCAATCCTGATGGCTCGCGGTTCTGCGCGCATTGCGGCACGGCCCTGGTGCGGCTGTCGGGCGATCGGGCTGGCGACACCACCTCGACGATCTCGATCCCTGGTAGCGAGGTCGACTCCGAGGCGGCCGAGGTCCTCGCTGCCGACGCCGCCGCTGTCGCCGCGCTGCCGCCGGGTACAGCCCTGCTGGCGGTGCTGCGCGGCCCCAACGCCGGCAGCAGGTTCCTGCTGAGCAATGACCTGACCCTGGTCGGCCGGCATCCGGACAGCGACATCTTCCTGGACGACGTGACGGTGTCCCGGCGGCACGCCGAGTTCTACCGGCACGGCGGCACGTTCAGCGTCCGGGATGTCGGCAGCCTGAACGGCACGTATGTCAACCGGGAGCGGATCGAGGAAGCCATCCTGACCGCGGGCGATGAGGTCCAGGTCGGCAAGTTCCGGCTGGTCTTCCTGCTCGGGCCCAGCGCCCCTGCCGAGTACGGCGGAGGCTCGCAGGTCGGGGGATGAGCGCGCAGCCTGCTCGGGGCTACCTCGGCATCAGTGAGGTCCTGGCCCAGCTTCGCGGCGAGTTCCCTGACATCAGCGTCTCGAAGATCAGGTTCCTGGAGACCGAGGGCCTGATCGCGCCTGCCAGGTCGCCGAGCGGCTACCGGCGGTTCGGCTCGGCCGACGTCGAGCGGCTTCGCTACATCCTGTCCGCGCAGCGCGACCAGTACCTGCCGTTGCGGGTGATCAAGGAGCGGCTGACCCGCCCTGATCCGCCGGCCGAGCCTGGTCCGCCGGGCCAGCCGAGGCCGGCAGGCCCGGCCTGGGACCGGCCGGGTCCGGACGCCAGCCTGACCGGCACGAGCGGAGCCGGGCTGCTCAGCCGGAGCGAGCTGGTCGCCGCGGCAGGGCTGACCGAGGCGCTGCTCACCGAGCTCGAGACCTTCGGGCTGGTCCGGCGCGTGGGGCGGCAGTATGGCGAGGATGCCCTGCAGGTGGCGAGGGCCGCGGCGGCGCTGACGGCCTACGGCGTCGAGGCGCGCCACCTGCGGGCGGTGCGGGCCGCCGCCGAGCGCGAGACCGCCATGATCGAGAGCCTGGTCGCACCGATCCTGCGGCAGCGCGGCCGTGGTGCCCGTGAGCTGGCTGCACAGACTGCGGCTGAACTGGCGGACGAGGTGCTGCGGCTCCACGGGGCCCTGATGGCTGCCGCCCTGGCCGAGGCCGGCCTGGCTGACGCGGTTCCGGCCGCGCCGTCCTCGGCTGGCAGCCCTCCCGCAGCCGGCGGCCTGGCCGCGACGGGTCATTCCGACCCAAGCCGGCTGGGCAGAGGCGTGGCGGGAGCGAGCGCGTGACCAGGCTGCAATGTCGTCACGATGACCCGAGGCACGGTCGGGCCGCGCGCTATTGCGGGTGTACGTTGACAAAGGGAGTGCCTGCTGGCAGCGGGGGAATGTCAGTAGGCGCATCCGCAGGGTACGGCAGCGCGCAGGCGCGGATAAGGACGGAGCCGCCGTGAGGCAGATGGAGGTCGTCGGCGTCCGGGTGGAGATGGCCACGAACAACCCCATCGTCCTGCTGAAGGAGACGGAGGGGGAGCGTTACCTGCCGATCTGGATAGGGCCGAACGAGGCGACGGCCATCGCGTTTGCCCAGCAGGGCATGGTTCCGCAGCGGCCGCTGACGCACGACCTGATGCGAGACATGCTGGAGGCGCTCGGCATCCGGCTGACGACCGTCAACATCACCTCGCTGCGGGACGGCATCTTCTTCGCCGACCTGATCTTCTCCAACGGCCGGGAGGTGAGTGCCCGCCCGTCGGACTCCATCGCGCTCGCCCTGCGAACCGGGGCTTCGATCTTTGTCCGCGAGGAAATCCTCGACGAGGCAGGGGTCGCCATCCCTGACGAGCAGGAGGACGAAGTCGAGAAGTTCCGCGAGTTCCTGGACTCCATCTCGCCCGAGGATTTCGGCCGTTCTACCTGACTGCCGGATATACATCATTTGACCCAGTCGCGGGCGGACTGACAGGGACCGCGACGCGCCGTAGAGGATCGTTGACGCGCCCGCTCCTGGCGGCCTACCGTGCTGAGAGTCCCCAGGCACCGGCGCCCTGGGCCGGAGGTGGACGTGGCGGTGAGCGGAGGCGACGGGGCCGTGTCGCAGTCGCGGCCTGCTGGTTCCGGTCGGCCGGTCGGCGAGCAGCAACTGCTGTTCGACGACGACATCACGGGCCAGCCCGATGACGTGGGGTACCGCGGGCCTACGGCTTGCTCCGCGGCTGGCATCAGCTATCGGCAGCTCGACTACTGGGCCAGGACCGGCCTGGTGGAGCCGAGCGTGCGGCCAGCTAGCGGCTCGGGGACGCAGCGCCTGTATTCCTTCCGGGACATCCTGGTGCTCAAGGTGGTCAAGCGGCTGCTGGACACCGGGATCTCGCTGCAGCAGATCAGGTCGGCAGTGGCGCATCTGCGCGAGCGCGGCTCCGCGAACCTGGCGGAGGTCACGCTGATGAGCGACGGCGTCAGCGTGTACGAGTTCACGTCGCCGGACGAAGTCGTCGACCTGCTGCAAGGCGGGCAGGGCGTGTTCGCCATCGCGCTCGGCCGGGTCTGGCAGGAAGTCGAGGGATCGCTGGCGGAGATGCGCGGCGAGCGCGCGGCCACCGAGCCCGCCGCCGGGGCAGACGCGGACGAGCTCGCCAATCGGCGCGCTCGCAAGATCGGCTAGTCAGCCCCTACGCCGTAGCTTCGGAGCAGGTCGGCAACCTCGGCGCTGGGCGGCTTGGGGTCGCCGGGGGACAGGGAAATTCCTTCGGTAGATGCGCCGGCCTCGATGAGTGTGCGTACGGTGCCGAGCCAGTCGGGATCGGGGCTCGTCGCGGGCCGGTACCCGCTGCCGACGACGGCCCAGTCCAGCGGCGAGCTCTGCCAGCTCCCATCCAGGGCGTCGAGATCCGCGCCGCGGTCGAGCAGCAGCCTGACCATCGCGGCGCTGCCGGCATAGGCGGCGGCGTGCAGCGGTGTGGCCCCATCGTCGCCCCGCGCGTCGATCGGGAAGCCCAGATCCAGCATCAGCGTGACCGCCGCCGCGCTGTCTGCCGCCGCGGCCCGAACGAGCGCGGCGAGCTCGCCCTCCTCCAGCCGACTCGGAAGACTGGGGTCGGCCGCGACCAGGGCCTCCGCCGCGGCCCGGTCGCCGGTCACGCACGCGCGGGTGAACCGGGCTGTGTCGGTCACGCCGACGTCGGCGCGATCCCCGCTGAGGAGCCTGGCCAGGTCATCGCGGCCCCTAATGGTGGCCAGCCAGGCGGGCGAGTGCCCGTCAGGTCCCGGCAGGTGCGGATCGGCCCCGTGCTCGACGAGCAGCGTGATCAGCGCGGCAGGGCAGTCAGCCTGCACGGCGGCGTAGACAGCTGCCGCCGGCTGGCCTTCGTCGTCGGAGTAGCGCCGCGGGTCTGCGCCGGCGTCGAGCAGCAACTGGACTGCCTCAGTGTCCTTCGTGCTGATCGGCGCGGAGAGTGCTTTCTCGGCCGCCGTCGCCGCGCCGGGGGCGTTATCGAGCAGCGCGCGAAGGCAGGCGTGGTCGCCGGGACCGAACGCGGCGAGGTACAGATCATCGTCTCCGACAATCGCGCCGCGCTCCATCAGCAGCCGGATGACGGCCGCGTTGGCGACCCCGCTGCTCGCCGCGGCGGCGGCGCACCGCAGCGCCGATGAACCGGCTGACCGGCCGTCGGGGCCCACGCGGGCGTTCGGGTCTGCACCGGCATCCAGCAGCAGCCGGGCCGTCTCGACCAGGCCCGCTGTCCTCGCCGGGTCCAGTTTCGGCCACTTGGACGCGCACACGGCGTGCAGCGGCGTCCACCCGGTAGCGGGGTCGACGCGCGTGGCCGCGGCCGGATCGCGCTCGATCTCCTCGCGCACCCTGGCCGTGTCACCAAGCACCAGGGCAGTGGCAAGGCTGTAGCCCGCGAGCTCCGGCGTCTCGGCCAGCATGCGAGCGGCCTTGCCGGTCCAGTCCGCAACGCTGGCTATGCAGAACTCTCTGGCGGCATCATTAATTGATGTGACCATTCGCGTTATGTCCTGTTATGGTGGAAGGCATGGCGGGGGCTATTTCGGTGCGGGGGCTGCGCAAATCGTACGGGTCCATCACCGCGGTCGACGACGTCAGCTTCGACGTCGAGCCCGGCGAGTTCTTTGGCATTCTCGGCCCCAACGGCGCGGGCAAGACCACCACCCTGGAGATGATCGAGGGGCTGCGCGAGCCAGACGGCGGTGAGCTCACCGTGCTCGGCAGTCCGCCGTGGCCGCGTAACCCGGCGCTGCTGCCGCGCATCGGCGTACAACTCCAGGCGTCATCGTTCTTCGAGCGGCTGACAGCGCGCGAGCAGATCCGGACATTCGCGTCGCTCTACGGGATCGGCGCCCGCCGGGCCGACCAGATGCTGGACACCGTCGGCCTGTCCGAGAGCGGCGACGTCAGGGCGGAGAAGCTGTCGGGCGGCCAGGCGCAGCGGCTGTCCATCGCCTGCGCGCTCGTGCACGACCCCGAGCTGGTGTTCATGGACGAGCCGACCGGTTCGCTCGACCCGCAGGCTCGGCGGAACCTGTGGGACTTGCTCCGGCACATCAACGCCGAGGGCCGGACGGTCGTGCTGACGACGCATCACATGGACGAGGCCGAGACCCTGTGCGATCGGGTCGCCATCATGGATCACGGTCAGATCCTCAAGCTGGGTCCGCCGGCCGCCCTGGTGCGGGGCCTGGACTCACCGGTCCGGATCAGCGTCGAGTCCGGCCAGCTCACGGCCTCCGAGGCAGGGTTGCTGGGCGACGGCGCCGTTGCCGAGGGCACCGTGACCGACGACGGCGTCTCGCTCACGATCGCGACGCGCAAGCCCGCACCGGTACTCGCCGGACTGGCCGACAAGAACGCCCTGGGAGGCCTGCGCGTGCAAGGCGCAACCCTCGAAGACGTCTTCCTCGACCTCACCGGACGGGAGTACCGCGCGTGAGAGTCACCGCCCTGCGCAGCCTGTCTCGCGCTATGTATCTGGGCTTCGTCCGCGACCGGACGGCGCTCTTGTTCTCCATTCTCATCCCGGTGCTCTTCCTCCTGCTGTTCGGCTCTATCTACAAGAGCAGCAGCGCGCCGAAGGTCAACGTCATCGAGGTCGGCCGGGTCGCCCTGCTCGACCAGGCGGAAGCATCCGCACCGGGCCAGCTCAGCAAGGTGCTCAGCGTCAAGCACTCGGCCGATCTGGCCGCCTCGCTGGACGCGGTCCGCAAGGGCAATGACGACGCTGTCGTGCAGGAGCAGGGGCACACGCTCGTGGTGCACTACTCGATCGCCGACCAGACCCGCGCGGGAATCGTGCAGGCCGTGTTCAGCTCGGTCGTGCAGCAGGCCGACGCCGCGGCCGCGCATAGCAGCGGCGGCTACCAGCTCACGGCGTTGCAGGTCGAGGACAAGTCGCTCAAGCCGATCCAGTACCTCGCCCCTGGCCTGCTCGGCTGGGCCATCGCCTCGGGCGGCGCGTTCGGTGCCTCGATCACGCTGGTGAACTGGCGGCAGACCAAGCTGCTGCGCCGGCTGCGACTGGCTCCGGTCAGCGTCGGCTCCGTCGTCCTGGCCAGGGTCGGCATCAGCCTCGTGCTCGCCCTGGTCCAGCTGGCTTTGTTCCTGGCCATCGCGACGCTGCCGTACTTCGGCCTGCGGTTGTCGGCCGACTGGTGGATGGCCGTCCCCGTGGTCATCTGCGGCACCCTGGCGTTCCTGTCCATCGGCCTGCTGGTCGGCTCGGTCACTACCAGTCAGCAAGCCGCGACCGCCATCGCCAACATCATCATCCTGCCGATGGCGTTTCTCGGCGGCGCATTCGTGCCGCTCGATTTCGCGCCCGCCTGGATCAGGGACGTGTCGTACGCGATGCCACTGCGCTACCTGGTCACTGGCATGCAGAACGTCATGGCCCGCGGCGAGGGCGTGGTGTCAGCGCTGCCCGCGATCGGCATCCTGCTGGGCTTGACCGCGGTATTGACGACCATCGCCATGCGCTTCTTCCGCTGGGACGCGGTCTGACCTGACGCCGTGCGACGTCACCCGCCGTGGCGGGCAGTCTCCAGTTTGGCGAGCTCCTCACTGACCATGGCCTCGTGCTCAGCTTCGTCCTTGCGCGCGTCGCGTGGCCGCCACCGGCCGGCCATCAGCGGCACGCAGAACAGGAAGAAGATCACCCCGCCGAAACAGATCCAGTACCAGGTCTTCCACTGACCCGGCGCCTGCGCCGCGGCCGTTTGCACGGCCGCGCCGTGTGCCTCGACATAGCTGATGGCCGACGGCGGCACCTTCGACAGCGCCGTTAGCTGCGGTGCGTATGGTGCCAGCGCCTGCAGCTGCGGACCTGCTGCGATGACGCCCTGGATGGCTGCCTTGTTGGCCCCTATTGTCGAGAGCACGTGCAAGCCGGTCGCGCCGCCGCCGGCCGCCGCGATCCCTTGCGCGAGCAGGTTCGGCGGGATCGCGGCTGGGGCGGGGTAGCTGGCGAGCTGCGCGAACAGGGCTGGGTGTGCCGCGATGACCGCGAGCTCGGGAGCGAACCTCTGGGCGTCCGCGATCTGCACCTTGTACTTCTGCGCACTCGACACGACCGCTGGATGTGACTTAGCGAACGCGAACTCCGAAGCGTACGTCGTCGTGTACGCCTTGACGGTCGGGCCGTAGTTCACCAGCGGTGTCACCGACGTCACGAAAACGGGGATCAGCAGGAACGCGATCGTGACAATGACGCGGATGATCCATCCCCAGATGGCGAGACCGGTCGCGGTCAGCGCCGGGTTGTGGGACTCGACCGTCTCCGTGAAGCTCGCCATCCAGGGCGTGTAGGCAATGCCCAGGCAGAACGCGAGCGCCGCCAGAATGATGGCGAGCGTGTAGTAGCTCGGATGACCGCCCGCCTGCGCCAGGTAGATCACGATCATGATGGCCGCGCCGATACCGCCGGCGATCATGAACGGCTTGCGCACCCGGAAGTAGTCGGACACCAGCCCGACACCGATGAGAGCGAGAACGTTGAAGCCCCAGTTCCAGTTGCCCAGGCCGTTCGCGTCCTTGGCGGAGAAGCCGAACACGGTCGAGAGATAGATGACGCCGAATGCTACCGCTGTGTAATAGATCAGCAGCATCACCGACACGGCGATCGCTGAGACGATGACGTTCGCCTTGAGCAGCTGACGGAACGGGTCTCGCAGCGCGGCCTGGACGTTAATGCCCTTCGCTCGTGCTTCGATCAGCGCCCGGTCCCTGATCGTGACCATCAGCTGGTCCCGCAGCTGCGGGGACAATTCGCGGAGCCCGATGAAGGCAATCGCGAAGATGACGAGGCCGGTGACGCCGGCGATCACGTACTCGTGGCTCCAGTAGCTGGGGCCCGCGACGGCAGGAATCGTGTTGCTGGCCACGATGGCCACGACGAGGCTGCCCAGCACCGGACCGGCGGTCCAGAACCCCATGGCCATCGCGCGGCCGACCTGTGGTGAGAAGTCCCTGACCAGGGCAGGCGTGGCGACCAGGCAGATGCCCTCGACGAAGCCGACCGCGAAGGTAGCGATGATGAACGGCCACTTCGTCGTGGCGGCCGGAATAGCGACCGCGGTGAGCAGGCCGGTGACGAGCAGCCCGTACACCACTAGGTTTGCCCGGCCGAACCGGTCGGCGAGCCCGGCGAACAGCGACCCGAACGCCCCGATCAGGTTGCCGAGTGCCAGCGCCACGACATAGAACGTGAACGACATGTGCAGCGCGGGCAGCAGCAGGGTGGCAACCGACGCGCCCACGTAGAGCTCGTAGTAGAGCGTGATGGTGGCCAGGACGGTAATGGCCAGATAGGTGATCCGGAGCCCGGTATCGGGATAGCTGTCAAGCTGTCGCCCCCACAGCGACGACAGCCAGCCCCCGCGGCCCGGTACCGGATGTGCAGCAGTAGCGCTCATTGTCGCCCCCCGACAGCCAATGAGACCGAGCGTTCTCCCGAAGCTGACCCCCCGGCTCCGGGTCAAATCACGTTATCCCTGGGGCGCTTGTGAAATCAATGCCTTGGCTGACATGCCAATTATGCGAACTTTCTCAAAGGAAAAAGTTAATTACTTCCTGACTTATATTCTCATTGTGGGCGCGCATCACGGCGGCGGCTGGCGAGCCGCGCGGCTCGCCCGCAGGTCACGACGCGGTACCATCGAAGCTGCTGAACACGCCGACCGGGAGAGTCTCTGCGCAGCCAGCGTGGGGCGCCGAAGGGGCAACTTCCCCGGAACCTCTCAGGCCCAAGGACCGGGCGGTGTGCGCACTCTGGAGCCCGCGGGGCCGGGTCGACAGAGGGGGAGTCCGACAGACGTGAGCGGGCCGAGCCCGCTTCCCCGGGGAGGCTCCCATGGAATTCGCGCAGCGTCACATCGGGCCGGCTC
>DASQIW010000020.1:0-69562 GCA_035631375.1 Streptosporangiaceae bacterium
ACCGACCTGACCGACGGCATGTTCCGCCACCTAGTGATCACCGGCCGGTCCAGGCTCGCGCTGTACCTGGCCCGCATCCCGGCCGGGCTGTCCCTGCTGCTCTCCCTCGCCGCCGCCGGCTTCACCGTGACAGCCCTGGCGACCGCGTTCCTCGGCGGCCAGCAGCCCGCCCGCATTGTCGCTGCGTTGCCAGGTGACCTGTTCCGCTCGGGACTGTGGTTCGAGCTGTACCTGGTCATCGGATTCACGGTCGGCCTGGGCCTCGGCTCGCTTGTGGGGCAGCGGACCGTGCCAGTTGTGCTGCTCACCGTGTGGCAGATCATCATCACCCCGGCGCTGGCCACCCACGTGCTGCCCCACCTCATGAACGCCCAGCGCCTCGCCGTCGGCGTCGCGATGTACCAGCTGAAACCCGCTGTGCTGGCCGGAGGCGTCATCGTTAGCCCGAACGGAGGCGAACAGCTGGCACTGCCGCCCATGCCGACCTGGGCGATAGCTGCCGTCATCACTGGCTGGATCATCGGCTGGCTCGCCATCGGCGCCTGGAAGATGGCAACACGCGACGCTTGACCACCACCCACGCCGAAACCGCACCCTCAGTGCACTCCCGAGCGCTCCAGGGCAATCGTGCCGACCCCGCGCTGCATCTCTCCCTCGCCGCCATACTCGCCGCGGTGCTGCCGCGCAGGTCCCCACTATTGCCTTCCCCGTAATCTGGCCAGCCGCCTTCAAGGTGAGTGCGAGAGGCCATGGCTCCGACCTGCCCGGACGTCACTCGCAATCGGTCGCCGCCATCGCGTCATCGGACATCGGTGGTGCTACAGCGGGGAGTAAGCTGCCAGCCACGCAGCGTGAGTCCTTGCGGAGGCGAGCCATGACCAAATACATGATCTTGTACCGGGCGCCAGTATCAGCGCGCGAGCAGATGTCAGCCGGGACGCCCGAGCAGGCGCAGGCCGGGATGGAGGCCTGGATGCAGTGGGCACAGAAGGCCGGCCCGGCCATCGTGGACATGGGCGCACCGCTGGCGGAAGTGCCTGACGCAGGAACGCCAGTCCCTGCGGCAGGCCAGATCATCGGCGGCTACTCCGTCTTGCAGGCTGAGTCGCCGGCAGTGCTCAGCGACGTGCTTGCCGGCCACCCACATCTGGAGTCGGGCGGCACGATCGAAGTTCACGAGATGCTGCCGACCCCGGGCATGTAGCCGCGGGATTCGCGACCGCTCTAGTCCGCCCCGCTGCACGGCTCCTGTTGCGGCGAAAGCGAGAGGGTGGGCCGCGCGGAGCGTGGGAGTGGTTGATCCGAAGCGCAGAACGCGCCATTCGCTAGCGCGAGCTATAGGCGAAGCTGGTGGCGAAGCCGCACCGCCCGTGCAGGTCCCAGCTCAGCGGGTCGTCGCTGACCCGGAACGTGCTGGCGATCACTTCCTGGCCGGGCTGATCGAAGCCGGGTATGCCGCAGGCGACCGCAGCTGCCGCATCGACCGGGGTCTCGGCATGCACGGTGAGGTAGGTGTCAGCGCGGATGGACCAGCGGCGGCCCAGTTCGCCATCGGGGCCTAACACGCAGCGGGAGCGGGAAGCCGTGCTGACAAGTCCGCAGGGGCCTGCCCGGTTTCCACGAGGTTCTTGAACGCGGCGAGCGCCTGGCGGCCCAACTGCAGAGCCTGCCGCCTTGCGATGGGATCCAGCAGCTGTGCGACCGGGCCGCCCTTGAACTGGACGTGGGCCTCGGATCGCAGGATCGTCTGAGTGTCGTGCGGCTCGACGGTCCAGGTATTGCGGGCCGTTCGGACACCGGGCAGGCCGTGTCCTTCGTAGGTGAAGGAGACGCCGTCGTGCCACGAAATCCAGCGCTCTGACAGGGTGATGCCGCCGGCCAACTCGGATACGCGTTCGGCGCCCAGGCCCCGTTCGTGCCCGGGAACGGTGCGGGCGGAGATGATGCCGCGCGACCAAAGCGGGATGTCTTCGATCCGGGTCAGGTAATCCCAGACCGCTGCGTGCGGCGCGTCGATGCCCTGCAGGGGATCCGCGAGACGTGAGCCCAGCCAGCGCCGGCGCCGTCACAGTCTGCGGCGAGCCGAGCAGGCTGAACACTCGCTTGCATCGGCGTCAGATTCCCACCAGACTTCCGCTCGCTTTCAGCTGGCCGAGTTGCCGCGAAGTCCGTATGCGTCGCGGTAGCTGCTGGGCGCCAGTCCTGTGGCTTGTTTAAAGACGCGGCGGAAAGCCGCCGGGTCGTTGTAGCCGGCATCGCGGCGTACCTGGTCGATCGGGTCGTTAGTGGTTTCAAGGAGGCGGATAGCGTGCTGGATGCGGGCACGCTGCAGGTAAGCCTGAGGGCCATGGCCGGTGGCGGCCACGAACCGGCGGGACAAAGTGCGCTCGCTGAGCCCGAACCGCGCCGCGAGCTCGGTGATCGGTAGCGTGTCGTCCAGATGCAGGTCGATGTGCTGCTGAACCTGGTGCACCATAGTGTCATTGTGGGATCGGTCCCGGCCGAAGGCGATGTACGGGAGCTGGCTGGCACGGTTGCCGTCGACGAGCAGAACCTTCGCCGCGAGGTTGGCGCGATCGTGGCCGGCGAAGCGCTCCACGAGATAGAGGACCAGGTTCAGGAAAGCGGTCGCGCCGCCAGAAGTGATCACGTCGCCGTTATCAACGATCATCTGGTCAGCGGTGACATGGACCGCCGGGTAGCGTCGCTGCAGCTCGTGCGCGAACAGCCAGTGAGTGGTCGCCGGCCTGCCGTCCAGGAGGCCAGCATCGGCCACGAGGAATGCGCCCGTGCAGGAGCTGGCGATCCTGGCACCGGCCCTGTGCCAGCGAGACAGCCACGGCGCCCAGCTGCGGTTGTCCTCGAATGACTGGGCAAGGTCGTCGTCCAGACCGGGAACCACGACCAGGTCCGGCTCGGTGATGTCGGCGGCCTGCACGGATGGCTGAAGACTGACGCCGTCGCGGCAGTTGACGCTGCCTGCATCCAGCCCGGCGAGCCGCACGTCGAACACGCGCTGGACCGGCCGCCCGGTCTGCAGCGCTAGCGACAGGTCGGCTTTGTTCAGCGCGTCCATCAGCCCTGCCGTCCCGATCGACGCCGTGCCGGTCAGCGCAGTGATCACCACCATGACCATGAACCGGATTCTAGGAGCGCCCACGCTCGTTCGAGCGGCGGTGGCCGATCTGGCCCGGAAGTTGTCCGATCGGACTCTCACGTCTCGGGGAGTCCACACCGTACGTTGCAGGAGAGGACGGGTGAGAGCGCTGACAAGCCGGCGTGGTTGCCGGCTGAGAGACTGACTGGAGATCAGAGATGCCAGTGGCCTACATCGATATCCCTGCGGGCCTAACCGACGGGCCCAAGAAGAAGATCTTCGCCGAGATATACGAAGCGATTCACGAGGCGTGGCCAATTCCTGATACTCGCGTTCTGATCAGAGAATGGCCGAACGAAGCGGTCAGCCAGGATGGGCGGATCGAGAACGTGCCGATGCGCCCGATATGCACTCTGGCCGTCCCGCCAGGCCTGCAGCCCGAGGCAAAGCAGCGACTGGTGCGGCAAATCAGCAACACCGTCGGCGAGGCGTGCGGTCGGGAAGTCGAGAAGATCCGCTTGCCAAGCGGAACGGAGATCTCTAACAACTGGGTGCTCACGTTCTTCTGGGAACTGCCGCTTGAGAAGGTGGCGCTCGGCGACCTCATTGCGACCGAGAACCCGCTGGTGCTAGAGAACCTGCCTCCCCAGTAACGGTGATCCTCGTCGCGCTGCGCCAGGTGATCGGCATCTTGGATGCGAGCTTGCAGCGGAGATGGCCAGGCGGGTGGGCAGAACTCGGCTGAAGGCGTGGGTGGCTACCACGCGCGAGACTGACCCGCTCAATGAAAGGAACAGCGAAATGTCCACCGAAGTCGCGACGACGGAGTACGGCGTGATCACCCACTACGACGAGTGGAGCACACTTGAACTTAAATGGCTGGCCACGACGAAGAACGCATCAGAAGAGCAGGCCAGGGACGTGATGGCGCTGTTCGCAGCCGAGACTGAGAAACTTAAGCCGCGGTTCCTGCTCGTCGATACCACCGAGTTCTTCCACCGGTGGGCCGATGACATGATGGCGTGGCGTGACAGGGAGATCGTTCCTCTCTACAACGCCGGAGGCGTCGCCAAGTTCGCCTTCGTCACCGGCGACGGAGTTCCATTCCCGACCGTAGAGTCCGGTGCCGAACCGGCGCCGGAAGGCCCTGCGGCGTTCCCCACCGGGTGGTTCGCCAGCCGGGACCGGGCATACCAGTGGCTCGCCGAGACGGATATGGCTAGGTGAGCCGTGACGGCACGCGGCTGCGGCGGATTGGACATTCGGCGGCTCGACGTGCGAAGGCCCCGTCGTGCGCGATGCCTATGAGAGACGTCAGCTGTCGTGTCAGCCAGCGGATGTTCTCATGAGGCGGGCGAGGGCGGCTATATGCTCCGCGCGCCGTCCCGCAGGCTGCTGGTAGACACCACCAGGGTCCTGCCAAGGTGGTCGCCAATGCGCTGCCGGTCTCGTGAGCAGAGGATGACGACGAAGCCCACCAGGCCAGTGAATGGCCACGTGTACGGGATGGCATCGAAGATCAGGCAGACCCAGCGGACGAACAGCTGAGCCAGATCTGCCTGACCTCCGCTCTTGCTGATCACCCGCAGTCCAAGCAGCTTCATGCCCAGGGTCTGTCCGTTCTGCGCGTGCGTCCAGAAGACCCAGTACGCGAGTCCGATTAGAACGAAGACGGCGAAGGTGATAATCCCGCCGAGAATATGCAGGAACGTGCTGCTACTGCGGTCGAACGGGATCGAGATCAGCCCTGGGATCAGCCAGACAAGGAAGGAGTCAATGAGGTACTGCACGACTCGGCGTCCCGTCACTCGGGTCGCAGCCACGTCAACCATGCCCGGCCGACTTGGCTGAACGACCCAGTCACCGCCCGTTTCGCCGCTCGGCCCCTGCCCTGCGGTGGTGCCGTAGGGCACGCCACTGTCCTGCTCTTGACCCGGCATCGCTCGCTGCTGCGGCATTCCGGGATGGGTGCCATGCGGGGCACTGCCCCGCTGCTCGGGCGTATCCCGCTCTGGCGTGCTGCTCATGTGTACCGGTCCCCCAATCCGTACACGTCATGGCAACGGTAGCGGCAGCGGCCCATAGCGCTGCTGCCAGGCGCTTCAGCTTGGGTACCCCGGACAGCGCTCACAACACACCCGGTCACCGAGCGATAAATACGGCGTTTGGGAGGTGGCTGCGCCTGGCGGCTGAGGAGTATTCGGTGGTGCGGCGGTGGCGCTTTCTCGTGGTCGGCCTATGAGCAGATCAATCCACGGCCGCGGCGGTCCGCCTGTGCCATCACGCGGCCTTTAGTCGAAGTGCGGAGGGAAACGACACCCCTAGTGAGAGACCGGGGACTAAGGCCAGAGTGCTAACGGCTGTCCTTCTTCGCCTGCTTGCGGGCTTCGATGGCCCGGCTTGTCGCTCGTCGCTTTGCCAGGCCGGGCGTGCGCGCTGCGCGATCACCGGCCAGCTTCGGCCCAGTGACGATTCCCTCTGAGCGCGGACGAGCCGACGATTTTGCGCTGGCAGGCGCTCGTCCGGTCTTGGATACCCTCGCCGCATCCAGGCGCTCACGGCGCAGGCGTGCTGCGGACTGGCGGGCGAGGACTGCGAGTCGACGGCTCACCCTCGCCAAAGCCTCCTCAAATGCTTCAGCCTTCATGGCCGCGCGTCTGTTTTCCGGTCTTGCCTTGCCGCGGCCGCCGTGCTCAGCCACCTTTGAGCTGCCTCCTCGGCGATACTGACCGACATACTTGTTGCGGGCTCGCCGGATTCTGGTGTGCAGTTCGGCGGTCGCGTCCTCGTCCAGTGGAGCGAGTTGGGCGGCCTCAGTCTCTGTGACGAGCAGCCGCTCGGATTCAGTAAGGATCGCCTGCAGCGACGCGTTCATCGTCAGTCCCCCCATTCATTCATGGGACGGCGTCGCCCAACAGGGCCCCGGCGCTTGGTCGCGTTCGTACCTGCAGGTACGTCATACCCGTGGAGTGTCGACCAGACGATCGGGCGCAGACGGAATTTCTCTCAACGCGCCTGCGGGTCCAATGCAGCGCTTGCTGCGCCGTAATCTCACTACTCCACCTGGCTGTGATCACATCGCACGCGACAGACTCCGCCAGGCGGCCGGCGAGCTGAGACGACCGGGCACCTCAGCTCGCCGGGCAGCCCTGACGAGCCGAGCGGTCAGGATCCGATCACGCAGGGCACCGCGTAGGGATTAGCGCGGGCGCAGATCTGCGCCGGGTTGCCAAACATGCCGATCGCCGGCAACGCCTGACCCTGGAAGTTGAACAAGGTTTCGTTGTCGTCCGGCGTGCCGGGCGGGCTGGAGTCCGGTGCCCACGTGACGCCAGGGATCCACTCGGGTGCCCAGTAGAACAGGCCTGCACCGAGTCCGCCCGGCACGGCCGCCAGGATGGACAGCTCGTCATTCAGAATCGACAGCTGCCCGCCGGGGCTCGCCGGGTAGCCGTTAATCAGCTGGCTCTGCTGCCATGTGGTGTTGCCGAGCGCGTCGCCGTTGGCCAGTGTCCAGGAGTACTGCGACTCGGCGATCACGATTGGCTTGCCAAACTGTGTGGCCAGTTCGTCGACGTTGGTGCTGAGGCCAGACAGCGGTCCCTGAAATACCGGGTAGTAGGACACGGCGATCACGTCGAACGGTACGCCCTGGGCCTCGAGGTTGGAGTAGAACGCCTGCGCCCTGGCGTTATTGCCACCCAGGTCGGTGTGGATCGCGATCAGCAGCTTGTGACCCGGCGGATTGCCTGCTTGCGCGCCGGCGATGCCGGCGTTGAGCAGCTGGGCCAGGTTTCCCCAGCCGGTTGCCGTCGTGTTGCTCGTCCAGCTGAGCCCGCCGACTCCGGGTCCCTTGCAGCCGAAGGACGACCACGACGTCGATGTGCTCGGCGACCAGAGCATGCCGTTGGTGATCTCATTCCCCACGGACACCATGCTCACCGGCGTCCCTTGCGCGGCGAAGGACGAGATGACCTGCTGTGTGTACGACTGCACCTTTGCCGTGAGGCCGTCTAGAGTCGTGGGCCAGCCGGCTGGGATGCATTGCTTGCCGGGGTCGGCCCAGAAGTCTGAGTAGTGAAGGTCCAGGAAGATCTTCAGCCCCGCGGCCTTGAGCACGCGGGCAAAGGCAAGATCAGTGGCAAGGTCGCTGTAGCCCGCAGGCGGGTTGACCCACAGGCGCATCCGCGCCCAGCCAGCTCCGTTCTCCGCCGTGATGACAGCAGGGTTGGCCGCCTGGCCGTTGTCGGTGAAGACCGCGCCCGCCGCGACTTCCTGGGGCGCAAACGACAGGTCAGAGCCGAGCATCATCGAGGACGCGGCATGATCGGGCCCGAAGAGCCGGAACTCGCCTATACAGACCGGAGTGGCGCCGCTGTCCCAGACTTCGATCTTGGCGTAACGAGCGTGCGTAGCGGGAAGGTCGCCGCCCTGTGCGACCGGTCCTAGCGGGATGTACATCGGGTTGCCGCCGTCGAGCGCGATGTTCTTGGCGGACGAGACCTGCTGCCAGTCGCCGGGCAGGCTGGACAGCCAGATCTCGGCATTCGCTGAGGAGCTCGTGTTGTCCAGCGTGATTCCGATGCCGTTGAGGAGCCTGATCTGACCGAGGTCGACGGTCAGCGTGTCCGGCCACGAGTTGGTGCACCACGAGGTAGCCGCGTTGCCGTCGATGGCGTTCGACGGCGGATCACTGGGCTGCGACGCCGCAGCAGCAGCCTGGCCCGACAAGGACCAGTTGACAGCCAGTGCATCCGACGCGCTACCCGCATTGCCAGCCGGGGCCGCCGCGCCAGGGGAAGTCTGGGCCGCAACAAGCGCGGCGACCACGAGAGCAATCACTGTGCATGACAGAAATAGGGTGACCTGGCGAGAGCGCCGGTCCAGGCCTAAGAGGCGGCGTGTCACTTCGCACGGTCCTTTCGATTGTGACGGCCGGGGGGCGCTGAAGCGCTAACGGAAAATACCGGGCACGCTACTGCGCCGAGCCGGACGGGCCCAGGATTCGTGGGAGCGCTCCCAAGAATCTCCCGAACAGTAGCAAATCCGGGAGCGCCGGCATGGCAAGTTAGACCTTGTAGTCATTTGTCTGTTTGGCTGAGGTGCCCAGCAGTAGCAGTGGTGACTGAGACCTCGGACCAGGCAGCCCGAGCGATGACGTCGGAGTCGCGATCAGATGGGAGAAACAGTGGGAAAGATCCGAGTGCACGAGTTCACCACCATGGACGGTGTCATCGACGAGCCGCGGTGGACATTCGACTTCGGCTTCGACCCGGAGATGGGCGCGGCCATCGCCAAGGCGATGGGCGGTTCCCAGGGGATCCTGCTTGGCCGCGTGACCTACGAGATGTTCGAGCCTGCCTGGTCAGCCCGTACCGAGGACGATGACCCTGGGGCTCCGTTCATGAACGACACGACGAAGTACGTGGTCTCCTCGACACTGACGAATGCTTCGTGGCGCAACTCTGAGATCGTCGGCCCGTACGATCCCGGCACCATCAGGAGCCTCAAGGACCGGGTTGACGGAGGACTCTACGTCAGCGGCAGCGGAACTCTCGTTCGCGCTCTCCTGGGCGACAACCTGGTGGACGAGCTTCATCTCTTCGTCTACCCGATCACACGCGCGGGCGGGCCGAGATTGTTCAGTCCAGAGACAGGAGGGGCTAAGTGGTCGCTCGCCCATTCGCAGACCTACGACAACGGCGTCCTCTACCTGAACTACACGATGGCTTCGTAGTCGAACCGATTCCTGACAAGCATTCGCCCGGAGCCTGCCCGGGTTAGCTGCTGGTGCCTGCGCCCGCGGGTGCGTCAGAGTTCTCCGGCCAGTCGGTCAGTGCAGCCGCGAGCGCACGCGCAGCCCCGCTCTGAAATGCGTTGCGGCGGCGGAGCAGCGCCACCGGGATCGTGGCCGTCAGGGTAGGTGCGCTGATTGCACACAGGGTCCCGGTGCGGAGTTCCTCATGGAGGCTGCTCTCCGGAAGAATCGCCAGGCCGAAGCCCGCTTCGGCCATCCGCTTCTGCGCGGTCAAACTGTCGACCGGCAGGATCTCTGCAGCCCCAAGCCCGTTAGCTGCGAGCAACTGCTGCAGAGCCGCCGTGTAGTAGTCACCTGACGTCGCCGGCCGGGACGGAAAGGTTAGCCATCGTTGCCCTGCCAGTGCGCCGGCGAGATCGGTCTGGCCGACGGCTAGCGGGTGCCCAGGCGGACACACAGGAACCAGTCGCTCCTGGTGGATGACGACCGACACCAGATCCGGGTCGGGATCCGTGCCATAACGGAGTCCGAGTTCCGCGTCGCCGCGCAGCACGAGCCCGCTCACCTCGGTGCTGAGAGCGGTCTGCAGACGCAGATCCAGGCCCGGGTACTCCTCGCAGAGACGGCGCAGCCGCGCGGTCAGGCTGCTGCTGGCCAGCGTGCCGACTAGCGCGAGCGTGACCGTGCCAGGCCCGGTGCCGCGCACCGCGTTGACCGCCTCGATTCCGTCGCGAATCGAGGCGAGAATGGCCCGCGCGTGCGGCAGGAAGGCCCGGCCGGCCTCCGTGAGCATCACGCCCCGGCCGAGCCGGTCAAACAGGGGCGCGCCTAGTTCGGTCTCCAGCAGCTGGATGCGCCGGCTCATCGCGGGCTGGGACAGGTGCAGGGCGGCTGATCCTCGGGCGAAGCCACCGCTGCGGGCGATCGCGAGAAACGCCTCAACGTGATCGAGCTCCATAGTAATCAGTATCTTGCATCGGCTATGTGCAATCTATGCATTAGACAGATGACTTGGTCGACATTAGCGTCTACGGAGGGAGGTAGCCGATGCGAGCCAGCGACACCCGTTCATTCGATCCGTACCGTTACGGCGCCTACTTCTGCCTGAGCGTTCCGGCTTCAGGCCAGGCTGCCGCGGCCGACGCCGACGTTTCGGCGCTGGCCGACCAGCTTGGGCTGCGCAACGAGTACGACTCGGCCGGCAGCGACCCTCCGCAGTCGATCGCCTACTTGCGGCGGGTCAGCGCGGTGCCTGGCCAGGTAACCGATGCGGGCCTGCTGGGCGCTGATGCGATCGTGCACGTCGCCGCCATGGCGCCGGGGCCCATCAGCGAGTTCCGCGCCGGGCTAGCCCGCTTGCTCGGGCCGGTCGTCACGCCTCGCGTCCTAGCCGGGGCTGTGCGCCCGCTCAGCTACACCAGTCAGGCCATGTTCAACTTCGCCTACGGCGAGCGCGTCCTCCAGCAGCCCGCAGCGGCCACACCCAACGCATTCGTACTCCCGGTCAGCAAGACCGACGCGTGGTGGCGGAAGGATTGGATGGAACGGCACACCTACTTCCTGCCCCGCTACGACGACGATGGCACGATGCAGAGCCAGGGTCACGCACTAGCGGCGGCACAAGGAATAGCCTGCCTGCTGCGGCGGACCTATAAGAGTTTCACGGAGCCCGCACCGGACGGTGAGTTCGACTACGTCAGCTACTTCGAGTGCGCAGACGCCGACGTCCCCGTGTTCCAAGAGGTCTGCGACGCACTGCGTGACGTCAAGAACAATCCCGAGTGGGAGTTCGTCCGCGAGGGCCCGACCTGGCATGGCCGGCGCACCGCCAATTGGGCCGGGCTCTTCAGCTGACCTTCGTCCGCCAGTCCAGCCGAGCGACGCACGGAAGCGGGTCACGCGATCCATGAGGGGACGACCTGGGCCAGCCGACCCGGGTCAGTCAGCACATAGATGGCGGTGATGGCGCCGTCCGCGACCGTAAAGGCCATGACCGTGACCGGCTGCCCGCCAGCCATGACAAGAATGCCGGGAAGGCCGTCGACGAGGACCGGACGAGCGAGCGCACCCGGACGTGCACCCGCCCTGGCGCGCGCCGCGACCTCGTTAGCGCCGTGCACAACAACGGTCCCCTCAGGACCATGCGTGCGGAGCTCCACCTCCGGGGCTAGCACGTCGAGCAAGCCGGCGAGGTCACCCCGGCGGGCCGCCGCGAGGAACGCGTCGATGACCTCCCGCGATGCAGCATCCGCGGCCGTCGCCGGAGCAATCAGGCGGATCCGTCCCCGGGCCCGGCTCGCCAGCATTTTCGTGGCCGCGGTGCTTCGGCCGAGCGTCGCGGCGATCGTGTCGAACGGGATCTCGAAGACGTCGTGAAGGACGAACGACACTCGCTCCGCCGGGCTGAGGGCGTCCATGACGACATAGAGCGCAAGGCCTACGGAGTCCGCGAGCACGGCCTCGTGCTCGGGATCGGTGCTCTGGGGCCCGGTTGAGTCGAGTGGGAGCATTCCGACGCTGAGCTCGAGCGGCTGCTCGCCCCGCGTCCCGCGCCTGCGCAAGGTGTCGAGGCAGATCCGGCCGGTCACGGTGGTCAGCCAGCCGCGCAGGTCCTCGATGCTGCCTCCGCCGACCCGATCCAGGCGCAGCCATGCCTCCTGCACGGCGTCGTCCGCGTCCGCGTGCGAGCCGAGTACGCGGAACGCGATGGCGTGGAGATAGGGCCGGTGGGCCTCGAACTCGGCGGCGAGCTGTTCTCTTTCAGTCACGGTCTGCCCCGTCCGCGAGACGTGTTGTCACTGCCAGGACGCATCGTGAGGCGAAGAGGTAACACTGCGGCGACGTTACCTTCCGTCCCCGTCGGACGTCGTAGTCGCGTCCGCCGATCCACTATCTGCTCTACGGAGGGACAGATGACAAGCACGACGAGCGAGATGGGCGTGGAAGCGCGTATCGACTTCAGGAACTCCAAGATCCTGCAGGATTTCGTGAAGCGCATCAACGCCACGTCGGCCGCGGTACCAAAGGGGACGCTGCCGCCTGGGCTCGCCAACCTGATCCTCACCAGGGCCAGCCAGATCAACGGCTGCGCGGTCTGCGTCGACATGCACACCAAGGACGCCGAGCACGAAGGGGAGACTTCAGTCCGGCTGAACCTGCTGGCGGCGTGGCGAGACGCCAATGTCTACACCGACGCCGAGCGGGTCGCACTCGAGCTGACCGAGCAAGCCACGCGCATCGCCGACGCAGCGGGCGGGGTAACCGACGACGCATGGGCGAACGCGGCCAAGTATTACGACACCGACCAGCTCGCCGCGCTAGTGACAACGATCGCCGTTATCAACGCCTACAACCGCTTCAACGTCATGCTCAAGAATCAGGGCGGTGACTACCAGCCCGGACAGTGGGCATGACGCCAACAATCCGGTGGCAGGCGTCTAGTCCAGGTCGAGCCGCATGACCAGGCGGCGCGTTGTCGGATGGCTAACCTCGCGGAATCCGGCCGCGGCGAAAGTGCCGGGGGAGCCGACATTCATCTCTCCCCAGGACACGTTCTGGCCAGGCTTTCGCAGCATCGGGTATGCCTCGACGGCCCTCGCTCCGTGCGCTCGTGCGTAGTCGACTGCCGCGATTGTGAGCGGCCGGGTGAGTCCTGTGCCCCGATAGCCGGGCCGGATCGCGAAGCAGACGATTGCCCAGACATCGGGGTCGCCAGCATTCTCGGTCCGGCCCGCCCACGGCACCGACGACCCGCGCAGCCGCCGGTAGTTCGCCCGCGGCTCGACAGCGACCCAGCCGACCGGCTCGCCGTCCAGGTAGGCGACCATACCGCTGGTCCTGTCGGCCTCCGAGTGGCCACAGTCAGTTTCCTGGCGCAGACGGTGCGCCCGATCCTCGACCGGCATAGCGAACCAGTCGTGATCACCGAGCTTGATGCGCTGACACTGGCACCTCGCCGCAGCGCCGCGACCGAAGACCGCCTGCAGATCGTTCCAGCTCGCCTCGTTGGCGGGGACCACGGATAGGTCGCTGTTCGGCACAGCCCAGGCCAGCTAGCTACCCGCGCTGCAAACCGCGTACCTCGAATGCCAGCAGGATGTCGGAGAACCCCCGGAACAGCGCAAAGAATCCCACCCAGAGGATCAGCAGCAGCGCCTGCGCCGGGAACTCCTGCTGCGAGACCCAGAAGCCGAGCAGAATCTGCAGCACACCGGCGATCGTGCCGAGAAACCAGGCCGGATTGGTCTCCCTGGAGGTGGTCGAGGTAGCCAAGTCGAAGCTGCCGCGGAGGATGAGCAGCAGCCCGAAGATCATGGCCAGCGCCCAGAAAGCCCCGAACGGGCTTGCGAACGACCAGCATGCCCCGAACAGAAACAGGACCGCCATCAGCACGTGCACCCAGCGCCACCGCGATCGGATCGAGGCAATGAGCAGCTCGCCGAGCCAGCCAGCCAGGAAGACCACGCCCATGAGCACGCCCACGGCGACCGCGGAGGAAAGCCGGAACCGCAAGACGATCAGCGAGATGACCAGCCACGCTATCCCGGTGACGAAAAACATCCACCACGGCCCCGCCAGTTGGTCAAGGACTGTGTCGACTCTGCGACGAGCGCCGGGGCTCGCCAGCGACTGCAAGCGCATGCTCATGCCCGTCTCCCTTTCGCCCGTCTGACATCACGGTCTCATCAGGCACGGTAGATGACTATGGGCAACCTGCGCCACGTTTGTCCTGAGTTCCGCTGAGGCGACGTCGGGCACATCGGGAAGGCGGATCTCTCCATGGCAGAGCAGGCGCGTGATGGACGCAGGCCACATGAGCCGGAGACGATCCGGTTGCAGTCAGTGCCCGGCTTCATCGTGTTCGATCTTCCTGGCGCGCGGACCTCAGCCGGTGGCACGCGCTTGGCCAAGGACGTCACAGCGGCCGAAGTTGCACTGCTAGCGCGCGCCATGACGTACAAATACGCAGCAGTCGGCGCTCGAACGGGAGGGGCGAAGGCCGGGGTGGTCGGTGACCCCGGCGACCGCACAGACAGAGCGGCACGGATGTCCCGCTACTGCGAGGAGATCAGGCCGCTGTGCGATTCGGGCCGGTTTCTGACCGGCCCGGACATGGGGACGTTCGAGGAGGACTTCGCGGCGCTGCGCGAGCATCGGGCAGTACCCGGTGCGATCAGCGCCGTCGTCGACGGCGTGCCCTTCGAGGATCTGCTCACCGGGTATGGCGTAGCCGTGGCTGCGGAGACGGCTCTGCGCGCCACGGCTGGTGGTGGCTGGGACGGGCGCTCAGCGGCGATCGAAGGTTTCGGGAAGGTTGGCGGCGGCGTAGCGCGTGAGGTGATGCGGCGCGGCGGACATGTCGTTGCCATCTCCACGATCGCGGGAAGCGTCGCGGATCCATCCGGGCTGGACATCGAGCGGCTACTGGAACTGCGCAACAGTTACGGCGATGACTGCGTCGCGCACTACGGTCGGCCCATTGATCCGCCAGCCGGGCTGTTCGGCACTGACGCTGATGTGGTCGTGCCAGGCGCTCGACCGGGCGTGATCAGCAGCCGACTGGCGCAGTCGCTGCCCGCGGCCGTTCGCGTCGTTGCGCCAGCTGCTAACGCTCCTTACACAGCAAGGGGAGCAGGCGTCCTGCGCGGCCGCGGGATCGCGGCCCTGCCCGACTTCGTCTGTAACGCCGGCGCCGTGCTCGGTTACCGGGCAGCGCCGGAGGACACCCCGGCGCAGGTCCTCGCGGCGGCGGGGGACAGAATCACCGAGATCATCTCGCTCGTGCTGAGCCACCCGAGCGGTCCACTCACGGGTGCTTGCGAGCACGCTGGCACGTTCCTGCGCACCTGGTGGGGAGAACCGCCGGCGCCACCGTTCGCTTCCTGAGCGGTCAGCGGGACTTGCGGCTTCTGACTATACCCGGTATCGTCACGGGCATACTGAGTATGCTACTCCGCATGATACGAAGTGAGGCTCGGTCATGAGCGTCCGCCACGCCCTCCTCGCCCTGCTGAGCGAGGGACCCAAATACGGCCTGCAGCTCCGGGAGGAGTTCGAGGCGCGCACCGGTGAGGTCTGGCCGCTCAACGTTGGCCAGGTCTACACGACCTTGCAGCGGTTGGAGCGCGACGGTCTGGTCGAGTCAGAGGGCGCTGACGAAGGGCCGCAGAAGGCCTACCTGATCACCGAGAGCGGCGCGGCCGAGCTAGCGGACTGGCTACGCACGCCGCCAGACCTGAGCGCGCCGCCCCGAGACGAGCTCGTGATGAAGGTCCTGGTGGCAATCCGGCTTCCGGGGACTGATGTGTATGAGGTCATCCAGTCGCACCGGCGTTACCTCGTGCAGCTCATGCAGCAATGGACGCGGATCAAGGAAGGCGGGGACGAGGGTGACCTCAACCTCGCGCTCGCCGTGGACGCCGAGCTATTCCGGCTGGACTCGGTCGCCCGCTGGCTCGACGCAGTCGATGCCCGCCTCAAGCGGGCGACTGCTGACGGCCATTTTCAGCCAGCCAAGGGGCCGCTGCCGAAGCAGCGACGGCGCATAGGAGTACGGGGATGAGCATGCTGGAGCTCCGGCAGGTGTCCAAGGTCTTCGGTCAGGGGGCTGCCCAGGTGCACGCACTGGACCGGGTCACCTTGTCGGTGGACGAGGGTGCCATGGTCGCTGTGATGGGGCCGAGCGGCTCGGGAAAGAGCACTCTGCTGACCATCGCGGGCAGCCTGGAGGAACCAACTACAGGCGAGGTCCTCGTACGCGGTGCCCCGCTTTCGCGCATGTCCCGCAACGAGAAGGCCCGGCTGCGGCGGCGCACGATCGGCTATGTGTTCCAGGATTACAACCTGCTGCCCGGCCTCACGGCCGCGGAGAACGTGAGCCTGCCACTCGAGCTCGACGGCTTGCCCTCGCGGAAGGCCAGGGCCGCCGGGCTCGCGGTCCTGGAAGAACTCGGACTGGACGAGCGCGCCGAGCGCTACCCAGACGAGCTATCGGGCGGTGAGCGGCAGCGAGTGGCGATCGCCCGCGCCGTGGTCGGAGAGCGCCGTTTGCTGCTCGCGGACGAGCCTTCCGGCGCGCTCGACTCCGGCAACGCCGAGGCGGTGATGCGCCTGGTGCACGAGGCGTGCAGGAACGGCGGCATGGCGGCGGTCGTCGTCACCCATGACGCACAGCTGGCATCGTGGGCTGACCGGGTGGTATTCCTGCGGGACGGTCGGGTCGCCGACCAGACCGCTCCGGCAGCGGGTCCGGAATCCCTGCTGACGCGCGGGCGGTCGCAATGAGCCTCTCAGTGCACGAGCGGCCCAGCCGCGCGGCGGCCAACAACGGGGGCGTCCCCGCGCGGCGCGCGGTCGTTCGCTGGGCGTGGCGGCTGCTGCGCCACGAGTGGCGCCAGCAGCTGCTAATCCTGGCGCTGATCACCGTCGCCGTCGCGGCGACCCTGGTCGGCTCGGCCGTGGCCACCAACACGCCGCCCCCCGCGGACGCCGGCTTCGGCACCGCGGCCGACATGGCCACGTTCCCTACCTTGAGCCGGCAGGCTACCGCCGAGATCGCAGCGCTGACCGATCGGTTCGGCCGGGTCGACGTGATCGAGAACGAGGCGATTCCGGTGCCCGGCTCCGTCAGCACCTATAGCCTGCGCGCGCAGAATCCGCACGGCGCGTTCGGCCAGCCGATGCTCTCGCTGCTGAGCGGGCATTACCCAAGCGGATCGGGTCAGGTGGCGCTGACGAGGGGCGTCGCGTCGGAACTGCATCTGTCGGTCGGTGACACCTGGCGCGCGGACGGCTCCGCCAGACGGGTGGTCGGCATCGTCGCCAACCCGCAGAACCTGCTCGACGAGTTCGCGCTCGTCCCGCCCGGACAGGTCACCGCACCGACGCAGATCGAGGTGCTGTTCGACGCTCGGGGCGTGATTCCCCGCTCGCTGGGCCCGAATGTTGTGTCGCGGCGGTCGGCGGCCTCGGCCAACGTGATCATTAACCCAGTGACCATCTCGCTCGCGGCGGCCACGCTCGGGATGCTGCTCATCGCGCTGGTGAGCGTGGGCGGGTTTACGGTACTGGCGCACCGTCGGCTGCGCTCGATCGGCATGCTCGGCGCACAGGGCGCCACAGACGCGAACGTCGGCTTGGTGGTGAGCGCCAACGGCTTCGCGACTGGGCTTGTGGGGGCGGTGGCCGGGTTCGCGATCGGCCTCGTGGCCTGGCTGGCATACCGCCCGCGCGCGGAAGCTAGCGCCCACCACGTCATGGGGGCCTTCCAGCTGCCCTGGCTCGTGATCGTCGCGTCGATGGTGCTTGCTGTGCTGGCGGCGTACCTGGCGGCGCTGCGACCGGCCAACGCGATCGCCCGAGTGCCGATCGTGGCGGCGCTCGCAGGTCGGCCACCTGCCCCGCGCCCGGCTCGCCGCTGGGCCGGCCCGACCGGTGTAGGGCTGCTTGTGGTGGCCTTCTTCCTGATCGGGCTGGCAAGCGAGCAGGCAACGTCGGCCGCCGCGGAATCGGGCAACAAGTCGACGCTCGTGATCGCCCTGATCGTGGGTCTGATCGTGCTGTGCGTCGGGGTCGTGCTGGTCGCCCCGACTTGCCTGGCACTGCTGGCCAGTGCCTCGCGGCGGGCCCCGATAGTCGTGCGACTTGCCCTGCGCGACCTGGCCAGGTACCGGACGCGGTCGGGTGCGGCGCTCGGGGCAATCAGCCTCAGCGTGCTCATCGCGGTCATCATCTGCGTCGTCGCCGCCGGCCGGTTCGGCAGCGCCATTGACTACGTCGGTCCCAACCTGGCCCCGAATCAGCTCATTGTCTACCCGGTCGCCGGCAACAGTCAGCTCGTCAGGCCGACGGGAGCAAGCCATGGCGCGCACGCTCCGAGCAAGCCGAACGGCTCGGTGCAGCATCAAGCGATACCCGCGCCGGGCACCAGTGTCTACGCCCGCAATGGCGACCGGTCCGGGCCGATCCCCCTGACAGGCGCACAGCTTGCCGCGATGGACGTTGACGTCCGCAGCATCGGGGCCTCGGTTGGGTCACGGGATGTCATCCGGCTCGAGGTCACTGACTCCGCGCTGCAGCGTGCCGCATCTGGACGCAACTGGTACGGGACGGTATACGTTGCGACGCCGCAACTGCTCCGCGCGTACGGCATCACGCCCGCGCAGGTCAGTCCCGACGCCGACATCCTCACCATGCGGCCCGGCCTGTCGGGCGTGACGAGGATGCAGCTCCATTACGGCGCGTACAAGTTTGGCCCTGGCAACTCGTGGCCCTGCCCGCGCAGCACCTGCGTGGCGAATCCGCCGATCGAGGAAGTCCGCGCGCTGCCCGCTGGCACGTCGGCGCCGAACACCGTGATCACTGAGCACGCCGTGCACCAACTGCACCTGACGACCACGACGGCCGGCTGGCTCATCCAGACCCCGGGCTCGCTGACCCCAGGCCAAGTCAGCGCCGCCGAGCGCGCCGCCGTAGCGGCCGGGCTGGCTGTGGAGTCGCGCGACAGCATCCCGACCTACACCGAGGTCCTCGACGTGGCCACCATTTTCGGCATCCTGCTTGCACTCGGCATCCTGGCGATGAGCGTCGGGTTGCTGCGCAGCGAGACCGCCAGTAGCGTCCGCACGCTCACCGCAACGGGTGCCAGCGGCGCAGCCCGCAGGGCCATCTCCGCGTCGACGACGGGCGCTCTCGCGCTGATCGGCGCCGTAGTCGGCACGGCGGGCGGGTACATCGCAGCGATCGGTTTCTTCCGTACCAACCAGCTGGACACCCTGTCGTCGCTGAGTAGCATCCCGGTGGAAAACCTGCTACTCATCCTCGTCGGTCTGCCGCTCGCCGCGGTGATCGGTGGTTGGCTGCTCGCCGGCCGCGAACCGAATGCGATCGGACGCCGACCGCTCGAATGACGCGTCCGGACTATGCGCTGGTCGTTCCGGCCGGCCGGCGGGCCAGGTCATAGGCCATCTCGGTTTCCTGCCGGAACCGGCCGTCTGGCCCGCTGGCGCGGAGCTGTCGCCGCAAGTCAGCGTCGAACTCCGCGGCGTGCTCGCCGAGGGCCTGGTGGGACAGGACAGAGGTCGAGGCGACGTACCCGGCAATCTGCGCTGCAGTCCAGTCACGGGTCACGATGAACGAGTACCGGCCGACGATCTCGAACCCTGCCTGTGTCAGGATCTCCGCGTCGGGCCTGGCGTCGCGGGCCTTGGCATAGCCGGCCGGGATCCGCTCGTCGGCGCCGAGGCGCTGCTGCCACCGCTCCATCGTGGCCGTCAGGGTGAGTTGCCAGGGCTCAGCGCCGAACCACGGCGAGCCGCCCCAGAGGAGGGCGAGGAACCCGCCTGGGCGCAGCCAGCCCAGGACGGCGCCCGCAACGGTCGCGCGCGGCAGCCGGTGGAAGGCGTTGCCGATGGTGACGAGGTCGAAGTGGGCAGGAGGCGCCACCAGCTCCTCAGCTGAGGTGGTCAGGAACCGGAACCGCCCGGCATCGCCCGATCGTGCTGCCTTGTCGCGCGCGACGTCGATCATGTCCGGTTCCTGGTCGACGACCCAGATCTCAGCGAAGCGGACCGAGAGTGCGAAAGCAACCTGGCCGGTGCCGCAGGCCAGGTCGAGCAGTCGGCCGCTGCCATCCGCGCCCGTTCTGGCGGAGATATCGGCCATCATCGTGTTCGGATAGGGCGGGCGGAACTCGTCGTAGGCGCGGGCCGTCCCCCGGTACAGATCGGCTCGGAAGGCGGGATCTGTCATGCGGACATCCTTGCGGGCCACCAGCCGGGCTCGCCAGTGCGCGCCAGCGCGAGCGGCTGCCTACCATGGAGCGATGCCCCCTGAGCCTGCCGCCGCACCCCCTGAGCGGGTCGATGCCGGGCAGGTCATCCTGCGCCGGGTCCAGGCCTCGGACGCGGGCGCCATCGCTGCCGCCGTCAGTGCCAGCCTGGACCACCTCCGGCCGTGGATGCCGTGGGCGACCACAGAAGCCGCAGATCGCGCGAATCAGCTCGCCCGGGTGGAAGAGGCCGACCACAGCTGGGAATCAGGCCTCGGCTACATCTACTCGGTCCTGACGTCTGCGAATGGCACGCTTGTGGGGGAGATTGCCATGCATCGCCGCGAGGGCGACCGGAGCGTCGAGCTGGGTTACTGGGTAGCCGCCGGGCAGGCGCGCCGCGGCTACGCGACCCTGGCCGCCGAGGCGATGACGTCGGTGGCGCTGGCTCTCCCCGGGATCATCAGGGTGGAAATTCACTGCGACGCTGCCAACGTCCCCAGCGCGGCAGTCGCGCGCAAGCTCGGCTACCGGCTGGACCGGATCGAGGAACGACGGCCCGAGGCGCCGGGTGAGAGTGGCCGCCTTATGGTCTGGACCCGCGGCCGGCAGCCAGGCGAGGGCTAGCGCCGGGGGGCGCAGCTGCTAGTTCACGCACGGAATTCCGTTCCTGGCGTGCACTGCTCCGCCTTGCGGGCCGGTAGTGGGCGCGACAGGCGGCGGCGAGCTGCTCTGCGCGCTCACCGACGCGCTCGTCGGCGCGGTTGCTCCGGCGCCCAGCAGGACCTCAACGTGACCGGCCGGCACTGACGGGCCGACGACCGCGGTGACGTGGAACAGCGCGGCGATCCGGCTAGCGCTCGCCTGCACGCCGCTGCCGTACAGCACGGCGGTGGTGGTTCGGTAGCTTGTGTCGGCGATCTGCCCGGCCGTGTAGCCGCCGGCCACCAGGGCTGCCGACACGCTGTGCGCGAGGCCCGCTGTCCGTCCGCCGTTGAAGACGTCGACGGTGGTGGCGTGAGTGTTCACGGCACCGGTACCTGTGGAGTGCCTTGCCTGGTTGGCCCGTGACGCCTGATTCGGATTGAACGCGGCATGGACGATCTGCCGGATGTAGGCGGGATCCACCACGTTGGCGTCCTGGCCGTCGATGGTCTCATAGCCCGTGATTGGCAACGTGTGGAACACGAGGTTCGCGTTGGTCAGGTTCCGCGCGTTGGCGGCGAAGTCCAGCAGATTCCACCCAGAGTCGGTGATGACATATTTGTTAGCGACATTCAGGAGTGCCCGAACCTTGGTCAGGTCGCCGAAGACACCCTCAGTCCGTAGCTGGTGGATGACGGAGTCGAGGAAAGCCTGCTGGCGATGCGTGCGGTCCAGATCACCATTGGGCAGCCCGTCACGCTGGCGCACGAAGGCCAGCGCCTGCGCCGCGTCCAGATGCTGGTAGCCGGCCGGGAAGTTGGCACCGGAGTTGACGTCGTGGACCGGGTGGTTCAGGCAGACCTGCACCCCGCCGAGCACCTGGGCAAGCTCGTAGAACCCGTACAGGTTCACCGCCGCGAAGTGGTCAATGTGGACGCCGGTGAGCTTTTCGACGGTGGCGACGGCTGCGGCCTGGCCGGCCTCGTTGCCGAGGGTCGCGATGCGGTCCTGGCTGAGGCCGGAGTTCTGCTGCGTTAGCTGCGCCTCCCGGTAGGCCAGGCTGACGCCGTAGGCCTGGTCGATCTTGCCAGTCTGTTGCGGCCCGATCGTGTGGGCGAACTGCACCCAGTCGTCACGCGGGATCGAGAATCCCACGGCCCGCCTTCCGTCTGCGAACACGTGGATGAGGATCAGGGTGTTCGTAGCGTTGCCGCCTACTCCGGCGGCGACCGCCTCCGCGCTCCCTGCGTGCAGCTTGGCGAGGATGCTCGGCGGCAGGATGGCTCCGTTCCAGTACCGCCGGCTCTCGATGCCCATCAGCAGGATGTTTTGCGCGCCGGTCGACGGGCCGCTCAGGATGGCATTCGAGCTGCCGATGCTGGCCACGTCCCGGACGGTCACGTAGGCAAATCCGCTCGCCACCATGATCAGGCCAGCGACGATGCAGGTTGCGATGTACGACCGTCGTAGCCGGTGGCCTCGCGGTGCGCCAGCCTGGCCGTGCGGAACCCATGGTCCCCGGGGGGCCGTCGGCGGCCGCTCGGTGGACCCCCTGGCCGACCCGGCGCCTGATCTGGCCGCGCCCGGCCCGGCTCCGCCTGGCTGGTCCGCGTGTGCCCATCCGTCGCCTGGCGGGCGGCGGCCTGCCCCAGCCCGATGCCGAGCTGGGCCCGCCCAGCCAGGGACCGCACTGCCGGCCGCCATCCAGCTCGGCGGCTGCGGACCGCTGAGCTGCGGAGCGTGGCCAGGCTGCCCTGTCCACGCCGGCCCGCTGGATTCCTCGCGGCTACCGGCCACCCAGGCCCGCCTCCCCGCCCGCGCATAGCCATGCCCCGGTCACCTACGCTCGACAGCAGACTATCCGCCCGACGCGTCGCCACTCGGTAACGGGCACGCTGTGTCAGCATGAGCAGGGGCCAAGCCCGGACCAGCCGAGGCGGGACCGTATGGCCTGGCCAGCTCGTCATTGAGGGGTACACACGGAATCACGAGGGCCGCAAGGCCAGATGCCGCGCACGCGCCCGGCGCCGCTGCGCCAGTCGGTCGCGGTGACCCAGTTGTGGGGGACCCGGCCGGGCCGACTGGGCGTCCTCACCGTCGTGGCCGCCGCGCTGCTCGGCATGGTGATCACCGTGCTGTCCGGCAGTGAGCCAGGAGTGATCCTGGGCGTCCTGTTGATCGTCGGCACGATCGTCGGGGCCCTTGCCGTGCGGCCTGGTGCCACGTACCTCATCTTTCCGGTGCCTGCCCCGGCGTATGCCGTGGCCGCAGTGATCGCGGGGCTCATCCGCGACCGTGCTGCCGACACATCCCTCACGGCGCTGATGCTGAATGCCGGACAGTGGATCGCCGCCGGGTTCATCCCCATGATCGTGGCGACGGCGCTAGCGGTGCTCATCGCCGGATTCCGCTGGCTGAGAAACGCCTAACCGGCCTTCCGGCCGCAGCTCCTGGCGAGCACT
Source organism: Streptosporangiaceae bacterium (assembly GCA_035631375.1). Taxonomy (GTDB): domain Bacteria; phylum Actinomycetota; class Actinomycetes; order Streptosporangiales; family Streptosporangiaceae; genus JAJYUU01. The sequence continues at coordinate 22,731 of DASQIW010000020.1, forward strand.
GCCACCGTGGACTCAACCCCGTCGATGTCGGCGTAACAGCCCTGCAGATGCCGCCGCCCGGCGGCCGAGAATCCGGTGCGGGAGTGCAGGATCCGGGTGTTGTCGAAGACTATGCAGTCGCCCGGCGCCAGGGTGAAACGCAGCGTGCCCGACGGGCGAAGCAGGATCGCCGCGAAGGCGCGATAGGCGACGTAGAAGTCGTGCATCTCGTTGGCCGCCTCGGCCGGCAACGCGCCAGAGCGAGGGCGCATCGGCTCCATCGATCTGCTGTTGTACCTGATCTCGCGGATCATGCCCGCCAGGTTCAGGCCGATCATCGGCCTTGTCGCCCGCAACTGCGCCGCCGTGTCCGCGTAGCTGAAAGCGACCGGAGTCTGGCAGAGGCGGTCGAAGGCGAGCGGGTCTTCGGCGCGCAGCTGGGCCGCGGCCCGGAACCCGTCGAGCAGCCCGGACTCGCCGCCTTCAGCGGAGCTGACCAGGCAGTGCAGCGCCTGCAGCGTGGGAACCGGGTCGCGGTAAGGATTGTCGGTGTGCGGCCCGATCGGAAGGCTCGTGTAGGCGAGGTTGGTCGGCGCGGTCTCGACCTGGACATCGAACAGCCTGCCGTAGTTCGTCTCCCTGATGTACCCGAAGCTCGCGATGACGTCGGCTACCGCGCCCGGCACGGCGGGGACCCCGCGTAGCAGCATGAACCCGGTGCTGAGCAGCTCGCGCAGGCAGCGAAGCCGCACTCCGTCGCTACTGGCGAAGACCGACCAGTGGGTAACGGGCGGACCGGCCGGAAAGTCGCGTGCGGACCACAGTCGCTTGGCGTCCTCACTTCGCCGGTCGACCTCTGCTGTCGCATAGTTGGCCAGCCAGGTCTGGGCGAAGACGGCCTCGTGGCCATCTGGCCCGAAGGTTACGTGCAGGCCGTCGGCCTCCTGTATAGCCCGGACGACAGTCACATCGGGAGCAAGGTCGGTGATGCTGATGAGCCGCTGGCCGCTTGACGGATCGCGGCACGATGGGCACTGGCAATTGTCCCGCAGCCAGGCCGCATCGAGGCTGTGCGGAAGTGCGGCGTGGATGACGCGCCCCCCATTTCACCGGCATACCGGCTGCCCGGACCGCAGCGAGGCCGGATTGAGCTGATTTGATTCAGGGTCGGCCGGCGCTGGCAGGCAACGCAAGGAGCCGCGCCGACTGTTTGATTAGCTGCCCCCTGCCGGGCGATCGCTGTTCACCCCCGCAGCGGGCCTCGCTGCTGACGTCGGCCGGCCGGCCCGCTCGCTCGCTGACCGGCCTGCCCGGGTCACGGCGGCGGTTCGGTGCCGCCGGCCGGGGACGGTCGGCTAGCGTCTGAGGCGTGTGCCTGCTGATCGCGCTGTTCGGGGTCGTTCCTGGCGTGCCGCTGATGGTCGCGGCCAACCGAGACGAACGCCTCGACCGGCCGGCTGTTGCCGCCACTGTGCTACGCGAGCGGGAGCCGCGCATTCTCGGGGGCCGCGACCTGCTGGCTGGCGGAACGTGGCTGGCCGTGAGCGACCTGGGTGTCGTGGCGGGCCTGACGAATCAGCCGACGGCTGGGGGCCGCGACCCGGCCAAGCGCTCGCGCGGCGAGTTGCCGCTGCTCTGCGCCAGCCAGCCGAGCGCGAAGCAGGCCATGGACGCGCTCGCCAGCGGCGTAGATCCGGCGCGGTACAACCCGTGCTGGATGCTGGTCGGCGATCGGAACGAGCTGTTTTCCGTGGGGATCGGGGCGGGTGGCACTGCGCCGGAGATCGACCAGCTCGAGCCGGGCCTGCACGTGCTGGAGAACGCGCCGCTGCAGGCGGTGTCGCTCAAGGCCGCATTCGTCCGGGACCTAGTCGAGCGGAAGCTGGCCGAGCAGCCGGCCGCCGGTGCGGCTGCGGTCGCCGGTGTCCTGCGGGCCGTCCTTCGCGACCACCGGCCCGCCGTGCCCGAGCCGCGCACAGACGCATCCGGCCGGATCTGGCCCGCGTCGCTGACGGCGGCGTGCGTGCATGCGGAGGGGTACGGCACCCGGTCCTCGGCGATCATCACGGTCTCGACCGCCGGGCTGCCCGAGATGCTGGTCGCCGACGGCAGGCCCTGCGAGACGCCAATGCGCGACGTTGGGGCGCTCTGGACCGCCGCCCCGGTGAGTGAGCCGGCCGGATAGCCGCGCGGTCAGGGACGGCACTGGCCGACGCGGCCCCGTTCCCTGCCTAGGCGCCTGGCCGGCACCAGGCGGTCACTCTGGCGCTCACGCGAGGGTGCGCGCGACCTCCTCCAGGTGGTTCAGCGCCTCCTGCATGCCGGGTTCCATGCCCGAGTTGAGGTGCATATCGCGGTTGTCCTGGCTGGTGTGCTGGACCAGGATCGACAGCGTGGTGCGGCCGTTGTGCTCGGCGAAGGTCGTCGTCGTCACCGCGCCAGCGTCGGGGGCGCCCTCGAAAACCTCCGTCGCAACGATGCGCTCGCCGTCGATGATCTCCTGGTACTCACCGTGGAAGGCGACCTCGAAACCAGCGTTTGCTGTCATCACGTACCGCCAGCTCCCGCCTGGCCGCAGGTCCATCTCGACCGAGATGACCTGGCCACGGTCTCCGGCCCACCAGCGCCTGATCAGCTCGGGCGTGGTGTAGGCGCGGTAGACCAGGCGGCGCGGCGCGTCGAACTCCCTGGTAATGAGGATCTGCGTGTCGCTCGGAAGCGTGACCACCGCCGAGTTGCTAGTCGTCATCTCTGCCATTTTCGTCCTCCGATTCCGCGGTGCCGTCGCGTGCCTGGCCAGCCTCGGTCGCCGTGAGCTCCGCCAGCACGACGTCCATTCGGGCGAACCGCTCCGACCACAGCTGCTCGAAATCACTCACCCAGTCGTAGATCGGCCTGAGCGCCTGGCCGTTGAGCCGGTAGAGCCGCTGGCGGCCATCGTCACGCGCAACCACCAGCCCGGTCTCCCTGAGCACCCGCAGGTGCTTGGACACCAGCGGCTGGGGAAGCCCGAGCCGGCGGACGAGGTCGGTCACCGACAGCTCGCGGGCGGCGATCACGTCCAGGATCTGACGGCGGCGAGGCTCAGCTACCGCGTTGAACGCGTCGCTGGTCGTTGCTGCCCTGGCCACGGCCTCAATCATATGCCCATATAGACATGTGTCAAGCGAGCCGCGAGCTGGCGTCCGGCCGAGGGCTTGGCGGGACCATTGCTGCCGTTAGATGGGCCGCAAAGCGCCCTCCGAGGCCCTCTCGCTCGAGGCGTCCGGCCGAGAGCCGGTGGCGTTACGCGGTCAGCGGCGTCCCATCGTGAGCGGCGTCCCGTAGTCAGCGGATCCATCGCGCGACTGCGGGCACGTGCCGGGCTGCCCTGCGCGTTCCTCGGGCCGCGTGGCAGCGCGGGCAGCGTCATCGAGGACCGCGGCCGCAGCCGCGACTGCGGCGCGCGCGGCGTCGCCACCCTCGCGCTCCCGGCGTGTCCCGTCGCCGTGGCCGTTGCTGCCCGATTCGTTGCCGCGCGGTTGGTTGCTGCCCGATTCGGTGCTGCCCGGTTCGTTGCCGTCGCTAGGGTCGGGGACACGCCCGGTGTTGTCTGCCGCACGCGCGTCAGCTCCGGCTTCTGGCCACGGCTGCGCGCCGACCGCGGCGAGCGCGTCGCTGGCGAGCGCCAGCTTCTCGTACAGGAACAGCACCGGCCCGCCGCCCGCGAGCCGCAGCGCCGCGCGGAGTGCATCGGCCGGGTTCTCCGCGTGCTGGACCGTGATTCCTGGCCGCGCCGCGCGCAGGGCCGGGTCGATCAGCGCGAGCATCTCCCCGGTAGCGCGGCCGCGCTTGTCGCTGTCCTCATACAGCACGACCGGGCCGAACCAGGCCGCGACCGCCTGAGCAGTCTGCACGATGAGCTCGTCCTGCCGGTCGCCCGGCAGGGTCACGGCCGCGACTGGTGCGGTGCCGAATACCTCGCGCAAAAACCGGCCGGTCGCCTCTACCGCTGCCGCGTTGTGCCCGTAGTCGACGACCACCGGGCTGCCGCCGGCCCGGAAAAAGGTCGCCCGGCCGGGGTTGTCGGCGGGCGGGCTGAACGCGGCCAGCCCGCGCGCGATGTCCGTGATGCTGACGCCGAGGGCGCGGCACGCGGCGACCGCCGCGAGCGCGTTGGCCACGACGTGCGCGGCGCGGCCGCCGAACGCTCCCGGCAGTGAGGCCACCGCCAGCACCGGGTGCCGCTCGCCGCCCACGGTCTCGGTCAGCTGACCGTCGACGACCTCATAACACGTCCCACCGGCGAGCAGATGGCGGGCAATCAGGGGGCTGGCCGGGGTCATGCTGAAGTACCTGATCACCGGGTTCCGCGCGCGCACGGCAGGCCGGTCTGCCAGCGCAGCCGCCGCGGGGTCGTCGGCGTTGAGCACGACGCAGCCGCCTTCGGCGATCTCCTCCGCCACGAGCGACTTGACGCCGATGAGCTCGCCAAAGTCGGCGATGCCGTCGTCGCCGAGGTGGTCGGCGCTGATGTTCGTCACGACGGCGACGTCCGCGCTCTCGTAGCCGAGGCCGCGGCGGACGATCCCGCCACGCGCCGTCTCCAGCACGGCCGCCTCGACGGCCGGGTTGTCGAGCACCATTTCCGCGGACCGCGGCCCGGACGCGTCCGCCGCGAACGCGAGCGTCCCGCCGACGTACACGCCGTCGGTACACGACATGCCCACCCGCAGGCCGGCCTGGCCGAGCACCTGGCTGATCATCCGCACCGTGCTGGTCTTGCCGTTCGTGCCGGTGACCGAGACAACGGGGATCCGGGTCGAGGCGCCTGGCGGGCACAGACTGTCGACGATCGCCGCCGCGACGTCGCGCGGCCTGCCCTCGGTGGGCGACAGGTGCATACGCAGGCCGGGGCAGGCATTCAGCTCGAGCACGGCGCACGGCTGCACGGGCCCGTGCCCGGCCGAATCCTGCAGCGGCGCGCTGATGTCAGTCAGGCGCAGGTCGATACCGCAGACATCCAGGCCGGCCGCCGCGGCCGCCCGCCGGCAGAGCTCGGCCACCTCGGGATGCAGCAGGTCGGTCACGTCTCTGCTGGTGCCGCCTGTTGACAGGTTGGCGTTCCGGCGCAGGCTCACGACCTGCCCGTTCGCTGGCACCGAGTGTTCGTCGAGGCCGAGCGAGTCGAGATGGCTGAGGGCCTCGGTGTCGAGCGAAATCAAAGTGAGCTCGCGCGAGTGGCCGGGACCGCGCCGCGGATCGGTGTTCGCCTCGGCCACGAGCTGGCTGATCGTGCTGACGCCGTCGCCCGTCACCGACGCGGGCCGGAGCGCGGCCGCGGCGGCGACCCGGCCGTCCACCACCAGCACCCGGTAGTCCGTCCCCGGCACGAGCGCCTCGACGAGCACGGCGTCGCTGACCGTGGCGGCCTTGCGGAAGGCGGCCTCCGCCTCCGCCGCGGTGCGGACTCCGATCGTCATGCTGGTGCCCTGCCGGCCGGACAGCGGCTTGACCACGGCCGGCCCGCCGACCTCGGCCAGCGCGGCCTGCGCCTCCTGCTCGGACCAGACCACTCTCCCGGGCGCGACCGGCACGCCGGCAGCAGCGAGCACCTGCTTGGCGAGCTGCTTGTCGGCGGCGATGTCCACGCCGACGGCAGAGGTCTGGCTGGTGAGCGCGGCGCACACGAGCTGGCGGTGGCGGCCGTAGCCGAGCTGCAGCAGACTGCGCGCAGCCACCCGGCGAACGGGTATGCCGCGCCGCCGCGCTGCCGCCGCGATGGCCGCGGTGCTCACGCCCAGCCGCTCGCGCTCGCACATCGCGGTGATCCGGTCGAGCTCGGCTCTGAACTCCGGCGTGCGGCCGCCGAGCACTTCGTGCACGATGTGCATGGCCAGCAGCAGCAGCCCCTCCGGCACGGCCGAGTCGGTCGGCTCGTCCTGCGGGCACTCGGTCATCACGTCGTATCGGCCGTCCGCGCCGGCCCACATCGTCCGGCCCAGGTGGACCGACCGGCCAGCCAGCCCGGACAGCTCGAGCGCGACGTGCTCGGTGACGTGGCCGAAGTAGGTGCCGCGCCCCATCGCCTCGCAGAATCCCCCCGGCCGCCCGGCGGCGCAGTGATGGCCGGCCAGGCCTGGCAACACGTCCAGCAGGCGCTCGGCGAACCCGCCGAACTCCGTGGTCTCGGCGTTGGTGAGCTCGTCGAGCTCGAGCCGCGCGATCGTCACCGGGTTCGACGTGTAGATGTTCGGGCCTCTCAGGTGACGCAGTTCAATGAACCGCACGTCAGCTCCTCATGGCTGTGTGGCTGGGCACATCGGGACGGGCCCCGCGCGACCCCGTTCCCCTCCCTGGGGATGCGAACGCAAGCCGCCGGCGCCGCGGTCAGTACCTGTCGTGCGCCGGCCCGATCGCCGGCGCGCGGGTGCGGAAGTCGAACCGGCAGCCGTGCGGCAGCAGGTGCAGCCGCACGCCGAACAGGGTGATCGGGTCGTACTCGCCCGCCGGGTGCACCACGGTCGCGTCCTCAGCGTCGACCACGGTGGCCACGCCGGTGCCGAGGACTTCGAAGCCGCCGTCCTCGACCAGCACGCCGGTGTTCTCGTCCAGGCCTATGCCCAGGTGCTCGGGTGCCATGGCCACGCCGGACAGCAGCCGTGGCAGCCGGCCGCGCTCACCGAAGTGCATGTCGATGAGCGTCTCCGGCACAAAGCCGAGACCTGGCCCAGTGCGAACCGCCGCGGCGGCCACCTCGGGCCCGGTCCCGCCGAGGATCATGGTGCGGCCCATCGCGGTGGCACCGGCGCTCGTGCCGGCGACCACCAGACCGTCGGACAGCCGGTCGGCGATGATGTCGTTGATCCGCGAGCCGACCAGGGTCCGCAGCTTGGACTGGTCGCCGCCGCTGATGAACACTCCGGTTGCGGTCGAGAGCAGGTCGGCGAAGTCGTCACTGTCGGCGTCACTGCGGCCGTGCAGCCGAAGCTCGCTCAGGTGGTCGACGCCGAGCTTGCGGAACACTCGCTCGTACTCGGCGAGTACCTCGTCCGGCGCGTCCGACGCGGTCGTGATCAGCACGATCCGGGCGGCGTCGCCCCCGCACAGCTCGACGAACCGCTGGAGCAAGCCGGCACCGCAACAGCGGTCCTCGGCTCCGCCGATGATGAGCAGCCGACCAGGAGGTTTCTTGTCCTCGGGCATGTCCTCGCCCTCGCCCCGGACCGCTCGGTCCACGACGCTGTGTTACCCGGCGCTACTCAGGGCCAACCCCAAGGTCAAATTCAGGAGGGGAACGGGGACGCCGGTGGCTGGCAGCCGCCAGGAAGCGTCATCTGGGCTTATGGCGAAGGCCTTGTAACAGCCGGCTAGCCGGGAAGTCTTCGCGATCATGAAGAGTGCGCGGCAGGTGGGGCTGCTACGCGCCGGACGGCTCCGGAGCTAGGCGCCGGATGGCTTCGGCATGCCGCGCCGCGCGGCCGACCTCGGCCGGGATAGCTCGTCGGGGAGCTGCAAGAGCGGGTTCGAGGCGCTCGCCACGACGTCGCCGGCGATGTCGATCACCTTGCGGCCCCGGCTGCGGGCGGCATCCCTGAGCTGCTCGAACGCCTCCCTGGGCTTGATCCGGTGCCGCTCCGCGAGCACGCCGATGGCCTGCTCGACCCTGATCCGGGTGGCCAGGGCGTGCTCCAGCTGGGAAATCGTGGCGCGCAGCTTACCGGCCTCGCTCGCCGCGGCCGGCTGATCGCCTGGCTTGGGCGATGGCGCGGCGGCCGTCCCGCTCTCCGCCGCCAGCAGGTCGGCCAGGACCATGGCGCAGGTCAGGTCGGGCAGGTCATCGCTACCGACGCGCCAGCCATCCTTTGTCCGCCGAACGACCGCGCTGTCCGTCGCGAGGACGCTCAGCTCCGTCGCATCCACCGTCAGCGCGTCCAGGCTGCCGGAATCCTCGGCGGCCGGATGTGCGGCACTGGCCGGCGTCGTCGCGTCCGTGGCAGTCGCGCCAGCGAGCCCGGCTGCCTCAGCCGCCGCGGCCCGCGCGCGCCTGCCTCGCTTGCTGGTCATGCCGACGCTGCCAGCTCGCCCAGGCGCTGCTTTACATCAGCGAGGGAGGGATTGGTCATGGTGCTACCGTCCGGGAAGAGCACGGTGGGAACTGTCTGGAAGCCGCCGTTGATGGACATGACGTAGTCGGCGGCATCGGGCTCCTCTTCGATGTTGACCTCGGCGATCTCGATGCCCTCGGCCGCCAGCTGGCTCTTCAGCCTGCGGCAGAAAGCGCACCAGTTCGTGGTGAACATCGTCAGCGGCTGCGCCACCGTAGCTCTCCAATCCGCCCGGCGTCCAGGCTCAAACTGTACTAACGCTTCCGGCACGTGCGCACTTCCCTGCGGGGGTGCATTCCGTCACTGGCATACGGAAGTATGGCTGCGTCAAGGGGGTCAGCGTTTAACCAGGAGCAGGCATCCAGTGCACGCGGGCGAGACGCAACAGCTGCGGACAGTCGACGAAGGCCAGCCGTCCGGCGGGCCTGCCGCCCTGCTGGCAAGCCTGGACCCTGAGCAGCGGGAAGTAGCGCTCGCCGCGCCGGGCCCTGTGTGCGTGCTGGCTGGGGCCGGCACCGGCAAGACGCGAGCAGTCGCGCACCGGATTGCCTATCTTGCGGCGACGGCCCAGGCCGATCCGGCCCGGATCCTCGCTGTGACCTTCACCACCCGCGCGGCCGGCGAGCTGCGAGGTCGGCTGCGCCAGCTCGGCGACCTTGTGCCTGACGCTGGCCTCGGCCAGGTTCAGGCCAGGACGTTTCACTCTGCTGCGCTGCGCCAGCTCACGCACTTCTGGCCGTCCACCATCGGTGGTCCGGCTCCCCGTGTGCTGGAGTCCAAGGTCAGCCTCGTCGCTGAGGCGGCGCGCCGGCTGCGTGTGTCACCTGGGCTGGCCGAGCTGCGGGATGCGGCCGCGGAGATCGAGTGGGCCAAGGTGACCCAGGTTCGGCCAGCGGACTACGCCAGCGCCAGCGTGCGGGCCGGCCGGACGCCGCCGCTGGACGCCCCGCAGCTGGGCCGGATCTACGCCGGCTACGAGGAGCTACGGACCGAGCGGAACCTGGTGGATTTCGAGTCGGTGCTCGAGCTGACCGCGGCCATGCTCGCGGAGTACCCGGCCGTGGCACGCTCCGTGCACGATCGCTACGCCTGCTTCGTCGTGGATGAATACCAGGACGTGAACCCGCTGCAGAAGCTGCTGCTCACCATGTGGCTCGGCGATCGCGACAACGTCTGCGTGGTCGGTGACCCCCGGCAGACGATCTACTCCTTCACCGGCGCCACGCCCGCATACCTCACGGGGTTTCCGGGCGAGTACCCGGCTGCACCGGTTATCCGGCTGGTGCGCAACTACCGATCCACGCCCCAGGTGGTCGCCCTGGCCAACAAGATCGGCGCGGACCCCGCCGGCCTGGTCGCGCAGGAGACGGCCAGGGTGGTCGACCTGCGCGCGGGCGCGGCGGGGCTGGTGGCCCAGCGCCCAGCCGGACCGGAGCCGCGATTCAACGAGTATCCCGACGAGCCGGCCGAGGCAGCGGCGGTGGCCAGGCAGATCCGCTCGCTGCTCAGCTCTGGCACGCCGGCGGCCGAGATCGCTGTGCTTGTCCGCACGAACGCCCAGACGCAGCCCTTCGAGCAGGCACTGGCCCAGGCGGGCGTGCCGTTCCAGCTGCGGGGCGCGGAGCGCTTCTTCGACCGTGATGAGGTCCGCCAGGCCGTGGCGCTGCTGCGGGCCGCCTCGAGGTCGGCCGTGCCGCCCGAGGATCCGGCGGCTGAGGTCCGGCCGGTGCTGGCGAGCGTCGGCCTGACGCCGCAGCCGCCAGCGGGTCGTGGCACCGCGCGCGACCGCTGGGAATCGCTGGAGGCGCTGGCGCAGCTCGCCAGCGGCTTTTTCGCGGCGAACCCGGATGCAGGGCTCGGCGAGCTGGCTGCCGAGCTGGCCGTGCGGAGCGCGATCGGGCACGCGCCGGCGATGGCCGGGGTCACCCTGGCGTCGCTGCACTCGGCGAAGGGCCTGGAGTGGCAGGCGGTCTTCCTGCCCGGTCTGACTGACGGCACCGTGCCGATCGTGTACGCCGCGACCGACGAGGCGATCGAGGAGGAACGGCGGCTCCTCTACGTCGGGATAACCAGGGCCAGGGACCGGCTCTCGCTGTCCTGGGCGCTGGCAAGGGCCTCGGGCGGGCGCAAGTCGCGCGTGCCGTCCAGGTTCCTGTCCGGGGTGCTCACCGGCCGGCTCGATTCAGGCAGGCACGGCGCAGCTAGAAACGGGGCCGGCGGCCGCGGCGGGGGAGGGACGGCCCGCCGCCAGGCCGCTCGCCCGGCTGGCGCGGCGGACGCTGCCGGTGTGGCAGCCGGCCCGACAGCGCGCGCTGACGATCCGATGTTCCGACGGCTGCGGGAGTGGCGGCTCGACACGGCGCGCGAGCAGAGCGTGCCCGCATACGTCGTGTTCTCTGACGCCACGCTCCAGGCGATCGCCGACGCGCGACCAGGGAGCCGCGCCGAGCTCGCCGCCATCCCTGGCATTGGCGCGGTCAAACTGGACCGGTACGGTGCCGCCGTGCTCGAACTGTGCGCCGACGTCGTGCGGAGCACGCCAGGGAGCACCGTGCGGAGCACGCCAGGGAGCACCGTGCGGAGCACGCCAGGGAGCACCGTGCAGAGCACGCCAGGCAGCACCGTGCGCGGCACGCCGGACGGCCCTGGTCCGGACGGACCGGACGAGCTGACAAGCCTCGCGGGCGACCAGCCCGGCGAGGACCCAGCCTCGTCATGAAGACTGCGCTCGACCGGCTGGTCACGCTGCTCGATCTGGAGCAGATCGAGCAGGACATGTTCCGCGGCCGCAGCCCGCAGGATGAGGGCAGGCAGCGTGTCTTCGGCGGCCAGGTGGCGGGCCAGGCGCTCGTCGCGGCGGGCCGGACCGTCCCGGCCGACCGGCCGGTGCACTCGCTGCACGCGTACTTCATCCGGCCAGGGGACACGTCGGTGCCGCTCATCTACACCGTGGAGCGGCTGCGGGACGGGCGGTCGTTCACGACCCGCCGGGTCACCGCCATTCAGCACGGCAAGGCGATCTTCACCCTGTCTGCCTCGTTTCACGCCAGCGAACCTGGCTTCGAGCATGCCGACGCGATGCCGGGCGTGCCGGTCCCGGAGGAGCTGGAGTCCGAGCCCGAGCGGTTGCGGCGGCTGAGCCTGTGGCCCGACGAGTTTGCCCGCGACAATCCGATCGACCTTCGGCCCGTAGGTCCGCTCCCGGCCGAGGCCGAGCGCGATCGATCCCTCATCACGTCACGCAATATCGTCTGGCTCAAGGCCGACGGCGAACTGCCGGATGACCCGCTGCTGCACGTCTGCCTGATGACCTACGCCTCGGACATGACGCTGCTCGACACCGTGCTCCTCGCACACGGCGTGTCCTGGGGTCATGTCAGCGGTGCCAGCCTCGACCATGCCATGTGGTTCCACCGCCCATTCCGGGTCGACCGCTGGCTGCTGTTCGTCCAGGATTCGCCGATCGCCAGCAACGCCCGCGGCCTGGCCAGGGGCGAGGTCTACACGCGCGACGGCGAACTCGTCGTGTCCGTGGTGCAGGAGGGACTGCTGCGCCCAGGTGTGCGCCGGTCTCAGCCCCTGCAGGAAAAAGAGTTGCCGGGGCCCGCGTAGGCTCCGTAGGCTCTCCCTTGTCATCCCGCAGGTAGAGCGCGCCCGAGAGGAGGTGCCCACGATGCTGATTAGCTCGCGCTGCGTCGCTGAGGCGCCTTCGCGCCGGCTGGCTGAGGCACCATCTTGCTCCGTTGAAGCGGGGCGCTGGCGCGGACTGGCCGTTTCCGGCCCGAGCGCCGTCGTGCGTGAGCGCGGAGTGGCGGAGATGGCCGCCGATGCTGGCTACACGGTCGGCATCCGGAGCGGCGGCGGCAACGCCGCAGCTGGCTATCTGCCCGGTCTCAATGGCTCCTTCCGGCCTGGTCAGGTCGGCAAGGTCCAGGCCGGCAAGGGCAGCGTCGTCACGAAGAGCACCGTCCAGAACAGCAACGACCCGCACAACACCATTCAGATGGCCCGTCTCGTCCCGGCTAGCACGGGTGAAATGGGTCCGCATCCGGAGAGGGAACCCGGGCCAGCCTAGATAGGCCGGCCAATCCCCTCCCAGGCCGCGGACCCGAGACAGGGTCCGCGGCCTTCTGTATGCGAGGCCACAGATTGTCAGAGGCACGCGAGAAGCTCTACGAGTAGCGGAGAGGGGTTGGCACCGATGCAGTGGCCCGGCACCAGCGGAGTGCTGGCGGGGAGAGCCGGCGAGACCAGCGGCGAGGAACTGAGCAACCTAGGGCTGAGCGCCATCGAGCTCAGCAACCAGACCTTCGGGACGGCTGAGCTGCCGTGCAGGGATGATCCAGAGCTGTTCTTCGCCGAGTCGCCCGACGACGTGGAGTTCGCCAAGTCCCTGTGCCGAAGCTGTGCGGTCAGGACGGCGTGCCTTGCCGGCGCGATCGGCCGCGCTGAGCCGTGGGGCGTGTGGGGCGGCGAGCTGTTCCTGCGCGGCGAGATCGTGCCGCGGAAGCGGCCGCGCGGACGCCCTCGCAAGGACGCGGTAGCAGCCTGATCAGGCTCGCCGCCGCTCGATACGGACTTACCAACGAGGAGGAGTGCAATGGAGCACGCACTGGTAGAGGCGCCCCCCGGCCGGCAACGAGGCATGCCGACCGCGGTGGTCGCGCGGCCCGACAGCGGTCGGGCAAGGCGGCGCAGCCGCAGCTCGGATGGACCAGCGGGTGTGAGCCAGCGACCGGTCAGGCACCGGCAGCAGGCTGCACGACAGCGGGCCGAGATGCGGGAGTTTCAGTCAGCGCTCGCGCGCTGGGCGCGATAGGCGGCCGGCTGGGCTGATCCAGAGCCCGCAGGTAACCGGTCAGCGGCCCGGGAAGGCGACGGCCTTCCCGGGCCGCTGACTATGACGATCAGGCTCGTCTACGCCGCGTCTGCCGTCTCATCCTCCGGGCCGTAGCCCGGCACCCAGCGCACCACCTCCGCGCGGAACTCGCCCTGACACTCGAGCTGGCACAGGACGCCGACGCCGGCGGTGGACACGCGGTGGATGAGGACGTACGAGGGCGGCAGGTTGAGTCGCCGTACCAGGCTTGCCGTACGGAGTTCGGAGTAGCGCGCTGCCTCGGCGCGCATCCACTCGCGGCTGAAGGAAAACCGGTCGTACCGCGACGGCTCGGCGAGTGGTGCCAGGAACGCGCGCAGGTCGTCAAGGTCGACCGTCACGCCGGAGCGGAGGAACCCGTGTTCGCGCAGCTCATGCTCCACAGTGCCGATGTCGCCGTCGTTGTGCATGAGCCACAGCAGCCGGCCGAAGATCAGCGGCAGTCCGTCCGGCAGCCGGTCGACGGCGCCGAAGTCCAGCACACCCAGCCGGCCGTCGGGCAGCAGCCGGAAGTTCCCCGGATGCGGGTCGGCGTGCAGCAGCCCCACCCGGGCCGGGCTCGAGAACAGGAACCTGACGAGCAGCATGCCCGCCGAGTTCCGCTGCTCAGGAGTGCCAGCCGCGATCACCTCGGCCAGCGGAGTGCCGTCCATCCACTCCGTCACCAGCACGTGATCGGTGCTGGTGATGACGTTGGGGACCGCGATGTCCGGATCTCCGGCGAAGCCATCCGCGAATGCCTGCTGAGCCCTGGCCTCGAGCCGGTAGTCCAGCTCCTCGGCCACCCTGGCTCGTAGCTCGTCGAGCATCGGCTTGACGTCCAGGCCGGGCATCAGCACGCTGAAGAGCCGGCCGACGCGGCTGAGCTGGGTGAAGTCGTTGCTCAGTGCCCTGCCCGCGCCGGGGTACTGAATTTTGACCGCGACCGTCCTGCCGTCGTGCCAGATCGCCCGGTGAACCTGGCCGATGGACGCTGCGGCCGCCGGCTGATCGTCGAACTCGGCAAATTGTGCGCGCCAGTCGGCACCCATGTCCGCCGTCAGTACGCGGTGAACGGTCGCGGCAGGCAGGGCAGGCGCCGACTCCTGGAGCCTTGTCAGGGTGGCCCGGTAAGGGCCGGCGATCTCAGGCGGAAGCGCTGCCTCAAACACGGACAGCGCCTGGCCGAGCTTGAGCGCGCCGCCCTTCAGTTCTCCGAGGACGCGGAAGATCTGCTCAGCGGTGCGCTGCTGCAGTTCTTGCGCGACGATCTCAGCCGGACGTCCGCCGAGCCGCTTCCCGAGGCCGAGCGCGGCGCGGCCGGCCATGCCGACTGGCAGCGTAGCGAGCTTGGCTGTACGAGTTACGGTGCGGTACGGCAGGTCATTCACGACGTCCATTGTCGGGCATCCGGCGACCGGACTGCGACAGAATGCACGCGCGGCGGGTGCCGCGGTTCGAGGCAGGGCTCATGCGGCGCGGCGGCCGCACGTGCAGTCTGGGTGCGGACGCCAGCTTCGGCGGCGCCACTGCCAGCCGGGCAGGACGAGCTCGAGAGTCCCGTTGACAGCGGCAACCGCCAGCGGTGCACGATCGGCGACTGCGACAACCATTGCTGCAGCCTGCGCCGCGACGGCGGTTTCAAGGACGGGATCGCAGCCGGCTGGATCTTCGTCACGGCCGGCAACCTGCGCGAGCAGGAGCGGCCAGGCCGGATCGTTCTCGGACCTGGCCAGGTCCAGGCAGCGCAGGCAGGCGGAGCTGCCAGGCCAGACGAGCGGACCGACGACTCCGATGGCCTCCGTGGCGACAACAGCAAGATGCGGGCGGCCCAGCCGGACCAGTTCGGCGACGAGCTCGGGCTGCTGCTGGCCGACGAGGACGCTGAGGTCGGCCCGGCCGCGAGCGCCGGGCTGCTCGCGCCGCACCGTGAGGCCAGAGCGGGTCAGCAGGTCGGCGATGGCCGCGGCGACGGGTCCGCGGCCGGTGACCGCGACGGTCGTCGCGGTACGGAGCTCCAACAGCCGTGCGCCACCGTCGCTGTCCTGGCTGGTCAGCGAGGCGACCGCGAGAACCGGGAGGAGGAGCCGCCGCAGCTCGACCGGAAGCGATCGGAGCAGCTGCGCGGGATAGTCGATCAGCGCGCCAGCAGCTGCCAGTACCGTCAGCACCCGCTCTGCGGCCGCCACGGGCACTCCGCTGCGGCCTGCGTCGGCGATGACCTGGTCCCGGTCGCGACTCCCGTCGAGCAGCCTGAGGACGTCCGCTGTCTTCTCGCTCATGCCCGTGACGGCCACGGCACGGCGCGCATCGACGCCTAACTGAACCGTGTCGCGGTCACGCCAGGTGGCCAGCAGGCCAGGGCGAAGTGCCGGTCTCATGCGCAGAGGCTGTCACGCGGTGCCGACAATTTCGCTGGCCTGCGAGGCAGATTCGTCGGGCCGCACAGCACAGTCGCCGGAAAGGACAGCAGCAGGTCGCCGGCCGGGACAGCACAGTCTCCGGCCAGGACAGCAAGTCCCCGGGCGCCGAGCCGCTCGCCCCCTTCCCCAGAAGCAACGCCCGGCCGGGCCCGGGGACCCCTGGCTCGCGAAGCTAGGCTCGCCTGGGTGCGAGGTCAAGCCGGCCCTGTGCACAAAGCTGTGCACAGGGTGGGGATGGCGCGGCGCGCCACTGTGGATTTCCCGGCACGCCGGTGTGAATTTACCGGGAAGACATCCTGTGTCCGCACCTGCATCCTGCCGTGATGGTTTCCACCTGCTGTGGATACAAGATTCTGGGCAAACCGGTGGCCAGAACTTCCGTGCGAGGGGCCTGAGCGGCGCTATAACTGCTGCGGACGCGCTCGCGTGTGGATCGGGCTGGTGCGGTAGGCAGCTATTCGCCGCTGCCGGGCGCGGCTGAGTCGTCGCCGTCGTCATTGCCGGACGGGGGCTCTTCGAAGTCGGAGATATCGATCTCCGGCCGACCCCGTACGAAGCCATCTGGGTCGTCGAAGTCGTCAGCAGTGGGGAGCAGGTCCGGGTGCGCCCAGATGGCGTCGCGGCCGGTGATGCCCCGCTCGGAAGTGAGACCGGCCCAGATGGCGGCAGCCTCGCGGAGCCGTCGAGGTCGCAGTTCCAGGCCGACCAGGGTGGCAAAGGTCCGCTCTGCCGGGCCGCCGGTGGCCCGGCGCCGCCTGATTGCTTCGGCAAGGGCCGCGGCCTGCGGCAGCCGGTCGCCAGCCGCAGCAGCGACGACGGTCGCAACCCAGCCTTCGACGAGCGCCAGCATGGTTTCGAGGCGGCCGAGCGCTGCCTTCTGTTCGGGCGTGTCCTCAGGCTGGAACAACGCGGCTCCCGAGAGCGCCTCGTTGAGGGCCTCAGGATTGGACGGGTCGATCTGCGGCATCGCGTCCCGCAGGGCAGACGCGTCGACCTGGATGCCGCGGGCGTAGTCCTCGACAGCACCGAGCAGGCGGGCTCGCAGCCATGGCACATGACCGAACAGGCGGTGATGCGCTGCTTCCCGGAGTGCGAGGAACAGGCGCACCTCGTCAGCGTCAACCGACAGGCCCGCGCCGAAAGCCGCGACGCCTGCTGGCAGCAGGGCTCCTGTTCCTACCGGACCGAGCGGGACGCCGACGTCCGTGGAGCTGACGACCTCTTCTGCCAGCGCGCCGACGGCGGCGCCGGCCTGGCCGCCAACCATCATCCCGCCGATACGGCGCATCATCTCGCCGAGGCCGCCGAGTCCGCCCAGTCCGCTGACCATGGACTGCATCTCGGGAGGCAGCTCGCCCGTCAGGCTGGCCGGGTCGTCGCCGAGCAGGCCGCTCATCGCCTCGACGGCGCGGGCCGCAATCGGATCGCAGAGCTTTGACCAGACGGGCAGTGTGGCCTCGACCCATTCCGACCTGCTCCACGCCGCCGCGGTCTGGATCCCGCTCGGCAATTCGGTGGCTTCCTCGAGCCACAGGTCGGCCAGCCGCAGCGCGTCGACAACCTTACGGCGGTCCGTGTCCAGCACGCTGGCGTCACCCTTCTGGGCGACTGTCTGCCGAGCGATGTTCTTGGCGAGGTCCCAGTTGACCGGCCCGCCCTGCCACGCCATCAGGTCGGCGAACTGGCGTAGTGCCTCGGCGAACTGCTGCGGATCGCCCATGGGGCCGAGCGGACCCATTCCGCCGAACGGCCCAGGCGGCCCGCCGCCTTCGCCTCCGCCACCTGGCCGACCAGGGTCATCGCCCGAGCCTGAGCCACCGGGCGGGCCAAAGCCGAAGGGAGGCTCAGTCATCTGCCTGGCCTATCCGGCAGGATGGAAGGGTCCACATTGGCCAAGCTATACCGGGAGCGGTCTCTCGTGAGCCACCGAGTAGCCCAGGTTCGCCGTCAGCGCAGTCCTGACGGCTCTGGGACTCGGGCTGCGCGCCCCAAGGGCCGGACGGGCGGGGCCACCGCGACGCCCGCCCGGCGGGCTGCGCCGGATGGGCCAGGCGCCGCCGAGTCGGCGCAGGTGACACCCCTCAGCGCGGTCAAGCGCCCGGTCGTCGCCATCACCGGTGCGGCTCACGGGCTCGGCCTTGCCCTGACAGCGCGGCTTGCCGAGTCCGATCTTGTCGGCAGGGTTGTGGCCATCGACGGCAAACGCGGTGATGTCAGCGGCGTGACCTGGCGAATCGTCGACGTCCGCGATCCAGTGCTGGCCGGTCGGCTTGCCGATGTCGATGTCATTGTGCACACCGACATCGATACCTCGCCCGACACCGACGCCCGCGTGAGGCGGGCCTACAACGTCCGTGGTGCACAGACGGTGCTGACCGCCGCGGCGGCCGGCGGGGTAAGCCGCGTCGTTCTCGTGACGAGCGCCATGGTGTATGGAGCCCGCCCGACCAATCCAGTGCCGCTGCCGGAGGACGCGCCCCTTAGCGCTGAGTCTGATGACAGCGTGGTCGGCGACCTGCTGGAGATCGAGCACCTGGCAGAGCGCGCGCCGCGCTCGCACCTGGGTCTCGACGTCAGCGTCGCCCGGCCGGCCGCCTTGGTCGGTGACGGCATCGACACGCTCGTCACCCGGCATTTCGAGGCGCCACGCCTGCTCGCCGTGAAGGGCTGTACGGCCCGGTGGCAGTTCTGCCAGGTCGACGACCTGGTCGAGGCCCTGGAACTGGCCGCGGCCGGGCGGGTGACCGGAGCCTTCGCGGTCGGCTGCGACGGCTGGCTGGAGCAGGATGAGCTAGAGGAGCTGGCCGGGCTGCGCCGGATCGAGCTGCCGCCGGGCCTGACCTTCGCCACGGCGCAGCGGCTGCACCGGGCCGGGATCACCCCTGCGCCGGTGACCGACCTGCGCTACGTCGTGTACCCGTGGGTCGTTGAGTGCAAGGCCCTGCGCGAGGCCGGCTGGGAGCCGCGTTACGACAACGCGCAAGCCCTGCAGGTGCTGCTCGACCAGCGGGCCGGGCACCACGCGGTGGCAGGCCGCCGGCTGGATCGCAAGGACGCGACAATCACCGCTGCGGGCGCCACCGTGGCGGTCATCGGCACGGCGGCGATCGTCCGCCAGGTCCGCCGGCGGCGCCGCGGCTCGTGATCGCCCAGCCCGGCGCCTGCGGGGACCGTCCCTCCGGCTGGTGCCCGCGGGGGGCTTCGGGGGGTCGTCCCCCCGGCTGGTAGCCGTTCCCAGTGCATGAGCCGCATGCCGTACCTTGGCAAGGTGACCGTCATCAGGATGACCGAGCTGCAAGATGAGCCTCTCTCGGTCGACGAGATCCGGGCCGTCGCGGCCGATCCGGCCGCGGGCGCTGTCGTCGTTTTCGCCGGGACTGTTCGTGATCACGACCACGGCCGCGGGGTGACCGGGCTGGCCTACACGGCCCATCCGTCGGCCGCAGCCGAGCTCAGCCGGGTCGCGGAGAAGATTGCTGCGAGCCACCCGATTGTGTCCCTGGCCGTTGCCCACAGGACCGGCGACCTGCAGATCGGCGACCTCGCGGTCGTCGCGGCCGTCGGTGCCGCGCATCGCCAGGTCGCCTTTGTGGCGTGCCATGCGCTCATCGACGAGCTGAAGGCCACTGTTCCCATCTGGAAGCATCAGCTGTTCGCGGATGGCACCAGCGAGTGGGTCAACGGTGCCTAACCTGCCGTTCGTGTCCGGCCGGCCGCGTATGTCGCACCGGTTCGTGACGCTGCTGATCGCTGGGGTCTGCGTTCTCGCCGGCCTGGTCGTGGCCGCGGTTGTCTCGGTGCCCTACGTCGCGCTCACGCCGGGCCCGACGCTGAACACCCTGGGCAAGCCGAACGGCAAGGATCTCATCCAGATCAGGGGCCGGGCCACCTATCCGACGACCGGCAACCTGAACCTGGTCACGATCTCCTACAGCGGCGGGCCCGGTACTGATTTCAATATCTTCAGCGCCCTGCGGGCGTGGCTTACGCCCAATGATGCGGTCGTGCCCGCCAGCGAGATCTTCGGATCCGGGCAGACCCAGCAGCAGGTCATCAAGCAAGACACCCAGCAAATGCTGGGGTCGCAGCAAGATGCCACCGCGGCTGCGCTCTGTTACCTGAACATCGCCTACACCACGACCGACCCGATCACGACAGTGGTCAAGGGCACTCCCGCCTACGGGGTGCTGCACCCCGGTGATCAGATCACCGCCGTTGACGGGACGCCGGTGGGCTGCCACCACGACGTGGTCACGATGATCAAGGACCGCGCGCCCGGGGCTCCTGTCGACCTCACGGTCAGCCACAACGGCGCCGTGCGGACGGTGCGGCTGACCACCGAGAACGTGAAAAACAAGCCCGTCGTGGGAATCCAGCTCGGGCCGCCCACCTACAAGTTTCCGTTCAGCGTCAAGATCAATCTCGCCGACGTCGGGGGCCCGAGCGCCGGGCTGATGTTCGCGCTCGGCATCGTCGACAAGCTGACACCCGGCAACCTGACCGGCGGTCGATTCATCGCCGGCACTGGAGAGATCCAGCCGGGCGGCGCGATCGCTCCGATTGGCGGCATCCAGCAGAAGATGGCCGGGGCCAGGGCCGCGGGCGCGACGATCTTCCTCAGTCCTGCCGATAATTGCGCGAACACGGCAGGCGCAGTGCCGAGCGGGTTGCGGGTAGTAAGGGTCAGTTCGCTGGCCGGCGCCATTAGCGACCTGCAGGCGATCAAGGCTGGCAGGCCAGTTCCCAGCTGCTAGGCGGCCGGGTCTGGCGCGGCCGGCCGACCTGAACATCGGGCATGATCAGGCTGAACACTCCCGGGCGGGGGCCGGACACGCGCATCCACCGCGGCACGCTGGGGTCCGCGAGGGCGTACTCTCGAATCGGACGGGACATCCAGGGCAGGGGCACGCGGTGGACGTGTTCCCCGATCTCGGCGCACAACGTTCTGCGATGGCTTGTCCGGACGCGGCCGTCTGGCCGACCGTGTGTCTGGCGACGCCCGTCTTGGGGATGCGCCGTCGGCCTGGCGGCCTGCGCGGTCCTGGCAGGGGCCGCGGGTCTGGGCTCCCCCGAATGCAGGGCCGCAGGCCATGGCGAGCACCCCGGCCAGCCGGGGACAGAATGAGATGGGAAGGGAGCTGGACCGGCAGTGGCGCCTCGTGTGCTGATTGACGCGACCGCCGTGCCTGCTGACCGCGGCGCGCTGGGCCGTTACGTGGATGGCCTGGTCAGCGCACT
Organism: Streptosporangiaceae bacterium; assembly: GCA_035631375.1. Lineage (GTDB taxonomy): Bacteria > Actinomycetota > Actinomycetes > Streptosporangiales > Streptosporangiaceae > JAJYUU01. The sequence goes on from DASQIW010000020.1 coordinate 43,316, forward strand.
CGGTGCGGCCGGGGCGGACCTCGCCGTTGCCTGCCAGCGGGCAGACGAGGAGCGCTACGGCCGTCTTGTGCCGAACGGCAGGATCGTTGCCGGGCCACAGGCCATCGCTCACCGGCCTGCCAGGCTTGCCTGGGAGCAGAGCGGCCTGCCGCTCGTGGCCCAGCAGGTGGAAGCGGCCGTGATCCACTCACCCCATTACTCGATGCCGCTCCGGCCAAGCACCCCCGTCGTCGTCACTGTGCACGACCTCACCTTCTTTACCGAGCCCGACGCGCATAGCCCAGTGATCGCGACCTTCTACAAAGCAGCCATCCGCACGTCGGCCCGGCGTGCGACCAGGCTCATCGTTCCGTCCAAGGCCACGAGGGATGAGCTGGTCAGGGTGCTGGCCGCTGATCCCACGCGGATCGACGTTGCCTACCACGGCGTGGACCACGCGCTGTTCCACCGGCCCACCCCCGAGCAGCTGCGGCAGGTCTCCAATCGGCTTGGCCTGCACGGCAAGTCTTACGTCGCTTACCTCGGCACGCTGGAGCCGCGCAAAAACGTGCCGGCGCTGATCAGCGGCTGGGCCGCGGTAGCCGCGGACATGGCCGACCCGCCAGCTCTCGTGCTTGCCGGCGCGAGCGGCTGGAGCGAGGAAGTTGACGAGGTGGTCGCTGCCGTGCCGGCCCATCTGCACCTCGTGCGGCCCGGCTACCTGCACTTCACCGACCTGCCAGGGTTCTTCGGTGGTGCCCTTGTTGTGGCCTTCCCGAGCACCGGTGAGGGCTTCGGGTTGCCTGCCCTCGAGGCCATGGCGTGCGGGGCTCCGGTGCTGACCACGCACCGGACCGCGCTGCCCGAGGTTGGCGGGGACGCGGTGGCCTACACCGAGCCGGACCCGGACAGCATCAGGGCCGCGCTGCAAGCGCTGCTGAGCGACCCCGACCGCCGGACAGCCCTCGGCGAGGCTGGTTATCTGCGCGCGATGGAGTTCAGCTGGGCCGCCTCGGCGGAGGCGCACATGATCAGCTATGAGCGCGCCGCTTCCCAGGGAATGGGGTAGTTGCGGGCGCAGCGGCTTCTTAGAGCCGGTCGTGCTGACCGCGGCCGTGTAGCTCTTCGACCACCTGCTTGACTTCCTGGGCGCGTGACCGAGCGCACACCAGCATCGCGTCCGACGTATCAACGACAACCACATTGTCGAGACCGATCACGGCGACAACCCGGTCCGTCGTTGACACGATGACAGCGTCCTTAACGTCACGGGCGACGACCTCGGCGAGGCTCGTGATCAGCAGGTTGCCGGACTCGTCGGTCGGCAGCGACTCGCCCAGCGCGTCAAAGTCCCCGACATCACTCCACGGCATGTCCGCCGGCACGGTCGCGACTTTGCCCGCGACGGCGGCGCCTTCGAGGACGCCGTAGTCGACCGAGATCTTCTCCAGGCCCGGCCACACCTCGGCGAGCGCCGCGTCCCGTCCGGGGCCGTCCCATGCGTCAGCGATCCGCGCGATCCCGGCCGACAGGTGCGGCAGCTGCCGGGCCAGCTCGTCGAGGAACGCGCCGACGGCGAAGGCGAATATCCCTGCGTTCCACAGGTACTGCCCGGACTCCACGTAGCCTTCGGCGACCTCGCGTGTCGGCTTCTCCTTGAAGTTCGCGACGGTGCGGGCGCCCCCCGCTAGCGGCTCGCCGACCTTCAGGTATCCGAACCTGACCTCGGCATGCGCGGGCCGGATGCCGACGGTGGTGAGGTAGCCGTCTTGAGCGGTGGCGGCTGCCTGCTGGATGACCTGCCTGAACCGCTCTTCGTCCCCGATCAGGTGGTCTGCGGAGAACACCGCCATGATCGCGTCAGGGTCGCGTCTGGCGAGGACCGCGCAGGCGAGACTGACTGCGGCGCACGAGTCGCGAGGCGACGGCTCGACCAGGATGTTGCCAGCGGGCAGCTCAGGCAACTGGCTGCGGATCGCGGCCTCGTGGGCGGTGCCGGTCACGACGTAGATGTGGTCGGCGTCCGACAGCGGGCCGATGCGGTCGGCGGTCGCCTGCAGCAATGACCGTTTCGTGCCGGTCAGCGGGTGCAGGAACTTAGGCTCGCCAGCGCGTGACAACGGCCACAGCCTCGTGCCGCTGCCGCCTGCCAGAATCGTCGAGTAGAGCATCTAGTCACTATGCACGACGCTGGACCCTGCAGGGTCTTGCCGGGGTCGTCCCGCGGTCAGCGGGCGAGCCGGAGCGCGGGCCCGAAAGGTGCGAAGTGCAGCAGATCACATCAGTCGGCGACTCAGACGGAGCGAGCCGCGAGTGGGTCGCCCCGTTCCCCGTCGACATCCGGCTGACCCTCATCGTGCATCGTCGCGGACCGCTCGACCCGACGTTCCGGATCGATGCCTCCGGCGCCATCTGGCGCACGTGCCTGACCCCGGCCGGGCCTGCCACGCTCCGGCTCACGGTGAGCCGATCTGACCCGGGCCCCGATGGCAACGGCCCGGTCACCGGTCCAGCGGGCACCATGATTCGCTCGCAGGCCTGGGGCCCGGGCGCTGGATGGCTACTCGATCAGGTGCCCGACCTGCTGGGCGCTAGGGACACGCCGGAAGCATTCGAGCCAGAGCACCCCCAGCTGCGGGAGCTGGCGCGGCGTTTCGCGGCGCTGCGCATCGGCCGGACCGACCGCGTCCTGGAGGCGCTGATCCCGGCCGTTCTCGAGCAAAAGGTGGTGGGCCGGGAGGCCCGCCGGGCGTGGCGGTACCTGATCACTCGCTACGGCTCCGCCGCGCCGGGCCCGGCGCCGGCCGGCCTGCGCGTCGTCCCGTCCGCGGCCGACTGGCAGGCAATTCCGTCCTGGGACTGGCACCGAGCCGGCGTCGAAGCAGTCCGGGCCCGCACCATCGCCGGCGCCGCGAGGCTTGCGGGCCGTCTCGAAGCTGTCGTCGACCTGCCCGGCGAGCAGGCCGACCACCTGCTCCAGTCGCTGCCGGGCATCGGCCCGTGGACCGCGGCAGAGGTCCGGCAGCGGGCCTGCGGTGACGCGGACGCCGTCAGCGTGGGCGACTATCACATACCCGGCCAGGTCGGCTGGGTGCTGGCCGGTGAGCCGGCGGATGACGACCGCATGCTGGAGCTGCTGGCGCCCTACCGCGGCCAGCGGTACCGGGTCACCCGGCTGATCGAGATCAGCGGGCAGGGACCGCCCCGTCGCGGCCCGCGAATGAGCGTGCGTGACTACACGGCCATCTGAGCGCGGCGCTAGCGCACGAGTGAATTTGATACCGCGCCAGCGCCACGAGACTCACGCCTATGACGATCTGCGCGGCCTGCAGCCCGACGTATCTGCCCGCCGGTGCGGCGGGCCGGGAAGCACCGTGGCCCCCGCCGGGTTATCGCACAATGCGCGCCCTTAGCGGGCCGGTGACGGTCCCGCTGCCTATGGTGGGGATGCGGGTGAATGCCCGGTTGCGACGGAGGTAACGCCATCAGCGAGCACGGTCTTCAGACGCCAGCCGAGCCGGTCCCCAGCCCGAGCTCACTGCGCCGGGCCCTGGCGAGGGCCAGGGACGGCAAGTCGCTTGACCAGGCAGAGGCGGCCCTCCTGCTGCATGCGCGCGGAGACGATCTGACGGCGTTGCTTGGCCACGCGGGCCGGGTGCGGGATTCGGGGCTGGCGGCATCCGGCCGCCCCGGGGTGATCACCTACTCGCGCAAGGTCTTCATACCGCTGACCAGGCTTTGTCGTGACCGGTGCGCGTACTGCACCTTCGTCACCGTGCCGCGGAGGCTGACGGCCCCGTTCCTATCCCCGGACGAGGTGCTCGCGATCGCGCGCGATGGCGCATCGCTTGGATGCAAGGAAGCACTCTTCACCCTCGGCGATCGCCCGGAAGCGCGCTGGCCGCAGGCGCGCCAGTGGCTGGACGCCCATGGCTACGACGACACGCTGTCCTACGTGCGCGCGATGGCGATCGGCGTGCTGGAGGAGACCGGGCTGCTGCCCCACCTGAACCCTGGCGTGCTGAGCTGGCAGGACTTCCAGCGGCTCAAGCCAGTCGCGCCGTCGATGGGCATGATGCTGGAAACGACTGCGGCGCGGCTGTTCACCGAGCGGGGCGGCCCGCATTTCGGCAGCCCCGACAAGGACCCGGCGGTGCGGCTGCGGGTGCTCCAGGATGCGGGGCGGAGCAGCGTGCCGTTCACCACGGGCATCCTCATCGGCATCGGGGAGACCCTCGCCGAGAGGGCCGAGTCGATCTTCGCCATCCGGCAGGTCGCCCGGGAGTACGGCGGTATCCAGGAAGTTATCGTGCAGAACTTCCGGGCCAAGCCGGACACGAAGATGCGCGGCGTGCCGGATGCCGACCTCGCCGACCTCGCCGCGACCATCGCGGTGGCCAGGCTAGTGCTCGGTCCGTCCGCCCGGATCCAGGCTCCGCCGAACCTGATCGGGGACGAGTACCAGCTGATCTTGTCGGCCGGGATCGACGACTGGGGCGGGGTTTCGCCGCTGACGCCCGACCACGTGAACCCGGAACGGCCGTGGCCGCAGATCGACGACCTCGCGGCCAGGACCGCGGCCGGCGGCTTCGAACTGGCTGAGCGCCTGACCATCTACCCGCCTTATATCAGGGAGCCGTGGCTGGACCCGCGGCTTGCCCGGCACGTCTCGGCGCTGGCGGACCCGGCCACGGGGCTGGCGCGCGCCGGCGCGACACCCGAGGGGCTGCCATGGCAGGAGCCTGACGGCGGCTGGGGTGCCTCCAGCGGCCGGACCGATCTCTTCACGACGATCGACACGACCGGGAGGACGGCAGACCGGCGCGACGACTTCGCCGAGGTATACGGCGACTGGGCCGAGATCGAGACCCGGATCGAGCCCGGAGCGGGCCGCAGCGGGACCGGGCGAGCGCCGCAGCGGGCGCCGCGCGAGGTCCTGGCGGCGCTGCGCAGCGCGGAGCGTGACCCGGCCGGAATTACGGATGACGAGGCGCTGGCGCTGCTGGATGCCGAGGGCAGCGAGCTGGAAGCGTTGGCTGTGCTGGCCGATGGGCTCCGCGCGGACGCCGCGGGCGACGACGTCAGCTACGTGGTTACCCGCAATATCAACTTCACGAATGTCTGCTACACGGGCTGCCGGTTCTGTGCGTTCGCGCAGCGGCGCACCGACGCGGACGCGTTTACGTTGTCGCTGGAGCAGATCGGCGACCGTGCCGCAGAAGCGTGGGAGGCAGGCGCGACCGAGGTGTGCATGCAGGGCGGCATTCACCCCGACCTGCCCGGCTCGGCGTACTTCGACATCGCGGCCGAGGTGAAGCGGCGCTGCCCGGACATGCACGTGCACGCGTTCTCGCCCATGGAGGTGATGAACGGGGCGTCTCGGACCGGCTTGCCGGTGCGCGAATGGCTCGTCCGGGCCCGCGAGGCGGGCGTCGACTCGCTGCCGGGCACCGCCGCGGAAATCCTCGACGACGACGTCCGATGGGTGCTGACGAAAGGCAAGCTGCCGGCCGCGGCCTGGATCGACGTCATCACGACGGCGCACGACCTGGGCATCCGCACAACCGCGACGATGATGTACGGACACGTGGACACCCCGCGGCACTGGGTCGGCCACCTGCGCGTGATCCGATCGATCCAGGAGCGCACCGGCGGCTTCACTGAGTTCGTGTTGCTGCCCTTCGTGCACGCGAGCGCGCCGATCTACCTCGCAGGGATGGCAAGGCCCGGCCCCACGGTCCGGGAGAACCGCGCCGCTCACGCGCTGTCGCGGCTGCTGCTGCACGGAGCCGTCGACAACATCCAGTGCTCGTGGGTCAAGCTCGGCGCCGACGTGTGCCGCGACGTGCTCCGCGGCGGCGTCAACGATCTCGGCGGCACGCTGATGGAGGAGACCATCAGCCGGATGGCCGGATCTCAGAACGGCTCCTACAAGACCATCAGCGAGCTGGAAGACCTCGTCGCGCCGACCGGCCGTCCGCTGCGGCAGCGGACCACGCTGTATGGCACGCCGTCAGCGGAGCGGATGGCCGCCGCAGCGGCCAGCGACGGCGTGTGCGCCTCAGTCCGCGGCCCGAGGACCGCCCTGCCGCTGCTGCAGGCCTAGCACCCGCGCGGCCGACAGGGCCCGCGGGGCGCGTCAGCCTGGGTACCCCCGGTCTGGCGCCCACAACTCGAACTGCGCGTCAGCGAAGGTGTGCACGAAGCTGCAGTTGTCGCAGATCAGGGCCGTACCCGAGCGGTTAGCCCACTCCATGCCGAGAAATTCCATGCCGCTGGTGTTGAGCTTGATCTCCCTGTCTGCGAACAGGGAGCCCTGGCACACCAGGCAGCGCAGCGGCACCCGGTCCGGGCCGATCGTGACGAGGCTTGATCGTGCCACGGTCCCTCACTCCATCCATTGCAATCGGTTCGATGACCCATTCTGGCGCCCGGCCACTCGCTCAGGGGTGGAGTCGGTTCTGCGGCCCACTCTCATGAGCCTGCGCTGCGCGTCGCGGCCGGAAGCAAACTCCACGGCCCGGTAGCGGGCCGTCGTCTGGTCGGGCTTCGTCAGGCGAAGTCGTCGGCGAAATCCCAGGCACGAAGATCACCCGGTTCCAGCCGGATCAAAAGGTCGTCGCCGGCCGTCTCGGCGTAGGCAGCGCCAGCCTCAGCACCGAGATAGCGGGAAGCGATGCGCTTGACCGTGTCGCTGGCTGCTGCAGAGACGAGCCGCGCCCGGCAGCGCACCTCAACGCCGCGGTACGGCGGGGTGTGCTCGCAGACCACGATGCTCGCTCGGGGATCGCGGCGCAGGTGTACCGCCTTCACGTCCTGGCCGCCGGTGACCACATCGAACCCGCCATCGCGCCACTCGTGCCACACCGGGGACAACAGCACCGTGTGATCGCGCCGGTACGTGGCCAGTACCGCCAGCAATGGGAGTTCTACAAGGTCGCCGAGATCGGCGATGGTCAGTTCCCTTCGCATGACCGCACGCTACCTTTGGCCACGGCCGCGTACCGCCTGCGTGGCCCGTCCCGACCCGGAAGAAATGACGCATGGATGTCCCGCCCGAAATCTCCGGCCATCTGGATCGGTTCAGGGACGGCTTGCTGGCGCTCGTAGATCTGCGCGGCCTATACCTGTATGGGTCACTGACGACGGGCGACTTCAGCCCTGCCAGCAGCGACATCGATGTGCTGGCCGTCACGGGGGGCAGGCCTGACGGAACGGCTCTCGCCCGACTGACGGACCTGCACCGGGATCTGGCCCGCGGCGGCGGAGCGTACGCCCGCCTCAACTGCCTCTACGTTCCTGACGGAACGCTCACCGACGCCGAGCTGCTGCACACCTACTGGTACGTGGACGGGTTCACGCAATGGCGGCTCAAGGTGCTCACGGTGGCCGAGCTGCGCCACTCAGGCTGCGCGGTGCACGGGCCGTGGCCGCCGCCCGGGCTTCCAGAAGTCAGCATCGGCGAGGTGCAGGCGCACGCGCGCCGCGAGCTCACCGGATACTGGCGCCCGCTGACCTACCGGCCGCGCATCTGGCTGCAGGACAGGTGGGTCGATTTCGCGCTCATCACACTGGCCCGCAGCGAGGCGCTGACGCACGATGGCGTGCTCATCACCAAGTCGCAGGCGATCGCGAGGCTTGGAGACTTTGGTGTCCCCCCGTCGCTGGCCGACCAGATCAGGCGCCGCCGGGCGGGCGAGCGGGTGCCTGTCACCACCAGACAGCGCCTGCTCAGGGCCGCGCGGGCCCGGCAGATCATGGCAGCGGGGATACGCGACATCACCCGGTCCTAGCGGCTCACCGACGCCCGTGACAGGGCGCGGTCAGAGCGATCGCGACGTCGCGGCAAAAGCGGCCCAGACGACCTTGCCCTGGCCTTCCGGCGCCGTGCAGCAACCCCATCGGTCGCTGAGCGAGTCGACCATCAGCAGTCCGCGGCCGGTCTCGTCCTGCCAGTCAGGCCGCCGCGGCGCCGGGAGCTCGGTGCTGGGGTCGGCCACCGCGCAGATCACGTACGGGCCCGGATCGGCGAGGCCGAGCCGGATGGGCCAGGGCTTGGGCTCGCTGTCAGCAGGAGGCTCGGCCACTGCGTGCCGCAGCGCGTTCGTCATCAGCTCGGTGATCACTGCGGCTGCGTCGTCGCCGCGGCCCTCGGCACCCCATTTCTGCAGAGTGCGGACCGTGAATACCCGTGCGGTCGCAATGGATCGAGTGACCGGAACTGGCGTCCGCGTCGCCACCCGCGGTGCAGCGGACCATTCCCCACCGTCGGCGCTCGGCGCCGTCGGCACCCAACAGCACTCCTGCCATGCCATCTGGACCGCCGCCTGTAGCCACGGCCAGTCCGCGCCGCGAGCCGTTCGCGCCGCTGCCGGGGGAGCGTCCTGGGGGTCCATCTGCGGTGTCATGGCGATGGCGTCCAGGTGGCGGGTTGTCACGTCGAGTCCAGTCGGGGTCGTCGTAGGCTGGCCGGCCGGCCATGCTCGGCGGTGCGCGCCATGCCTCTGCTCTGACCAGGCGAAGCATGAAAACGGGCAATACTAATGGTCATATCCTGCCCCATGCACATTCCACTCGCAAGAGCAGGTGCACGTGCAAATGAGTTGTTACGTGAAGATGTGCAGGCTACACTACAATGGCTTCGTGCAGATGCACGTGCATTTGCAACACACATTCTGGGCTGACCAGGAGGAAACATGCAGGTCAGGAATGGCGTACCCGCCGCCATGCTGGGCGGTGTGCACTGGCGCAAGAGCAGCGAGAGCAACCCCAGCGGCAACTGCGTGGAGGTTGCTGAGTTGCCCGACGGCGCCGTGGCGATGCGCAACTCGCGGGACCCGCAGGGCCCTGCGCTCGTCTACACCAGGGCAGAAGTGGCCGCATTCCTAATCGGCGTCAGGAATGGCGAGTTCGACGACCTGGGCTAATGATTCTGCTGGGAAGAATGTGACCATCCGGTGACACTCGGAAGCGGATAAATCTTCCACCGGGTGATAAGGTCCTGTCAGCGCAGTCTGGCAGCGTGCCGTTCGGACAGCGGGCGTTGCCGCCATTGGCTGTGCCACCAGCGCAGAGCATAAGTGAACGGCCCTGGCGGGCACGCCCCGCCGGGGCCGTGCAGGAGCGGCGGGTGAGTGCAGTCCAGCATCCTGGCGACGAGCCGCGAGACGAGTTGGCCTCGATAGAGTCCTTCAGCGGCCCGACGGTCCTGCGCATGCTCCTGGGGAGTCAGCTCCGCCGGCTGCGTGAGGATGCCGGGATAACCCCGGACCGGGCGGGATACGAGATCCGGGGTTCTCGCTCCAAGATCAGCCGGATGGAGCACGGCCGGGTCGGCTTCAAGGAGCGCGACGTAGCCGACCTGCTCACCTTGTATGGCGTCACCGACGAAGCCGTTCGCGGCCACATGCTGACTCTCGCTGAGCATGCAAACTCGCAAGGCTGGTGGGCCCGCTATGACGACGTACTGCCGGACTGGTTCGAGACCTACGTCGGGCTCGAGCAGGCGACGTCGCTGATCCGGACCTACGAGCTGCAGTTCGTTCCGGGGTTGTTCCAGACCGAGGACTACGCGCGCGAGGTCACCGTGCTCGGTCACCGGTCCGCGCCTGCTGAGGAGATCGAGCGCCGGGTGAGCCTGCGGATCAAGCGCCAGCAGATCCTGAGCAGCCCGACCGGGCCCCGGGTGTGGGCGGTTATCGACGAGTCCGCGCTGCGCCGGCCGCTCGGCGGCCGCGAGGTCATGCGGGATCAGCTCACCCACCTGATCGAGCTGGCAGAGCTGCCGCAGGTGACGCTTCAGGTCATGCCGTTCGATCGCGGTGGCCACTCGGCGGCCGGAGGCTCCTTCTCCATCCTCAGGTTCGCCGAGCCCGACCTGCCGGACGTCGTGTACATCGAGCAGCTCACCGGTGCCCTGTACCTGGACCGCCCCGTGGAGATCGACCACTACCGCGAGGTCATGAACAGTCTGAGCGCGGAGGCCGAAACTCCTGCCGATAGTGCGCGACAGCTCGGCAGGCTCCTGCGGACCATCTAACTGGCCGTCGCGCCCGCTCGGGCTGGCGGACCGGGTCTCGTCGCCAGTCCTCTACAGCTGCAGCGTGAAGTCGTCGGGGTCGCGTGGCGACCGATCAGCCACAGCTGTAGCGGGGTGGCCCACGCCAACCGCGCCCATCGGCTCCCACCCGGCCGGCAGCCCGAGCGCGGCCGCGGCGATGTCCGCACAGAACAGTGTGCTCGACACCCAGCAGGAGCCGAGTCCCTCGACCGCGAGCGCCACGAGCAGGTTCTCGACTGCCGCGCCCATGGACACCACGAACATGGTCCGCTCCGCTGCGCTGCGGCGCGCGTCTGGGTATGCGTGCGCGGCGTCGGCGACCAGACACGGCACGATGATCAAGGGCGCCCTGCGGAGCGGTTCGCCGCGCCGGACCCGCCGGGCGATCTGCTCCTGGGTAAAGCCGTCCGCCCCGAGGTCGGCCTTCCACGCCATCAGCATGTCGTCGAGGAGCCTGGTCCGTGCGGCCGGGGACGTCAGCACGGCGAACCGCCACGGCTGGCTGTGATGCGGCGCGGGCGCTGTGATCGCCGCCGCGATAGCCCGCCGGATTGCATCGGGTGACACCGGCTCGGTGGTGAAGTCGCGGACGGTCCGGCGCGCGGTCACGACGTCGGCGGCGCCGATCCTGAACATGTCGTCTTCCGCTGCCCGGACGAGCGCGGCAGCCCCCGGCCCGGCAGCGTCAGTCACGAGCGGGGACAGGCCGCGGACGATGGCAACAGGGACACCGGTGGTCTTCTGCTTCACCAGGTCAGCGGCTGCCGCGATCTCGTCGGCCACCGCCGACACCGTGACCTCAAGCACCTTCCCGTACGTGTCGGGCTGGCCGCGATGATCGCGCAGCGGCGTCACGCCTGCCACGCCGATCGCCGTATCGGTCTGGCCGGTCCGCCACGGCCTGCCCATCGTGTCGGTGATGATCACGCCAACCCTGGCGCCTGCCCGAGTGCCGATAGCCTTCCGTAGCGCTTCGGCGGACCCGTCTGGGTCGAGCGGCAGCAGCACGACGGTACCCGGACGCGTGTTCGACTCGTCCACCCCCGCCGCCGCGAGGACCAGTCCGTGCCGGTTCTGGCTGATCGTGGTCTGCCCGCGACGGGCCACGACGCGAACCGTCTCAGCCCTGATCGCCGACTCGCGGTCGCCGCTGATGACGCGGTCCTCCGCCTTGCTGACGATCTTGGATGTGATCACGAGGATGTCGCCATCTGCGAGACCCGGCCCGGCCAGCGCGGCATCGGCGATGAGCGCGGGCAAGTCGGCCCCCGGCGCGATCTCCGGCAGGCCCGGCACAGGCAGGACGACAACGTCGGCGGGGAACGGGGCTGCCGCTAGCGGATCAGGCTTCATGGCCGCGGCCGCCGGGCCGGGCTCGCTGCTACTGGTCAGGGGGGACTCTGTCGAACCTGGGGATAGCCCAGATCCGGATGACCCTGGGCCGCCCGTGGTCACGTGCGCACCTCGAGGGCGAGCTCCACAGCTGCTCGGGCGATTTCCGCGGCAGCCTCCACATTCGTCATGTACAGCGGGCGGGCGCGTACCGCGATGCCGGCCAGCTCTGGCGCATCGATGGCGTCCTTGTCCAGCGTGTCGACGAGCCATCCGTCGATCAGCTCGGGTCCGTAGTGCGCGGCCACCGCAGCCGCAGAGGTCTGCACCCCGATCGCGGTCAGGCACGCGTCGGCCATGCCGCGGACCGGCGCGCCGCCAATGATCGGCGAGACGCCGACGACTGGCTTGGGGTGCAGCGCGGCGGCGATGCCTGGGACCGCGAGTATCACTCCGATGCTCACGACCGGATTCGACGGCGGGAATAGCACGAAGTCGGCTGCCCCGATCGCCTCTACCACGCCAGGCGCCGGGCGGGCGTGCGCGGCGCCGGCGGCCTCGATGCGCAGGGCCGGGACGGCAGCGTGCAGCCTGACCCACCACTCCTGGAAGTGCAGCTCCCGCAGCCGGCCGTCCTCCTCGACCGTCACGTGCGTGCGGACGGGGTCGTCAGACATCGGCAGGAGCGTGACGCCTGGCAGCCAGCGCTCGCACAGCCGCTTCGTCACCTCCGACAGGGTGCAACCCTGCGCCAGCAGTTGGTTGCGCAGGATGTGCGTGGCGATGTCCTTGTCGCCGAGGCCGAACCAGCCGGGCCCGGCGCCGTAGGCGGCGAGTTCGGTCAGCACGGCCCGGGTCTCCTCGTCGCGGCCCCAGCCCTGGTCGTCGTTGATGCCGCCGCCGAGCGTGTACATCACGGTGTCCAGGTCCGGGCTGACGTGCAGGCCGAACGGCGTGAAGTCGTCACCGGTGTTGCCGATGACGGTGATGTCCGCATCCGGCACGGCCGCGCGGAGGCCGCGCAGGAACCTTGCGGCCCCGACACCGCCGGCCAGAACTGTGATGCGCATGCCGCAAGTCTGTCAACTGTGGCGCGTTAGCGCTCGGCCGCCCTGACAGCACCCGCAAATTGCCGGGCGGACTTTCCACGCAGTCCGGGCAACCAGGCCGCCATTATCACCTATCTCCCTTGACGCGATGCAAGACACGCGCGTGTAATTTCACTCATGTAATTTACTCGTCCAGGGCGGGGGCGGGGTTCACGGGGACCAGACGGCAGGAGGTGCGCCATGGCAGATGTCATCGTCTCGCTGGTGCGCGAGCTTTGGATCGGCGCAGACGATGCCGGGGAGCAGACCTGGCAGGACCGGGCGCTGTGCGCGCAGACCGATCCGGAGGCGTTCTTCCCGGAGAAGGGCGGCTCGACCCGCGAGGCCAAGCGGGTGTGCCGCGGCTGCGAGGTGCGCGCGGAGTGCCTCGAGTATGCCCTCGGCCACGACGAGCGGTTCGGCATCTGGGGCGGGTTGTCGGAGCGAGAGCGGCGCAGGCTCAAGCGCCAGGCCGTGTAGCGCCTGTAAGCCGGGAGGGGTCAAGCCGGGCGGGCGGGCGTGTAGCCAGGCCTCACTCGGCGTAGCCGGGAGCCGGAACTGTCCTGCCATCTAGGCGGGTCGGATTCGCGTATTGTTCACGGGTACCCCCGTCAGGGCGGATCGGCACCGGCGGTGCCGCGGCCGTTAGGAATCCCGGACAACACCCTTGCCCCCAACCGACTCCTACTCGCAGCACGTGGTGACCGCGGTCATCGTCGCGCACGACGGCGCCGTGTGGCTGCCGCGTCTCATCGAGGCGCTCGGCGGGCAGACCAAGCCGGTGCAGCGGGTCGTGGCCGTCGATACCGGGAGCAGGGACCGCAGCGGCTCGCTGCTCGCAGCACAGCTGGGCCAGGCGGCCGTCTTCGGCATGGACCGCTCGACGGGTTACGCCGCCGCCGTACGACGGGCTGCCGCGCACAAGGCGGCCAGCGCTCCGATCCCCGGCTCGCCCGCTCGGGGCCGGGGCGACGAGGTGGAGTGGCTCTGGCTGCTGCACGATGACTGCGAGCCTGCGCCCGACGCGCTTGAGCAGTTGCTGCGCGGAGCGACCGAGACGCCGCGCGCTGCGGTTCTCGGGCCGAAGCTGCGGGACTGGACGGACCGGAAGATCGTCGTGGAGGCCGGCCTGTCGATCGATACCGCGGGCCGCCGGGTAACGGGCGTCGAGCAGCGCGAGGTCGATCAGGGGCAGCACGATGGCGACCGTGACACCCTCGCCGTGTGCAGCGCGGGCATGCTCGTGCGGCGCGACGTCTGGGAACGGCTCGGCGGATTCGATCCCGGCATGGCCCTGTTCGGTGAGGACATCGACTTCTGCTGGCGGGTCCACGAGGCCGGCTTTCGCGTCCGTGTCATCACCGACGCCGTCGTCTTTCACGCGCGGGCAGCGACGCGTTCCCGCCGGTCTATCTCAGTCGGCCGCCGGGCCCGACTGCTAGACCGGCGCAACGGGCTGCTGACGCTGCTGGGCAACCTGCCATTCGGGCCGATGCTCACCGCGCTGGTCGGCAACTTCGCGCTGTCCATGATGCGGACCCTGTTCTACCTCCTGGCCAAGCGGCCAGGTGCGGCCCTGGACGAGTCCGCCGCGTTCCTCGGCGTCGCCGGGCATCCGCTGCGGCTGGCCGGAGCGCGACGCCGCCGGGCCCCTGGTCGCCGGGCGGCCTATAGCACGCTGCGGGCTGACCTGCCGCCGGGCCGGTCCATCCGGCGGTTTGCTGAGCTGGCTGCGACCGTCCTGGCGAAGCCGACGCCGGACAACCTGGCCGGGGCCCACCACGCCAGCGACGACCCGACCGACGATGATTCACTGCTCGTTGACTCCGGCTTCCTGCAGCGCGTGCTCACCAGGCCCGGCGTACTGCTGGTACTGGGGCTGATCATCATCACCGCCGTGGCCGAGCGCCGGATCCTGACGAGCGGGACGCTGGCCGGCGGCGCGCTCCCGCCCGCCTGGGAGGGCGCATCGGGACTGTGGTCGCAGTTCCTGCAGGCCTATCACCCGGCCGGAATCGGGTCCGCGAGTGCCGGGCCGCCGTACCTGGCCGCCCTGGCGGTGCTGGCCACGATCTTGCTCGGGAAAGCATGGCTGGCTGTCGACGTGCTGCTGCTCGGCTGTGTGCCGCTCGCAGGACTGACCGCCTACCTGGCGCTTGGACGGGTCACGAGGCGGGCCACTGTGCGGGTGTGGGCTGCGGTCTCCTACGCGCTGTTGCCCATCGCATTCGGCGCGATCGCGGCAGGCCGGCTGGGCAGCGCCGTGGCGTTCGTGCTGATCCCTGTCATCGGCGGGCTGGCAGGCCGCATGTTCACCGAGCCGCGCAAGCTGGCCAGGCGGGCGGCGTGGGCGACCGGTCTCACCGTCGCCGTCGGTGCGGCCTTCGCGCCCCTGCTGTGGCCCCTAGCGATCGCCGGGGTGGTGCTCGCGGGGCTGCTGAGGCGTCGTGCGGCGATGCTCACGAACCTCGCCATTGTGGCGCTGACCCCGCTGGTGCTGCTGATGCCGTGGGTCGCGCAGCTACTCGGCCACCCCCGTAGGCTGCTCCTCGAGGTCGGGCTACAGCGGCCCGGCCTGTCCACCTCCGGCCTACCGGCCCGCTCGCTCCTGCTGCTGAGCCCTGGCGGGCCCGGCCTGCCGCCATACTGGGCGAGCGCTGCGCTGCTCGCGGTGGGGCTGGCCGCGCTGATCTCAACCAGGCGGCTCTACGTCGTGGCCTGCGGCTGGTGCGCTGCGCTGCTCGGCTTCGTGGTTGCGCTGGCGGCCAGCAGGACCACGGTGATTCCGACCGGCGGCCAGCCGGTAACTGCCTGGCCGGGAGTAGCCCTGGCAGTCGCGGCCGCGGGCTTGCTGCTGGCCGGTGTCGCGGCGGCGGACGGCGTGCTCTCGGCCGGCGACGGCAGCCGCGCAGTGGCCGCGCGCAGGCTACCGGCGACAGCCCTGGCCCTCGTGGCCTGCGCAGCCCCGGCGATCGCGGCGGCCTGGTGGCTGGTCAACGGCGTCACCGGGCCGCTCGGCCCGGCCCCCGGCTCGGTGGTGCCGTCACTGGTGTCGAATGCGGCAGGGACCGGACGTCAGCTGCGCACCCTTGTGCTGGCATCGTCGGGCGGCCGGATTTCCTATCTGCTGCTGCGCCGCTCGAGTCCCGAGTTCAGCTACGCGGAGGTGAGTCAGGCGCCGGCCGCGGAGGCAGCCCTCGCCAAGGCGGTCGCGGCGCTCGTCGCACCTGGCGGGAGCGAGGCGGGCAGCCAGTCCCAGCAGCTGGCGGGCTTCGACATCGGCTTCGTCCTTATGCGGGCACCGGTCGATGAAACTCTTGCGAGCGTGCTGGACGGGGTGCCTGGCCTGACGCAGGTGAGCATGTGCTCCGCGCAATGCGCGAGCTCCGCCACGTCAGCGTTCGACCTGTGGCGGCTGACCAGTGTGCCGTCGCGGGTCAGCGTCGCCGAGCCGAACGGCACGGTGGTGCCCGTTCAGTCCGGCGCGGTCGGCGTCGCGGGCGCCCGCGTTCCCGCCGCAGGCGGGACCCTGATGCTGGCAGAGCCCGCCGGCGGGTGGTCTGCTGCAGTCGACGGTCACGGGCTGACACCGGTGCCATCGCCCGCCGGGGCCTGGGCGCAGGCGTTCCGACTTCCGCCTGGCGGCGGCACGCTGACCGTTAGCCGGAGCGCGCTCTGGCACGACATGCTCATGGTGCTGGAGATCGTCGCCTTCCTGGTTGTGGCCGGGCTGGCGCTGCCGGGGATCCGCACCGCCGCCGAGATCGAGGCCGCGGCGGAGGGGGCGCAAGCGAGCGCACCCGTCGCCGAGCCTGAGCTGGCCGGCGTCGGGGCCGGCGCGGGCGCGGCGCAGGGCTCGCGCGTAGCCAGCCGGGCTAAGGGAGCTCGGTCCAGGGCTCGGGCCCGTGGCCGGGCGGCCGGAACAGGCAGCCGGCCAAGCGTCTCGGCCCAGCCTGAGGCGGCAGACCGGCCGCAAGTCAGTGGCCGCGCGGCTGCGGCTGCCGGATCGCGGCGGGCTGCCCTTGCCGCGCTGACCGGGCGATCTGGCCGATCGGGGGGCGCTGTCCCGATCGGCGGCTCCCAGGCGGACGACCGGCGGGGCCCACGCTGGCGGCATGATGCCGGCGGCGGCCGCAGGCCAGCAGACGCTCCCGCCAAGGCCGCGGCTGATGGCGCCGCAGGGAGAACGGCAGCATCCGCGACCGAGGTTTTCACGGCGGGCCCTGCGTGGCCGGCCGACAGCCCGACGAGCCGGTTCACAGCCGGCCATCCAGAGAACCGACCCGGACGGCCGACCTCGGTTGACCCACGCGATCCCGCCCCGCGGCGAGATAGCTTCGCTGGCCGGGGCGGCCGGCCGCCACTGTCGCCCTCCGGCACCTTCGATGGACCGGAGTCACCGGGCAGAGCCGGAGCCTCCGATAGCTATTCGGGCCCGCGCGTCGGCGGGCGCTCTCCGTCCGGCTCGCGCTCGGAGATCGATTATCCGGTGCGCAGATCAGGCGACCGCCCGTCCGGCTACGGCCAGCGGGACAATGCCCAGGACCCGGTCGGTCGGCTCGCCGGACGCGACTACCCGCCGGCCGATGGTTACGAGCGCGGTGCTGATGCACGGGGCACCGATCACGGCGACGAGCCGGTCCGCCCACGGGCGCCGGGTGGTCACCGCCGTCGTGGTGGCCAGCGCTCTGCCGGCCGGGGCGGGCGCTCGGAGGACCGCGGCCAGGCGTCCAGCTGGCCGGAGGACCAGTCGCAGCAGGGCTGGCCACAGGATCACGGTCGGCGGGGTCAGCCGTGGCCAGATCAAGACCAGGATGACCGGGATTCGCAGCCACCTTCCGGCGAGATCCACCACGATCGGCCAGGCAGGCGCGACCGGGCGGACCGCAGCTGGCCGGCGCCGGACTCCGACGGCGGGCAGAGGCGATGAGCGCAGGCATCGTTCGTCGTGTCGTCCTCGCCCTCGTCGTCGTGCTCGCGCTGGCGGGGATCTACGGAGCGGCCAGGATCGGTCACCCGGCGAGTAAGACGGTGCGCTCCGCTGCCGTCAGCCGGGCCGATGTTTCCAGTGCGATCCGAGTCTGCCCAGCTCCGGGCTCGGCTGCGCCGACAGCCTCCGCGCTCGCCGTGGCCGCGGTTCCGGGCTCGGCTGCGACCGGCTCCGCGGTCGTGACCCCGCTGTCACCGGTCGGCAGCTCATCCGCCGGTCCGACCCTGGCCACGCTGACGCGGCCCGGTGTGCTGCAGGCATCCTCGGTTCCCGTCGCCCGCGCGCTGACGGCCGCTGAGCTAGCAGGCCAGCCGGGCTCGAGCCCGAGCGTTCGCACACAGGCGGGTCGTGGCGGTGTCCAGGTGAGCGCGACCGGGGCGCTGGCGCAGGGTCTTGAGGTCGAGCAGACGGGTCCTGGCGGGCTGGTGACCGCCCAGTGCGGCGCGCCCGGCACAAACTTCTGGTTCGCCGGGCCGGGACAGAAGTCGGCAGCCACGATCGAGCTATACCTGACGAACACCGGCAGTACGCCGGCTGACGCGCAGGTCCAGGCGGTGACCGATGCTGCCAACGGCCCGCCAGTGCTCGGTAACGCCGACAACGGCATCACGGTCCCGCCGCACGGCATGGTCGTCCAGTCACTGGACGGCCTGCTGCACGGCTCCGGCATCATGGCGCTGAATGTCAGCACGACGGTCGGCCAGGTTGTCGCCGCGGTGCGGGAGAGCAGGTTGGCCGGCCAGGCCGGCGGCTGGCTGCCGCCGTTGCCGGCTCCGGCCCGGCACCTGGTCATACCGGGCTTGCCGGGGGCACCAGGGTCCCGCGACTTGTACATCGCCGTGCCAGGCAGCGGAGCGGCGCAGATCAAGATCACGGCAATCACCCAGCGGGGCTCGTACCAGCCCACCGGCGGGACCGGCATCGATCTGCTCGGCGGATCGGTGTCGGCGATCCCGTTGCCATCCCTGGGTGGCATCGCCGGCGCGCTGTCGATCACGTCCAGCGTCCCGGTCGTTGCCGCCATGCTGCTGCCAGGCGGGCCTGCCGGGACCGTCGGCGTCCTGGCACCGGGCGCTGGTCCGGTGCTGGAGCAAGGCGTGCTGGCCGCTAACCCGGCCGGATCACCCGGTACAGCGCTCGTGCTGTCCGCGCCGGGCAAGGCGGCTTCGGTCCGGATCGCCACGGCGACGGGCAGCACGCCGGCTACCAGCAGGGACGGCCAGGTCGTCCAGATTGCCGCGAAGTCGTCGCAGGTGGTCCAGGTCAAGCCGCCGGGGGTGAAGGCGGGCTCGTTCATGCTGGTGGTGACTCCGCTGGCGGGGTCGGGTCCGGTGTATGCCGGGAGAATCATCGGCGCTGGCGGATCCGTGCTGTCCATCATGCCCGTGCCCAGCTCGCTGACCTGGATACCGCTTCCTGGTGTCAACGAATCAGTGGCAGCGATCCTCGGCGGCAGCTAGCACCCGTCGGGGGGCCCGTCAGTCTTCCGCGGGATAGCCAGGATCGACGGTCTGCGGGTCGACGCCCAGCCAGTGCGCGAACTGCTCGACAATGACGTCGAGCACAAGCTCGGCGAGTTCCTCCTCGCCATCCGCTCGGGCGAGCAGCGGCCTGCGGTAGAGCACGATCCGGGCCGGCTCGTCGGGTCCATGACGCCGGCCGGAGGGCTGCCTGGGTGCCGGCAGCGAGGTGCTGGCCGGTGGCTCGCCACGGCCAGGCCGGGCAGAGCCGGGCTCGAGGCGGGCCAGCGGCACCGGGTCAGGATCGCCGGTGTCCGGGAGGACGCGCGGGATCTCCTCGACACCGAACTCGATGCTGGACAGCTCAGCCTCCCAGCGCGGCTCCAGCTGCGAGACAGCCAGCAGCACCAGGTCATCGAATCGCTCGGACCTGGTCCGGTGCAGCGGCACGCCTGGCGGCACCAGCGATCCGCGCAGGCCGCGGCCATGCCGGTCGCGCCGGCGCACCGGGCCACGTCTCGGCCGGCTGGTGTCCTCCTCGTCACGCACAGTTCCCGAGCGTATCGCGGGTTTCGTGGGCTGCTGATCTGGCGGCCGGAGACACGATCGCGCAGTGTGCCCCGGGTGGTGGCGTTACCGCCCGGCGGTCGATACCGTCAGCCGTTGTGAGCAATCAACGCAAGGCCGCCTGGCGCCCCGCGCTGGACCAGGCGGGTTGCCAGCCCGACCTGAGATGGTGACCCGGTGTCTGCTCGCCAGTGCTCGCGCCCGGGCTGCAAGCGGGCAGGCGTCTACACGCTGACCTACGTCTACCGTGATTCGACAGCCGTCCTGGGTCCGCTCGCGGCTTTCGTTGAGCCGCACTGTTACGACCTCTGCGAACGGCATGCTGACCGGATGACGGCGCCACGCGGCTGGGACGTGCTCAGGCTGCCCGTCGCCCCGCCGCCGGACGAGGTGACGGTCACCGAGGATATCGAGGCGCTGGCGAACGCGGTCAGGGAAGCCGCCTCCCCGCAGACCCAGGAGGAACCGACCGGGCAGGGTGTCGAGGTTCTCCGCCGCGGCCATCTGCGAGTGCTCCGGTCCGCACCGTCGGACCCAGGGCGGGTTCGTTAACCAGGGCGGCCGCGAGGCGAGGCAGGGCGATTCGCCCGGGGCGACCACGTTCCCTCCTGGTTTGACGTCCTACCGAGCGCGGACAGCAGCGCCGGCCGCCGGCGAACGCCCCGGTAGGATCCTGGTGCGCGGGAGTGCCGCAACCATCCGGGGGGACGACCCCTGGCCCCGGGCGCCTCGCCAGGATGACAATGGAGACGTTCATGAAGATAGAAGACTGGCTGCTGGAAATCCTGGCCTGCCCGAAGTGTCATGCGCCGCTCCGGGTCGATGACGCTGCCAGCGAGCTCGTGTGCACGGGTGCCGACTGCGGCCTGGCCTATCCGGTGCGCGACGACATCCCCGTACTGCTCATCGACGAGGCTCGCGACCCCGCGGCGGGCAGCGTCCGGGAGTGAGGGCACATCGCCACGGGCGGAGCGCCTGCCCCTGCCGCTAGCGGGCACAGCCCCGGCCTGCGCGCCGTCCTGGCCGCTCTAGGCGCGAACCTGGGCATCGCAATCACCAAGTTCGTTGCGTTTGGCATCACCGGCTCTGCCTCGATGCTCGCCGAGGGTGTCCACTCGGTCGCGGACTCGGGCAACCAGGCGCTCCTGCTGATCGGGCGGCGCCGGTCACGACGGCAGGAGACCAGGGAGCACCCGTTCGGCTTCGGCGGTGAGCGCTACTTCTACGCCTTCCTCGTCGCGGTGGTTGTGTTCACGGTCGGCGCCGTGTTCTCCGCCTACGAGGGAATCGAGCGCATCAGGCACCCGGAGAAGCTGACCTCGCCGGTCGTCGCGCTCGCGGTGCTCGGCGTCGCCATCGTGCTGGAGGCGTTCTCGCTGTGGAACGCCGTCCGCGAGGCCGGCCCGAGTCGTGGCCGGGTCAGCTGGCTGACGTTCATCCGCCGCACCAAGAACCCCGAGCTGCCTGCCGTGCTGCTGGAGGACGTGGCGGCGCTTTGCGGCCTGACGCTGGCGCTGATCGGCGTCGCGCTGGCGACGATCACGCACAACGACCGGTGGGATGCGGCCGGCTCGATCGCGATCGGCGCGCTGCTGGGCTGTGTGGCGGTGGTCCTGGCCATCGAGATGAAGAGCCTGCTCATCGGCGAGGCGGCGAGCCCCGGCATGCAGGCCGCTATCGTTCGGGCGATCGAGAGCGGGCCAGACGTGCGGTGGGTCATCCACCTGCGTACCCTGCACATCGGCCCGGAGACGCTGCTGGTGGCCGCCAAGATCGCGCTGCTGCATGACGACACTGCTCGCAGCATCGCCGCGGGCATCGACGCGGCTGAGCAGCGGATCCGCGACGCGGTGCCGATCGCCGAGCTGATCTTCCTCGAGCCGGACATCTACCAGGCCGAGCGCGCCGACCGCACCGATCCAGCCATCCACGCGGCCACCGCGGCGCGTCGTTCCGTCGCCCGGGCTCGCCGCGCCGCCCGTAAGCCCCGCGGCTAGCCGCGCAACGGGCTCATGGATGCCTGATTGGTGGGGCTATAGGCCCACTGATCAGGCATCCATGCCAGCGAAAGCCCGGCCGGCCTCGGCAGCTACCCGGAGAGTTCTGCCACGAGCCAGCCGCCGTCCCGGACAGCTGCCAGGTCCGGGTCACGCGCGGCATTGGCCCGCAGGTCGGCGTTGAGCGCTACGGCTGCCTCCACCGCTGCCGCGGCGGCGTCGAGCCGGCCGTCTGCTGCGTAAGCGCACGCCAGGTTGTAGCCCGCCATCCCGCGTGCCTGCGCTGGCGCGCCCAGGTAACCAGCCGCTGCCACCGCGTGCTCGGCGAGCGCTACTGCCTGGCCGGCCTGGCCGTGGCGCAGGTAGTACTCGCCGAGGTGACCTGAGGGGTGCCAGAAACCCCGGACGATGACCTGCAGCCAGAGCTGCCGTCCGCGCAGCCACGGATTCCGCGCCGGATCGAGCAGGTCTTCGTCGCGTGCCTGCATCAGCTCGGTCAGCAGCTCACCGGCCGACGTCCAGCCCGCCGCCGCCACCGCCCCGGCCGGTCGCGCCGACAGTTCCGCGTAGAGCGCAGGGGACTCGTGGTCCGCCTCGGCGAAGTCCGGTGGTGTGCCGCCGGCGCGCACGGCGCGCAGCCTTGTCACCTGCTGCTGGCGGAAGTCGGTGTTGTGCGCAATGACCGGCAGCGCCGCCCAGCACTGTGCGCTGCCAGGCTCAGCCGGGTCAGCGGCCGCAGCCAGGCGCTGCTCTTCTGCGGCCGCCAGCCCGATCAGGCCCGCGATGGCCCGGCGCAGGCTCCCGGTGCGCACCGTGCTCGCGGTGCGCACCGTGCTCGCCGTGCTCGCCGTGCTCGCCGCGCTCGCGGTGCTCACCGTGCTGCGTCCGCGTCGTGGTCGTCAGCGTCCCCGACCGGACTGGCGGGCTTGCCGGCGATGAACAGCACTGAGTCGTTCACGATGACGGTGACCGGCGCGAACCCGAGCGTCTGCAGCCGAGTGAGCAGCGATGCGGGCTCGACGGGGTTGTACGTGTCTCCCTCGTGGAAGTGGTGCAGGCCGTCGCTGGCGAGGCTGTCCGAGCCGATGAACACCCCGCCCGGGCGCAGCACCCGGAACGCCTCGGCGAGGATCGCGTTCTGCAGCGCCGTCGTCGGCACGTGATGCAGCATCGTGAAGCAGCCGACCGAATCGAAAGACCCAGCGGGGTAGTCGATCTCGGTACCGCTGCCGGTGACGATCTCGACGTTGGTGCCCGCGTAGCGCTCCGTGAGCAGCCGGGCCGCATCCGGGTCAACCTCGACGGCCGTCAGCTTGGACACCTTGCGGGCGAGCCAGCCAGTCGCCGCGCCAGGTCCGGGGCCGATCTCCAGCATCGTGGTGCCGAGGTCGACGTCGCGGGTGAGCACCGGCAGGATGTCGTGCTGGATGTGCTCCGCCCACTCCGGGCTCGGGCACACCTGTGCGTGGTTCTCATTCATAGCCGCAACGCTAGGAAAGCCGCCGGGTCGCGCCAATGCCGTAGGCTGCCAAGCTGTGTCGCAGGACGGACAGTCATCCCCGCCAGATGATTACTGCGCGACGGACTATGCGGCGGACGGCGCGGCGGTCATAGTCGCCACCTTCCCCATGCCTGCGGGTCTCGTCTTCGACTGGCACACCCACCCCGATCATCAGCTCGCGTGGGCGGCGAGCGGCGTGCTGACGGTGCGGACGGACTCCTCGACGTGGGTGCTGCCGCCAACCCGGGCGCTGTGGATCCCGGCTGGCCTGCGGCACGAGACACTCGCCGCGGGCGCGGCGACCATGCGCTCCGCTTACGTGCGGCCCGACTGCTGTGTCATCGCGTGGCCGCAGGCGACGCCCGTCGCGGCGAGCCCGCTGCTCGCCGAGCTGATCGGCTACCTGGAGAACCGGAACCTGGCGCCGGGCCCCCGAGCGAACGCGGAGGCGGTGCTCGTCGACCTGCTCGAGCCGGTCGCCATGACCACTGTCGAGGTCCGCAGGCCGGCCGACGACCGGGCCGGGCGCGTCGCCGACGGCCTCGCGGCCAACCCGTCCGACGTCCGGACCCTCGCCGAGTGGGGTCACGCGGTCGGCGCGAGCGAGCGCACCCTCGCGCGGGCGTTCCTCGCCGATACCGGCGTGAGCTTCGGCCGCTGGCGCACGCTGCTGCGGGTGCAGACGGCGCTGCACGCGCTGGCGGACGGCGAACCGGTCGGCAACGTGGCGCGCAGGGTCGGCTACGAGTCCGATAGCGCCTTCGTGCAGGCGTTCCGGCGCGAGACGGGGGTAACGCCGGCGGCTTATTTTCGCGGCGCAGCCCAGGCCTGATGCGCGTTGCTGCCAGTCGTGGCCTCGGCTCGGCGCGCTGCGGCCCAGCCAGCGCGGCATGTCCGCGAGCGGTCAGGCGGCGATCAGCGCGATGCCGACGGCGGCGAGCACCAGCCCGGCCTGCTGGCCCCGATGCATCCGCTCCCGCAGCGCGAAACGCGCGAGCAGAACGGTCACCGCCGGATACAGCGATGTGAGGACGACCACGGGGCCGAACAGCCCGGCTCGGGTCGCGAACACGTAGCAGATGTTCGCGGCAGCGTCGAATGCACCGGCGGCGAGCGCGGCACCGAAGAGCGGCCAGCCGGACCGCACCCCGACCGGGGCGGCCTTCACGAACAGGGCCCCGATGACGTAGATCGAGAGACCGGCGCAGCGAGCCGCGAGCGCCGGCCACAGTGGTCCGCTTTCGGCGCCGTTTCGCATGAACAGGAAGAACAATCCGAACGCCGCCCCGCTCGCCAGGCCCAGCGCGACGCCGCGGGCCCGGTCGCGCCAGCCGGGCCGCGACTGCTCGCGTGATCCGGCCGCGCCCGAGCTGACGAGCACGGTCGCCGCAAGACAGATCACCACGCCGGCGTAGATCGCGGGTCCCGGCCGCTCGCCTTGCGCAATGGCCACCCCGACGGGCAGGACCGTCGACACGAGCGCGGCGACAGGCGACACCACGCTCATCGGTCCGGCGGCAAGGCCAGCGTAGAAGAACATGAGGCCGAAGCCGCCTACTGCGCCCGCTAGCAGGCCCCACTCGATACCGGCAGCGCGGGGCGTGCCACCCGCCAGCAGCACCACGGGCACCTGGACAGCGACCGCTGCCAGGCCTGAGGTCAGCAGGACCCCGAGCAGCGCGCCCCGACGGGTGGCAGCGCCGCCAAGGAAGTCGGCGCTACCGTAGAGCAGCGCCGCGCCCAGGGCGAGGATGATCAGCATGACTGGTCGGCGCAGTGAACCATATAGTTCATTATACCGACCGCCGGGCGCGGCTGGGTGCGTTGTCGGTGAGGTAGTGCGCGCCACGACGGGCGTCGCCGAGTCCGCGCGAGGCGCCGCCGACAGAAGGGCAGCGAGATGTCCGAAACGACCGACGCTGCGCGCCTCACGGGCGCGCTGGCTCGTACTGTCGCGGGACTGCGGGCCGAGCGTGGCTGGTCGCTCGACCACCTCGCTGGCCGTTCCGGCGTGAGCAAAGGCGTGCTCGTGGCGCTCGAGCAGGGCCGCGCTAACCCGAACCTGGCAACGCTCGCGCGGATCGGCGACGCATTCGGCGTTCCGGTGACCCGGCTGCTCGAGGGCGCGGACGAGTCAGTCGTCCGCCTGAGCAGCGCATCCGACGCGCGCGTGCTCTGGCGGGGATCAGCCGGCGGGACCGGCACGATCATCGCCGCGACGCCGCCGCCGTGGGCGGCCGAGTTGTGGCAGTGGCAGCTGGAGCCGGGCGAGGAGTTCGGCGGGGACGCGCACGCTCCGGGGACGCGCGAGCTGGCGTGGGTTCAGTTGGGGGAGCTGGCGATCACGGTGGCGGGCAGGCAGTACCGGCTGGGGCCGGGAGAGTGCGCCAGGTTCCCCGGCGATCTTCACCACCGCTACGCCAACGAGGGCAGCGGCCCCATCACGATGACGATGGTGGTCGTGATCCCGCCAGCCGTCGGCTGAGCAGCCGTCCGGCCAGGCCAGGCCATCAGAACGCCGTGTGGCCGGGCGGCGTGGCATCCTGGCCGGGAAACACCTGCCGCGCCGGCAGATCCGGGTGGGATAGGAAATCAGCCACGAGCGCGGCAGACCCGCCCATGCAGCTCCAGTCGTCGTCCCACAGGGTCGAGAGCAGCCAGGACCGGTCGGCAGGGAACATCAGGTTCGGCAGGGCTCCCTTCCAGAAGGTCTCCGGCCCGTGGCGGCGCCAGCTGGCCGCCTGCTGAGGCCCGGCCTCGACGAGCACGTAGTGCCAGCCGGTGTACAGAGTCACCATCGGCGCGTCCGGGAACACCACGTCGTCCGCTCCGGTGTCGAGATACCCGAGCCACCAGGCCTCGTCGGCCGTGTGCCGGCTGAGCACCTCGAGGACCGCGCGGTCGTGCACGTCCTGCTCGCGACCGCCCTCCGGCAGCACGACGGTTGCGTAGGACTCGAACACCTCGGGAATGCCTGCGCTGATGGTCCGACCGATAGAGGTGCCGGCAGCGATCCAGGCAACTTCTGCGCTCGTGCCGAGACGCCATGTCCGGCCGTCCTTGGTTGCGGCCGTCATGAGGGTCCGGTCGTTCCGCTGGGCCGGCGGCGAATCGGCCGCGACCCGGCGGGTGCGCCACGTGCCGGGGTAGTCTCGCCGAGCCGGAGCAGCCGCTGGGCGCGTTCCTGCTCGAAGTCGAGAGCCCGGGCGGGCGGCGGCTGGATCCGCCCGATGCGCCGGCCCAGCTCGGCCACGTCGGCCCGGACCCGGGGAT
>DASQIW010000021.1:0-10449 GCA_035631375.1 Streptosporangiaceae bacterium
GGCCGTGACCTGCTCCAGTTCTGGGTCGGTGCTGACCTGCTCAAGACCGTCACCAGGGCCAGCAGCGGGGAGGTGCGCAAGAAAAACGCGGCACGGGTCTAACCTGCAAACCGGGGTGTCAAGGATCAACCGGATGACGACCGTCAAGCGTCAGCCGAAGGTCCACACCGGCTCCCGGGTGTGGCGCGCTCTGCGCGTGATCGGCAGTCCATGAGGGCATCACAGCTGCAGGAGCGGAGGACGGTGAGCGCCGGAGCGTGCGGATGATCGCGGATTACGGAGTTGGCTCAGAGGTGGGCAGGCTTCGGAAGGTGATCGTGCACCGTCCGGAGCTCAGTCTTATGCGGCTGACGCCTAGCAACATGGACGAACTGCTGTACGACGACGTTCTCTGGGTCAGCCAGGCGCAGCGAGAGCACGACGCGTTCGTCGCGATGATGCGTGACCGCGGGATCGAGGTTTTCTACCACCAGGATCTTCTCGCTGAGGCGCTCACAGACAGCCCCAAGGCTCGTGAGCACGCGGTCGAGCGAAGCGTGAACCATCTCTCGGTCGGCCCGGCGATGGTCGACGCGGTCAGGGCCGAGCTGGCGTCCTGGGACGGCCCGAGGCTCGCTACTTACCTCATCGGAGGCCTCAAGCGGAGCGAGTTTCTCGAGGGGTACGAACCCGGCCACTTCGAGTCGCGGTCACTGGTCGCGGCCCAGGCCGACCCAGAGGCGTATATCCTGCCGCCCCTGCCGAACACGCTCTATCAGCGCGATCCGGCCGCATGGCTCTATGGCGGCGTATCCCTGAACCCGCTCTTCTTCCACGCGCGCCGGCTAGAAACTCTCAACCAGAGCCTGATCTACCACTTCCACCCGATGTTCACCGACGCAGGCTTTGAGTACTGGTACCCGCCGCTGGGCGATGACGGCAGCTTCAATCAGGAGGACTTCGGCCGTGCGTCGCTCGAAGGCGGCGACATGATGCCGATCGGCCGGGGGGCCGTCGTCATCGGCATCAGTGAGCGCACTACGGGCAGGATGATCGAGCACCTGGCGCTGGCACTGTTCGCGGCTGGTGCAGCCGACCGGGTCATTGCCGTGACCATCCCGCCCAGCCGGACATACATGCACCTCGACACCGTGTTTACCTTTGTCGATATCGATAAGGCCACCGGCTTCCTGCCCGTGGTCCAGACCGCTCAGGCGATGTCGCTCCGGCCCGGCGACAAACGCGGAACCCTGGACGTGGCCAAAGAGCCCAGCTTCATCAGAGCGATCGAGGATGCCCTCGGGATCAGCAAGCTCGATGTCATACCAACGGGTGGCGATGACTACCAGCAGGCCCGTGAGCAATGGGATAGCGGCAGCAACTTCCTGGCCCTCGAACCGGGCGTGGTCGTCGGTTACCGCAAGAACGAGTTCACCAACCGCAAGGTCCGCGAGCACGGTGTCGAGGTCATCGAGATCGAGGGGTTCGAGCTTGGCAAGGGTCGCGGCGGCGCGCACTGCATGACCTGCCCCATCCTGCGGGACGGCACGTAGTCCAGGCGGGGCGCCACCCAGGTCAACCGGTACCGCTGCACCGGACGATCCGGGCTAACCTGTGACATGCCCAGCCGGACGATCGGCGCAGCGGGCGGCACGCTCAGGCAGGAGGTCGTGTGCAGTATCGGTTGTCCAGGCTGGTAGCAGGCCCGTTCCTGCGGCTCCTGGCCTGGCCCACGGTGATCGGGGCCGAGCACGTCCCGGCCACCGGGCCCGCGATCCTGGCGTCCAACCACCTGTCGATCATCGACTCGATCTATCTGCCGCTGATGCTGCCGCGGCCGGTAACCTTTGCGGCCAAGGCCGAGTACTTCTCCGGCACGCGGCTTCGTGACCGGGCGGTCGGCGCATACCTGCGGGCAACCAACCAGCTCTCGACGGACCGCGCTGGCGGGCGGGCCGCCCAGGCAATGCTGGATGCTGCGCTCAGCCACCTCCAGTCCGGCCAATTGTTCGGGATCTATCCAGAGGGAACGAGGTCGCCGGACGGCCGGTTGTATCGCGGCCGCACTGGCGTGGGGTACCTGGCCCTCCACTCGGGGGCACCGGTCATCCCGGTAGCCATGATCGGCACGAGCAAGATCCTGCCGCCCGGACACAAGGTGCCGCGGCCAGGACCGATCGAGATCCGGATCGGCGAGCCGATCGACCTCGCTGAGTTCGCGGGCCAGACCATAGGAGCCCGCGAGCGGAGAGCCGTTACCGACAGAGTGGTCCGCGCCATCCAGGACCTGTCTGGCCAGGAGTACGTGCCGATGTACGCGAGCGTCCGCAAAGAGGAACTGGCGACGGCAGCCGCGAATGGCCAGGGCCCGCCCGAGGCCGACGGGGGTCTCCGGCGCTACCGGGAGGACTCAGACCGGGCCTGATCCCAGGCGAATCCGTTCCGCCTGGAGGTGTCCGTTGAGTCGGCCGGGCCAGCGTCGGTCGCCGGCTCGGCCCGCTCCCACAGCGAGCCGCTCGGTGACAGCGGAGCGCGCGTCGCCGGGCGAGGCTGCCGGATCGGCAGGCCTGACCGGTGCTGGCCCGAAGCGTCAGCGAATCCTCCAGCTTGGTCTGGCTGGTAGGCAGGATCTGCCCAGCGTGGTAGTGCCTCATCCGGCTCTTGTCGGGCCTGCTCCTCCGCCGCGTGCCTCGCTGAGCTAGCCCGGTCGGCTCGGAGGGGTCGGCTTGGGCGGATCGTGGCAGGTTCCGGGCCGTTCTCGCGCGGCGGCGGGCCAGCGGGCGGATATCCGGACGCCACGACTTCGCCAGCTACGGTCTGCGGGGTGGGCGCGTCACTCCAGGGCAGATCGCCTTCCGGCTGAGCCGCGGGCTCCCATGGCGGCGTCCCGGCCACTACGGCGCGACTGCTGACCGCGCGCGAAGCCGGTCCCGATGGGGTCGACAGCGGCTGCTCGTCAGCCGGCAAAGGAGCGGCGAACAGGTCGCCATCGGCCTGCCACAGGTCGTCCGGACGGCCAGCCGTTGCCGGCAGCGCGGGTGGCTCGAGGGCGTGGGCTCGATCCGGTGAAGCGACGGGGGCCGCGAATAGCTCCAGCATCCGGTCGGCGTCGGTTAGCGGAGCATGCGGGTAGCGCGACTGGGTATGCCCGGCTGTCCACTGGGCAGCCATTGCTGCAGGCAGTCTGCTGGTACGACGGCGCCGGCCAACGCGAGCGTAGCCGGTTACGACAAGCAGCAGCAGCACGAGCACGCCGGCTGAGATCTCGCCTGCCCGCAGTATCTGCGAGGTCAGGCTCTGAGCTCCGGCTCCCGCAGCGGCCGGTCGAGGCGTCACCCGTGGCTGAGCGCCGGCTCCGGCCGGCGCCTTGGCCGGTGTGCCCAGCGCGGCGGCTACCGAGAACGCCTTCGCAGCATTGAGCGCACCGTAACCGGAGCCGTCAGTCAGACCCTTGGGACGCCGGAAACTTGTGGTCGTGGTGAGCGCCTTGCGTATGTCCGCCACGGACAGTGCCGGATAGCGCGCCCGGATGAGGGCCACAACTCCGGTCACCACCGCGCTGGCCGCGGCGGTGCTGTTCATGGGCTGGTAGCCACCGGCGTTGGTCGCGGCCATCACGCCCGATCCGGCTGCGGTCAGCGTCACGTAGTTGCGGTGGCTGGTCCACGGTGCCTTGTCGATGGCCGAATCGAACGCGCCGACTGCGATGACACCGGGATAGGCGGCCGGGTAGTTGATGGCATCCGTCGTCAGGCTGTTGTCTCCCGCGGGCGCCACGAGGACCACGTTGTGGGCTAGGGCGTAGCTGACCGCTGCCTGCTCGGCCTTGCTGCCGCCGGCCGCCGCAGCCGCTCCCCCGGCGCCAGTGCTGTCTGGCTGCCCCGGGTCGGCGGGCAGGTCGATCACGCTCGCCCCTTTGTTGACCGCCAGCTTGATGCCGGCGGCTATGGCAGCCGGGATGGTTGCGGCAACGGTAGGAGAGCCGAGCTGAAAGTCGTTAGGCGGAAGCGTGACGGGTACCGAGAGAATTCTTGCCTGCGGGGCAACGCCGATAATTCCCGAGGCCCCGCCAGTGCCGTGGCCGCGGCCTGCGATCAGGCTCGCGATGGCCGTGCCCTGCTGGCCGAAAAACTGGGTGGCGGCGACTGGCGCCGCCGGTATCGACGGCGCGGTCATCACAGCGCCCGCCAGGTCGGGCTGACTTTTTACGACTCCGTCGCTGAGGACGGCTACCGTCACTCCGGCCCCCTGCGAGGCTGGCCACACGCTGGTAACGCCGAGAGAACCGAGCCACCACTCGGCGCTGCGCACCTGATCAGCCGATGCCGGCGCGGCAGAGAGGCCGATTGTGATGGCAGCCGTACCAGTGGCCACGAGCACGGTGAGGGGGCGGGAGAACTTCAACAGCACGCCGTCCTTCCCTCCCAGGGTAAGTA
Organism: Streptosporangiaceae bacterium; assembly: GCA_035631375.1. Lineage (GTDB taxonomy): Bacteria > Actinomycetota > Actinomycetes > Streptosporangiales > Streptosporangiaceae > JAJYUU01. The sequence goes on from DASQIW010000021.1 coordinate 4,416, forward strand.
CCGCACATTCTGCCATGTTCAAGTTATTTGCGGGCTATCTGGGCAAGGTTCGCCCGCGACCTGGTTGACGGCCGACCGATCGCGCGGCCAGCCGATCAGGACCCGTGCGCCTGCGAGATGCGGACGTGGGCGCCGGGCGGAAGGCCGAGCTGCTCCGCGGCGTCCCCCGCGTTGATGGCGAGCGAAATGAGCCCGGCGCTGTCGGTGAACGCCACGATCTCGCCCGGTGCCCCCGCCGCGAAGGTGTCGAGGTAGGGCACCGTGAACTGGCGGCGGCCGCAGCGCACGATCACCGGCGAGCCGACGCCGATGCCCAGCCGGCCAGCGTCTGCTGCCGGGATCGAGAGCTGGACGTTCCCGAACCGGTCGATCGACATGACCTCGCCTTCGGCTGCCCCGTCCTGCAATCTGCTGGTCGGCGCTGGCAGGGCCACAAGGTCGGCGACGCTAATCTCCTCGCCAGCGCGCTCGAGCTCCAGGCCTGCGGCCAGATGCGCTGCGACCGGCATGAAGATGTCGCGCCCGTGGAAGGTGGCAGACACCGGGTGCAGCCACAAGTCGCCGTTGGTGAGCTGGACGACGGCCTTCGCCCCGCCGAGGGCGCCGATGGACCACGACAGCAATCCGTTGTCGGGGCCGACCAAGATACTGCCTCCCGCGGCAACTGCCACCGCGCGGCGCGCGGTGCCGACGCCGGGATCGACGACGGCGACGTGGACCGCTGGCGGCAGGTACCCGACGGTCTGCGCCAGCACAGCGGCACCGCGGCGGACGTCACCGGGCTGAACCAGGTGGGTTACGTCAATGATCCGCGCCTGTGGCGCGATCCGGGCAGCGACGCCGTGGCACGCCGCGACGAACCCGTCCTCCAGACCGTAGTCGGTCAGGAAGCTCAGGTACTGATAGACGGTCACGCATCGAGAGCGTACGTCGCGACAGGCCGCGCGCATAGGTGCGCAGATCCCGCACGGCGCGTCGAGGCGGTCTAAAATCTACGCCAGCCTGGGGTCAACCGGAGGCCAGGCCGGCGGGAGGACGGGTGGCCGCGTTGTCTGAGCACGATATGCGCATGCTGGCCTTCGAACGGAGCTGGTGGCGGCTCGCCGGCGCGAAGGAACGAGACATCCTCGAAGTCTTTGACGTGCCGGTGACCCGCTACTACCAGCTCCTCAACGCGATCATCGACAGGCCCGAGGCAGTCGAGTTTGACCCGGTGCTGGTAACCCGGTTGCGCCGACAGCGCAGCGAGCGCAGCCACTTGCGCGCCGCGGGCGCAGCCTCCTGACCAGGGCCCCTAACCGGTTTGCGGGCGTTCCAGGGCGTCGAGTTGGTCGGCGAGCCAGCGCGCGGGCGGGGTCGCCGACGCTGCCGCGGCCAGCGCAGAGCACCTGCTCGCTCGTTCCTCGCCGGTCATGGTGAGCGCGTCATGCAACGCCTGCATGGTCTGCGTGACGTCAAAGGGATTAACCAGGAGCGCGTGGCGGCCCAGCTCGGCCGCCGCTCCCGCTTCGGTCGACAGGACTAGTGCGCAGCCACGGTCCGACAGGATCGGACCCTCCTTGGCGACCAGGTTCATCCCGTCCCTGATGGGGTTCACCAAGAGCACGTCGGCCAGCCTGCAGGCGGCAAGCGAACGGGGGTAGTCGTCGTTGACCTCCAGGACGACGGGATCCCAGCCGGGTGTCGCGAATTCAGCCGCGATCTCGGCTGCCAGCCGCTGCACGGAGGCTGTGTAGTCACGATATTCGGGCAGGTCGCCCCTCGACGGGTAGGCGAAGGCGAGGTGCACGACCTTGCCGTGCCACTCCGGATGGGCGCGCAGCAGGTCGCGGTAGGCCTCGAGCCCGCGCACGATGTTCTTGGACAGTTCGGTCCGATCGACCCGGACGATGAGCTTGCGGCCGTCGCTCGCGTCAGCCAGTGCCGTCATCTTGTCGACCACGTCGGACTCAGCCGCGCGGGCCCGCAGTTGGGCTGCGTCCACGCCGAGCGGGTGGACGCCGATGGTGGTCACGTGCCCGGCGTAGCTGATCTGCTTGCGGTCGCGGTCAACCTTGGCACCGAGCAGCGCCTCGCAGCAGTCCATGAACGCATCAGCCCAGCGCTCGCTCAGGAAGCCAGCATGATCGGCGCCGAGAATTCCCGTGAGCACCTCGTGCCCGACGTCCCGCGGCAGGAGCCGGTAGTACTCGGGTGGGGCCCATGGCGTGTGCGAGAAGTGCGCGATCGGCACGCCGGGGGCTCGCTCGGCCAGCATCCGGGGTGCCAGGCAGAGGTGGTAGTCCTGGATCACTGCGCGCGCTGAGGCCCGCCCCGCCGCGCCGTCGGACTGGCCCGCTGCCTGAGCGAGGGCGTCGGCGAATCTCGCGTTGTACTCGCGGAACGCATCCCAGTCGCGCGAAAATGCCGGACCGAAGCTCGGCTGATTGGGCGTGTCGTACAGCATGTGGTGAACGAACCACAGGGTCGAGTTGGCGACCCGGTTGTAGGCGCTGTCGAACACCTCGGGCGGGATATTCAGCATCCGAACGGCTGCGCCACCCCCGGTGTCGCCTGGGTCAAGGAGCCCGCCGGGCGATCTGCCTGCAGCTTCCCGGTCTGCTTCCGACAGCGCCGCACAGACCCAGACCATCGGGGTTTCCTCCGCCGCGGCGGACAGGCCCGAGACCATCCCGCCGCCGCCGCGCCGGGCGGTCAGGGTCCCGTTGCTGCGGGCAAACGAGAGAGGCCCGCGGTTCGAGGCGATGAGAAGCTGCCGGTCAGCCTGTGCGTCAGTCATGTAACGCCACCCTAACCCGCGCCTTTGCCGATGCCCGATGGGTGGCCCGGCCGCACCCCGCCGCAGCGGCGGGGCGGGACTCGGGAGACCGAATTGGGGCGGATGTAGACCAGTGTCATTTTGTTCGGGCATTCTTAACTGGCCACCCACCAACGTCGGGTTTCGTTGGTGGTCAGTTGAGGTGGGGAAGGCAGTCCCGATGATCGCTCCCTGGCACGTGCTGTTGCTCCTGATGATCCTGGCGTTCTGGATAGCGCCCGTCATCGTGGGCGCTCAGATCGGGAACGGCAAAGGCCACCAGGCCCTCGGACTCGTGCTGGGACTGCTGCTCGGCTGGATCGGCGTGATCATCATTGCCCTCGTGCGGCCAGCCCGGCCTCCGGGCTGGCAGCAGCACCCGGGCTGGCCTCAGCAGTACCCGCCGCAGCCGGGACCGGCATACGGGCAGCCGCCTGAACAGCATCCGCAGGGCCGGCAGCCGCCGACCGCTCCCTGACTCCTTACTCCTGGCGCAGGCATTTGTCATCACAGGAAGGAATTCCCTCATCCGGTGGTCGTTCGAGGGTGTGTTACGCTTGCCCCACAGCAAGCTCTCCCAGGTCAGGGCACTGGCCGGACGAGCAGATCCATAACTGAATAGCTCATCCAGAGGGGTGGAGGGAACGGCCCGATGAAGCCCCGGCAACCATCACGTTGATCGTGCGTCCGATGACGTCAGAGCTGCGCCCACCGGCGAGGTCGTCACGTGACAGGTGCCAAGTCCGACCCGCGGCGTAGCGCCGCCGGGACAGATGAGGAGAGAGGCCTCGCCCATGAGTACAACGCTGAGTACAGCGATTCAGAAAGCCCCGTCCCGCTTCGGTTACGCAACGCACCTTTCTTGTCGCGAGTGCGGGCACACTTGTCCCATTGGTTCTGGGCATGCATGCGCTGAGTGCTTTGGCCCGCTCGAGGTTGCGTATGACCTGCCGCGCCTGAGCCGGGCGTCGATCGAATCCGGCCCGCTCAGCATGTGGCGGTACGCGAGCCTGCTGCCGGTGCCCGCCGATGTCGCCAGCACGCCGAACCTCGACCCCGGCTGGACCAGGCTGGTCCGCGCCGACCAGCTGGCGAGTGTTCTCGGCATGCGCGAACTGTGGATCAAGGACGAGCGCGCCAACCCGACGCACTCGTTCAAGGACCGGGTCGTCGGCGTGGCGCTCGCGGCCGCGATCGAGCTCGGCTTCAAGGTTCTCGCCTGCCCGTCGACAGGCAACCTGGCCAACGCCGTCGCTGCGGCTGCCGCGCGGGCCGGGATCCGCTCGGTCGTGCTCATCCCCGCGGATCTTGAAACACAAAAGGTCATCGGCTCCGCCATCTACGGCTGTTCCCTGGTGGCCGTGCACGGAACGTACGACGACGTGAACCGGCTCGCATCGGAGCTGGCCGACGAGCGAGACGACTGGGCCTTTGTCAACGTCAACGTCCGGCCGTACTACGCCGAAGGCTCCAAGACCATCGGCTTCGAGGTAGCGGAGCAGCTCGGCTGGCGGCTGCCGGAGCAGATCGTCGTTCCGGTTGCGTCGGGCGCCCAGCTGGTGAAGATCGACAAGGCATTTCGCGAGCTCATTGCTACGGGCCTCGTCGACGACGCGCCGTACCGGGTGTACGGAGCGCAGGCGACCGGGTGCTCGCCCGTTGCGGCGGCCTACCGCGCTGGTCACGACGTTGTGCACCCGGTCCGGCCCGCGACGATCGCTAAATCTCTGGCAATCGGCAACCCGGCCGACGGCCCGTACGTGCTCGACGTGGTGCGCCGGACGGACGGCCTGGTCGCGGACGTCAGCGACGAAGAGCTCGTAGACGCGATCCAGTTGCTGGCGTCAACCGAGGGCATCTTCGGCGAGACGGCGGGCGGGGTCACCCTCGCGGTGCTGCGGAAGCTGCTGAAGGAAGGCCAGATCGACCCGGACGCCCGCACCGTCGTGATCAATTCCGGTGACGGCCTGAAGACGCCCGACGCTGTGGCGGACAGCGTCGGCGCCATTTCCCCGATCCCGGCGACCCTTGATGCGTTCGCCGCCTACGAGTCCGCTCGTCACGAGCCAGCCCGGCGGCAGCCGGGGTTGGGAAAGGCAGGCCAAGCATGACCGTGTCCGTGCGCATCCCGACGATCCTGCGCAGCTACACCGGCGGGACTGCCGTGGTCACCAGCGCGCCGGGTACGGTACGCGACGTCATTGCGGGGCTGGACGCCGACTACCCGGGGATCGGGGGGCGGCTGCTCGACGAGGCCGGTCAGCTGCGCCGGTTTGTGAACGTCTACGTGGACGACGACGACATCAGGCTGGCGCAGGGCCTGGATACCCAGGTAGCGGCGGGCGGCCAGGTCTCCGTCATCCCAGCGGTTGCAGGTGGCTGACCAGCCTGGACCGGCGGGCGGAATGCCGTTGTCCCGCTGCCGCGCCTGCGGGATGCGACTCCAGGTGCACCTGAGCTCCTCTGATGCGGCGGCGACAGAGCAGGCGAGACGAGACAAGTTGCCCCGAGCTGCAACTCACTGGATGTAAAGTCATGACCGGTCGCCGTTTGGTAGAGGATGCGCGGCAGTGAATTCTGCCGGTGAGGTCAGTACTGCGCCGCGATCAACGGGTTCCGCATAAGAAGGGCGGGACCCGCAGCCCGAGCAGAGTTAGGGAGTTGTTGGTATGGCTCAGGGCACCGTCAAATGGTTCAACGCGGACAAGGGCTACGGCTTCATCGCGGTCGACGGTGGTAGGGACGTCTTCGTCCACTTCTCCGCCATCCAGGCAGATGGCTACCGCACCCTCGAAGAGGGCCAGCGGGTGGAGTTCGAAATCACGCAGAGCGACCGGGGACCGCAGGCCGAGGCCGTGCGGGCCGTCTAGGTCTCTGGAACCACGCCAAGAGCCCGGCACCGAGCATTCGGTGCCGGGCTCTCGCATCTCGGTCGTACCCGTGCCAATCAGGTAGACGGCTAGTAATCCGGGTGCTACGACTCTGACCTGCGGTAATAGCCGGTTAACCCACCCTTCGCTTGCACTCCCCATAGCAGAGTGCTAAACATGGCGTTGGCACTCTCGGGGTGAGAGTGACAATGCAGTGACGTGATCGGGGCGATGAGGCCCTCCGGCGGTCAGGCAGGGACTGGCTGCGGGCGCGGCCGTCCGTCGCGGGCGTCGGCCCGGTCGGCACGCAGGCGCAAAGTTCGCAGGAGGACTGGAAGCCTATGGCAGCGAAGATGATCGCGTTCAA
>DASQIW010000022.1:0-14548 GCA_035631375.1 Streptosporangiaceae bacterium
CGCCAGCACCGCAAGGGCGACCGCGGCGATCGCGATCAGGGCGAAATAAGACCATGTCGGCGGCCGGAACGACGTGCTCGGCGAGCCGCCGGTCAGCGCGATGAAGACGACCAGCATCGCCATGTGCAGCACCAGGGCGACGAGCTGCGACACGCCGACACTGGCGGCAGCGTCGGCCGGGGCAACCTTGGCCTTGTGCAGGTAGCGGATGCTGATGGCGACGCCCCCGACCGCAGCCGGCGCCACCAGGGTCACGAACTTACCGGCCAGCTGGACCAGGAAGTTCGTCCAATAGCTCAGCTTCTCCAGCACGAAGCCAGACAGCGCCCACGCGGCACCTACGTAGGTAACGACCGACATGGCTACGGCCACGAGCACCCAGCGCCAGTCAGACTCCCTGAGGACCGAGACGAAGCTTTCCCGGCCAAGCTGCCCGATGACGAGGTAAGCGGCGATGACGGCGGCCACCAGGGTCACGACACTGCGCGGCCTGATCCGCTCGATCTGCTCTGACTCCGGGCCTGGCTCGGGTGCGGTGCCCATGAGCCCCTTGCGCAACGCCGGCAGCACGTCCTTGCGGCGCCGCACCACCGCGCGGGTCGACCGGTGCAGCACCACGGGCTGCAGCAGCGGCACGAGACTGGCGGCCGTCACGGGGTCGAGCTTCTGCTCCACCTGACTGACTGCCCGCTCCGGACCAACCAGGAGCGCCATCGCCGCCGTCAGCTGGGCCAGATCGAGCCTGACCTGCAGGTCGGTGGCGGCGATGTCACCGTCGCCGGGGTTCAGCAGCATGACGTCGCCGTCGTAGTCGCCGCCCATGATCAGGATGTGCTCGGGGATCAGCGCACGGTGGGTGACCCGGTGCCGGTGCAGCGCGAGCACGGTGTCGAACACTCGGCTGAGCAGCTTGTCGGACGGCGGGCACGGCAGCTCGGCCAGCGTTGTCCCTATGCAGTGCTCGGTGGCGATGGCCGCCGCCTCGGGACCGACGCGCAGCGCGGCCCGCAGCCTGGGGGTGGGCACGCCAGCGTCCTCCACTGCATACGCCATCAGCGTCCTGCGCTCGATCGCCCGACTGACGGTCAGGGTTGCGCTGCGCGACGCCGCGCTCGTCAGGCGGACCCGGCGGTACAGGCGGTAGAGGAAGTCGGCGGCCTGCTGGTCGCGGTCGAAGACCGTCACGTCCAGCTGCTCACCGTCCCGGCTCATCGCCCCGTACCGGCGGGTCTCCATGCGGTTGTCGGGTACCCGGCGAATCTCCACGATGGGTGCGGCGGTCAGGCTCAGCGCCGCGGCGATCTCGGCCGCCGTCGGCCGCTCGGTGCTCGTGCCGATCACGTACCGCAGGCCCGACCCGACCGCGGCTCCGACCACCAGGGTGATGAGGAGCGACAGCAGCGTCGACGTCTCGCGGTCGAGCGTCAGGCTCGTCAGACAGTAGAAACCGATCGCCAGCCAGAACCAGGTGCGCCACCGCGGCAGGCCGGACAGCCCGATCACCGTCAGAAACGCCGCCAGGCTGCTGAGGTAGGGGTCAAGCGCCGTGACGCCAGCCGGGCTGCCGCTGCGCACCAGAGCGCCATACAGCTGATGCAGCGAGTCAAGGTTCAGGATGAGCGAGCATGCCACCGCGACCCCGCCGGCGAGGAGCCCGACAACGACCGCCTCGATCAGTCGGCGCAGCTGCCGGATGACCACGAGGCGGACGGCCAGCGCGGCCGGCAGCGCGATGAGGGCAGCGAACGCGATGGTATGCAGGGGCGCCACCAGGCCCCTGGCCACCTTGGTGACCCCGACGACGTCGACTTCGAGCCCGGCCGCTGTGGCCTTGCCCAGCAGACCGACGCCGACAAGGAGCGCGATCTCCAGGCAGGAGGTCATGAATCGCAGCAGGTCCGTCGGCAGCCGGATGCGCGCTTCCGGGTCGTCTTCGACGACGAGCGTCGCGGTCGGGATTGCGGGTCTCGCGAACCGGCCAGCTGCTGCCGCCACCGGAGCTGGCAGAGCATGCCTAATCCGGGCCGCCGTCGAGTGGGCCGGCGGCCGTCGCCGCGACAGCCTCATTCGGGGATCGTTTCACCTGGCGTGCTTACGGCACGAGGCGACCTGGTGAACCGTGGCCATATCGTGCTGGACATGCCGGGATGCGCTATTCCGACTCGACGTGCCGGCATAGTTGCTGTGCCGCTGATGAATGACGAGGCGTAGTGGCTTGCTGACTTATCGTAACTGACACCTCGCCACAACGCTGCCAACTGGCCGAGTCCCTTCCGGCCGGGCACAACGTCGCCTAGCATGCGCACGTGGCGTTGGCGTTCCAGGCAGCGAAGCGGCTGCTGGTTGGCAGGCCCATGCAGAGTGAGCGGCTGGGCCACACGCTGCTGCCCAAGAAGATCGCGCTCCCGGTCTTCGCCAGCGACGCGCTCTCCTCGGTTGCCTACGCCACCCAGGAGATCCTGCTCGTCCTGGCCGCCGGCGGGCTGGCGCTCATCGGCTACGCACCCTGGGTCGCGGTGGCCGTCGCCTTGCTCATCCTTGTCGTGGTCGCCTCCTACCGGCAGAACGTGCACGCCTATCCGTCCGGCGGCGGCGACTACGAGGTCACGACAACCAACTTCAGCCCCAAGGTCGGCATGACAGTCGCCAGCGCGCTGATGGTGGACTACACCCTCACGGTGGCGGTGTCGGTCTCCTCGGGCATGGCCAACCTCGCGTCCGCGTTTCCCGCGCTGAACTCGCAGCTCACGCTCATTGCGGCGCTGGTCGTAGCGGCCATCGCCGTTCTGAACCTGCGGGGCGTGCGAGAGTCGGGGACCGGGTTCGCCATCCCGACGTATTGCTTCATCGGCATCGTCATGCTGATGATCGTCTGGGGCGGCTTCCGGCTGGCGTCTGGTCAGCATCTGCACGCCGAGACGGCCGGCTATGCGATCCGGTCCACCGGCGTATTCGCCGGCTTCGGACTCGTCTTCCTCGTGCTGCGGGCGTTCTCCTCCGGCTGCACGGCGCTCACCGGGATCGAGGCGATCAGCAACGGCGTGCCGTCGTTCCGCCCCCCGAAGAGCAAGAACGCCGCCAGCACGCTGGCGATGCTGGGCGCGATCGCGGTGGTCATGTTCAGCGGGGTCACCGCGCTCGCGCTGATCAGCCACGTCCACATCGGCGCGCTGGCTGGCGCGCCGCGTGGCTACGTGCAGCCGACCGTCATTGCTCAGGTCGGCCGGGCGGTGTTCGGGTACTCCTCGCCGCTGTTTTACGTGCTGCAGCTGTTCACCGCCCTCATCCTTGTGCTCGCGGCCAACACGGCGTTTAACGGCTTCCCAGTACTCGCCTCGATCCTTGCCAGGGACGGCTACCTGCCACGCCAGCTGCACACCCGCGGGGACCGGCTGGCGTTCAGCAACGGCATCCTGCTGCTGTCGGGATTTGCAATCGTGCTGATCGTCGCGTTCCAGGCCTCGCCGACCCGGCTGATCCAGCTGTACATCGTGGGCGTGTTCGTGTCCTTCACGTGCAGCCAGACTGGCATGATCCGGCACTGGAACCGGCTGCTGCGGACGACCACCGACCGCGCCATGCGACTGCGGATGATCCGGTCGCGGACCATCAACACGATCGGCGCCTGCGTGACCGGGGCCGTCCTCATCATCGTGGTCGTCAGCAAGTTCGCCGACGGCGCGTGGATCGCGGTGGCCGCGATGGTGGTGATCTGGTTCACCATGAACGGCATCCGCCGCCACTACACCGCCGTGGCCGAGGAGCTAACCCCCGAGCACACGACCGGGCTGACGCTGCCGGCCAGCAATATCGCGATCGTCCTGGTCTCGAAGCTGCACCTGCCGACGCTGCGTGCACTGGCCTATGCCCGGGCCACCAGGCCGCACAAGCTCGTGGCCGTGACCGTCAACGTCGACGAGGCCGAAACCGGCCGGCTCCGCGAGGAGTGGGACGCCAGCGGGATGCCGCTGCCGCTGACCGTCATCTCCTCCCCCTACCGTGAGGTCACCCGGCCCATCATCGAGTACGTCCACGGCCTGCGCCGGGACAGCCCGCGCGACATCGTCACCGTCTACATCCCTGAGTACGTCGTGGGCCACTGGTGGGAGCAGGCGCTGCACAATCAGAGCGCGCTCCGGCTCAAGGCTCGGCTGCTGATGGAGCGCGGCGTCGTCGTGGCCAGCGTCCCATTTCAGCTCGCATCCGCCATCCGGGCCGCCAAGGAGCATGACCCGCTCGCCCCGCCCCGCCTGCTCGCCACCCGTGAAGCGCTGCACGCCGCTGAGGTGCGCCACGAGGTCAGCGAGCTGCCGGCCGACCGGGACGGCGGCCATCCGGTACCGATCTCCGACAGCCGCCACCGCGAGATCGTCGACGTCGCCGGGACGTTGCGGGCTGTCACGTTGCGGCCCCAGGGCAGCACCCCCACGATGGAGGCCGAGCTCTGGGACGGTACAGGGAAGGTAACCCTCGTCTGGCTTGGCCGCAGGGATATCCCGGGCATCGAGCCCGGCCGCAGACTCGTCGTACATGGCCGGATGACCACCCTCAAGGGCGAGCGGGCGATCTACAACCCGCGCTATGAGCTGCAGCCGGCCGCGGCCAGCGAGCACTAGGCCAGTCACTGCTGATGGATCTCCGCCGACTCCAGTTCATGAAAGCGCAGATCGGGGCCGGCAATGACCTGGCGCTCGCGGGGCTGCTGGGGCCTGCTGACCTACCGGGCGGGCCGTGGCGCGTCCGTGATCAGCGGACGTGGCGCACTGGCGAGATCGGGCCGAGGACGGCATGGGGCCAGCGTGCCCGCCAGGCTGGCAGCGTCACGGCCTGGCGGGGCTTCCGTGACAAGACAACGCGACGAGGGATCTGGATCCAGGTGATACCGCTGGCGTCCGCGGAGGACGCCCGTTCCGTACTGGCTGAGGCAGCCGAGCGGGTGCTGCGGAACCCGAGAGGCCGTGGCCGGCTCGTCAGCGAGCGTGACGTGACCGTGGAGCCGTTCCCCGGTGCCAGCGCCGTCTGGGCCCGAGAACAGCACGTCGAGGATCGGGATGGGCCGGCGACCGTGCTGCTGCTCGCGGGCACGGTCCGCCACCACGTCGTGATCGTCTGCCTTGGCGGCCGCCCGGCGTTTGACTGGCCGTCGGCCTCAGAGCTGGCCGCGCTCCAGGCGGCGCGGCTTGAGACTGCGCACTAAGGCCGGAACCGGTAGCCCATGCCGGGCTCGGTCAGCAGGTAACGGGGCACGGACGGATCAGGCTCGAGCTTGCGCCGCAGGTTGGCGACATACACGCGCAGATAGTTGGCCTCCGTCTGGTAGCCGGGGCCCCAGACCTCCTGCAGCAGCTGGCGCTGGGTCATCAGCCGGTCGCTGTTGCGCACGAGCACCTCGAGCAGTTGCCACTCGGTCGGCGTCAGCCGCACGTCCGAGTCGGCCCTCGTCACCCGCTTACGGGCCAGATCGATCACGAGGTCACCGGTCGTCACGACCGGCTCGTCCGGCGCCGGCGACGCCCGCCGTACGGCGGCGCGAAGCCGGGCCAGCAGCTCGTCCATGCCGAACGGCTTCGTCACGTAGTCGTCGGCGCCGGCGTCGAGCGCGGCTACCTTCTGGCTCTCCTGGCCCCACGCTGACAGCACGATGATCGGCGTCGACGTCCAGCCGCGTACTCCCCGGATCACCTCGGTGCCGTCCATGTCGGGCAGGCCCAGGTCCAGGATGAGGACGTCAGGGCGCTCACGCGCCATGGCGGCCAGTCCCGTGGTGCCGTCCGCCGCAGTGCTCACCTCGTAGTGGCGGGCCGTCAGGTTGATCGTCAGGGCCCGCAGGATCGCCGCTTCGTCATCGATGACCAGCACCTTCGTCATGCGCGTGTGGTCAGGCGATCACGCCGGCGCTGGCGACCGCGGCTGGCAGCGTGACGCACATGGTCAGGCCACCGCCGGGCGTGTCGGTCGCCACTACGGTGCCGCCCATGGTGTCGAGGAAGCCCTTGACCACCGCGAGGCCCAGGCCGACACCGGTCACGCCTACCCGATCGGCACCCCGGCCATCGAGCCGCTGGAAGGGCTCGAACATCCGGGGCTTCAGCTCGTCTGGCACTCCGCAGCCATGATCGATGATCTCGAGCAGCACGCTGCCGCCAGCCTGGCTAGCCCGCATGCCGGGTCGCCGGCCGGGTGGCGAGTAGGCCAGGGCGTTGGCGAACAGGTTGGCGAGCACGCGCTCGAGCAGACCCGGATCGGTCAGCACGAGCGGCAGTCCGTCGGGTACCGCCAGCTCGACAGGACTGAAGGAAGTGTCCGCCGCAGTACCACTGCCTTCCAGGCCGCGCAGGGCTATCGGCGCGACCTCGTCGATCGCCGTCGGCCGCAGGAACGGCTGCAGCGAGCCAGTGGTGAGCCTGCTCATGTCCAGGAGATTCCCGATCAGGGCGTCGAGCCGGTCGGCAGACGCCTCGATCGTGGCGAGCAGCGCTGACTCGTCGTCTGCCGTCCAGTCCACGTCGGTCTGGCGCAGGGTGCTCACGCTCGCCTTGATCGATGCCAGCGGGGTGCGCAGATCATGGCTGACCGCTGCGAGCAGCGCCGTGCGCATGCGGTTACCCTCAGCCAGCGCTTCCGCCTGGGCCGCCTGTGTCCGTAGCCGGTCCCGGTCCAGCGCCGCGGCGAGCTGCGCGCTGAGGCCGTCCAGGAGCCGCGGTGACAGCGGCCGGCGCTGTCCCGCCACCTCCAGGATCAGGTCAGGCCGGACCGTCACACGCTGGCAGGCGCCCGCTGGGGCGTCGGGAGGCTCCGCGTTGCTGCCGGCCACCCGGACCCAGGCGTCGCCTGACCGTTCCAGCAGCCAGGCCCGCCCGCCCCGGCTGGCGGTCAGGTGCTCGAGGACGGCCGCCGGGTTGTCCCGGCCACCGAGCACGGTCTGGGCGAGGGCCAGCAGGTCCTCGGCTTCCTCTGTACTACGCCGGTACTGCCTTTCCCGCAGCGCCGCCAGGTGCACCACGCTGCTGACGGTCACCGCGACGGTCACGAACAGCAGCAGCGCCAGCAGGCTCTTCCCGTCCGCGATCGTCAGGGTGTGCACCGGCGGTGTGAAGAACCAGTTGACCAGCAGGCTCGCCGCGACGGCGGCGAGCACGGCGGGCCAGAATCCGCCCACGACCGCGACCGCTACGACGGCTGCGAGATAGACCAGCAGGTCGTCTCCCAGGCCCAGGTGCAGGCCGGACAGCACGAGCGTGAGCAGGGGCAGGCCGAGGGCCAGGAGCCCGACTGCGAGCACCACCCGCCGGGTTCCGATTACTCCGGTCAGGGACAGCAGCCGGCGCCGCGCCGGCCTGGGCCCGGGGCTGCTCGCCACCGTGCTGTCAGCCGGGCCGTCTGACGGGCCAGGTACGTCCACAATGAATAGTGTGACCGATGCGGCGAGGCGCCGCGCCACGATGCCACCCGCGACCCCGGTCACTGTGCAGCCGCCGAGGACCAGCGCCGCCGAGGCAGCCAGGCGCGCGGTCGGCTGCAGTTCGGCATAAGGCGGCCGGGAGAATCCGATGACGGTCAGCCAGCCGATGAGGCCGAGCACCGGCGCCACGGCCGGCTCGGCGACCAGCGATCCGGCCAGGACGGTGAGGGCGACAAGCGCGAGCACCCAGCGGGCCGACAGCGCGCCATGACTGGCGGCTGCCGCCGCACCGATGGCGAGCAGCATGCCGAATCCGGCCGGCAGCGCTAGCGGCGCGGCGAGACCCCGCCTGCGGCGCGGCCTCGTGCCGGCTGCCTCGTTCACAATGCCAGCGTCACCCGCTAGCAGGCCGATGTCGGTGATCTTGACACGTTCTTAACGCCGCCGACGCTGATCTTCACGGGTTATTGGCGCACACCCGTCTGGCCGTCTCGCCCGGCGGATAATGGTCCCATGGACGCCGCCGCGCGGCCGGCCGCCGAGGCACAGCCGCCCGGCGAACTAGCGCCGCATCCCACCACTGCGAACGCCCTGCCGGATTTCGCGCTGCTGCCGGTCGCGGCCGTGGCCGGAGTGCTGACCGCGCTGCTGATCGCGGTGTCGGGCCGGTACGGGTATCACCGGGACGAGCTGTACTTCATCCAGTGCGGCTGGCACCTGGCCTGGGGTTATCCCGACCAGCCGCCGCTGGTGCCCTTCATCGCCCGGCTGATGACCGACATCGCGCCCGGCTCGCTCGTCCTGCTGCGGCTGCCGTCCGCGCTCGCCGGAGGCCTGCTGGTAGTGCTGACGGCCCTGCTGACACGTGAACTGGGCGGCCGGCGGATCGCCCAGGTCCTGGCTGGCGCGGTTGTCGCCGTCGCGCCCGTCGTGACTGGCTCCAGCCACCTGCTGAGCACGACCACCTTCGACCTGCCCGCCTGGGCGCTGCTCTGCCTGATCCTGCTGCGCATACTGCGGACCGGCCGGAGCCGGCTCTGGCTGCTCGCCGGCCTTATCGCCGGTATCACGCTGCTGGACACCGACCTGGTCGCGTTCCTGATTGTCGCCGTGGTCGCGGGCCTCGCCGTCGTCGGGCCGCGCGCGACCTTCCGTTCTGGCTGGTTCTATGCGGGCGGCGCCATCGCGCTCGCGCTCTGGTCCCCGTACCTGGTCTGGCAGGGCAGCCATGGCTGGCCGGAACTGAGCGTCGCGCACTCGATCGCGGCGGGCAACTCCGGCTCGTCGGCGCCGTGGTGGCTGATCGTTCCCGAGCAGTTCTTGCTGGTGCCGTGGTACTTCTCACCGATCTGGGTCGCCGGCCTGGTGCGGCTGTTCCGCGATCCGAAGCTGCGCTGGTGCCGCGCCATCGGCGTCGCCTGGCCGGTCCTCGCCCTCCTGTTCATGGCGACCGGCGGCAAGCCGTACTACCTGGCCGGGATGTTCCCGGTGCTGTTGGCGGCTGGCGCCCAGCCGACCGTGGACTGGACGGTTCGGCGGGCGCGGCAACGCCGCGGGCTGATCATCGCCGGGATGGGCGTCGGGGTGCTCCTGATGCCGATCACCCTGCCGCTCGTGCCGGCGTCGGTCGTGCGCGACACGCCGATCGTCGCGCTCAACTACGACGCGGGCGAGACCATGGGCTGGCCGGCGTTCGTCGGTGAGATCGCGGCCGTCTACCGGGGCCTGCCGCCGGGCCAGCGCACGACGACGATCGTTCTCGCCAGCAACTACGGCGAGGCAGGCGCTGTCGACCGGTTCGGCCCAGCCGACGGCCTGCCCGCCGCCTATAGCGGCCACAACGGGTTCTGGTACTGGGGGCCGCCGCCCGCGTCAGCAGGGATGGCGCTCGTCATCGGTTACGACCGCGACCAGCTGGGCTTCTGCAGCAGCGTCCGGCTGGCCGCCCGGCTGGACAATCACCTGGGCGTTGCTGACGATGAGCAGGACGCGCCGGTCTGGATCTGTCAGCCGTCGCGTGCCTGGGCGGCCATCTGGCCGTCGCAGCGGAACTTCGGATAGCGCCCGCCGGGCGAGCAGCTCATCATGAACCGACATGGCAGAGAGCCCGTGCGCGGGGAGATCGGGCACGCGATGATGACCGGATGGCCGACATAATCCTGCGCAACGCCCGGCTTGCGGGCACGCAGACGCTCACCGACATCGGCATCCGTGACGGGCGGATCGTGGCGGTCGGGTCTGCCGACAGCGCCGCTGAGACCATCGACCTCGGCGGCCGGCTCGTCACGCCGCCGCTGGTGGAGCCCCACATTCACCTGGACGCGGTGCTCACGGTCGGCCAGCCGCGGCCCAACGTGTCCGGGTCCCTGTTCGAAGGCATCGCCGTCTGGGCTGACCGGGTGGCGAGTCTCAGCTACGACGACGTGCAGGGCAGGGTGCGGAACGTGTTGCGCTGGCAACTCGCCTGCGGCGTCCAGCACGTCCGCAGCCACGTCGACGTCACCGATCCGCAGCTTCGGGCTCTCCGGGCGCTGATCGACCTGCGTGCGGAAACCCGCGGGCTCATCGACCTACAGCTCGTGGCGTTTCCGCAGGTGGGCATGCTCAGCTTCGACGGCGGCCGGGACCTGATGCGCCAGGCGGTCGAGCTCGGCGCCGACGTGGTCGGCGGGATCCCTCACTACGAGCTCACCCGAGAGGACGGCGTCGAGTCGGTGAAGTTCGCCATGGCGCTGGCGGACGAGTACGGGCTCGCGGTCGACATCCACTGCGACGAGACCGACGACGATCATTCCCGGTTCACCGAGGTGATGGTCGCCGAGACGATCCGCCGCGGCATGTCCGGCCGGGTGACGGCCAGCCACACCACGGCGATGCACTCCTATAACGGCGCCTACGCCTACCGGCTCATCACCAACATCGCCAGGGCCGGCCTGCACATGGTGACCAACCCGCTCGACAATGCCGTCCTGCAGGGCCGGTTCGACACCGGCCCGATCCGCCGCGGCCACACCAGGATCAAGGAGCTGCAGGCCGCCGGCGTGAACGTCTGCATCGGGCACGATTCAGTGATGGACCCGTGGTACCCGCTCGGCTACGGCGACCCGCTGCAGGCTGCGTTCGTGCTGGTGCATTTCGGTCAGATGTCCGGCGACGACGAGCTCCGGCGCCTCATCGAGATGATTACCGTCAACCCGGCGGCTGCGCTCGGCGTGAGTGACTACGGCCTGCGGACTGGCGGGCCGGCCGACCTAGTCGTCTTCGACGCGCCGTCCGAGGCCGACGCCCTCCGGCTAGTCGCGCCGCGGACCCTCGTGCTGCGCGACGGCAAGGTCGTGGCGCGCGCGACCCCTGCCCAGCACACCGTGATCTGGCACGGCGCCGAGGAGCCAGTCACGTTCCTGCGCGACTAGCCGGCGGCGGCCTGCAGGGCGATCATGGATTACCGGCGCCGCGGCCGATTCCTAGTGTTACGGTCCCATTCATGGCGGATCCGCAGCCTGTCCCAGCAGAGATCGAGGACTACCTCATTGGTCTCGGTGCACAAGCCGGTGAGATTGGCGGCGCGGTCGGGGGGATCGCGGCCGGTGCGATTGCGGGGCCTGGTGCTCGCATGGGAGCATCCCGCGGCGGGGCGCGCGGCGGAGCCAGGGGCGCAGCCCGCCTTCAGACCAAGGTCGAGGAGCGCGCCGGTAACGTGCCCGGCACGGCCGATGAAGCTGTCGCCAGGCTGACGGCTGCATTCCCGAGGGCTCAGCCGCTACCCGGCGGCCGCGGCGTCAGGATCGCTGTGCCCGTTGGCTTGGCGGGGCTGCAGCAGATCGTCCTTGACGCCGAATTCGTCCCGGCCAGCGATGCAAGTGTGCACGTCCGGCTGCGAGGGTTCGGGAAAGAAGGCCTGATCAACCGCAAGCCGACCCGGACGGTCACCGACCAGGCCTGGGCAGCAATCCTGGCCGCCGGATAACAAATGGTGCCGCGGGGGCAGGCATCTGACCCGCCCCCGCGGCCACGTTCCGCTCCTGGTTGAGCGTTAGCCGACGGTTAGCGGGTCAGCCTCGCCTTCCACGTGCAGGACCTCCTCAGCCTGGCTGTCGCGCTGGAACCTGAAGAACAGCGCGTAGAGCAGGGCGGCGAGGACGAAGCCGACCTCGAAGGTAAGGTCACCCACCTGCGGGACGTGCTTGGGCACCAGGCCGGTGTAGTCGGACTGGTTGGCGAACAGCCAGATCGACAGGCCCGTTGCTACCGCCATGGCGACGACTCCGCCCCACGGATTGTGCCGGCGGTCAAACAGGAACCCGGCCACGTTCTTGCCGCGCCGCAGGAACTGGTCGGCGAAGTACACACCGAGCCATGGCGCGATCCAGTACGCGATGACCAGCAAGAAGTTGTTGTACTTGGTGCCGGCGTCGGACAGACCGGACCAGGCGACGAAGAAGCCGGCGACGCCGAACACGATGGCGACCAGCGCCCGCCGCAGCATCAGCGGCAGCTTGACGCCCATAGCGAGGAACGACATCGAGCCGGAGTAGACGTTCAGCGCGTTCGCGCAGATCGCGCCCAGCGCGATCGCCAGCAGGGTCACGTCGCCCACCCAGGTCGGCATGTGGCTGACGAAGCCCGCCGTCGGGTTGTTTTCGTACTTGCCCATACCAGTGATGGTGGCAGCGGCAGCGCCGACAACCTCCAGCGCCACGCAGGAGACGAAGACGCCGAGGCCGGCCCACATACCGGCCGCGGCGCGGTTGCTGTCCTTCGGCAGGTACCGGGTGTAGTCGCTGGCGTAGGGGTTCCAGCCGGCCGCGTACCCGAATGCCGCGCCGAAGGTGATCAGCCAGCCGCCGATGGTGCCGCCGGGGAACGACGTGCCCGGGGCGCTGTAGTGCGCCTTGCTGAAGATGACCGCCGAGGCGATCACGAAAATGACCACCAGGACGGGGAACGCCCACCGCTCGAACGCGTGCACCAGGTTGTGCCCGAAGAAGGCGACAGCGAGCTGCACCAGGACGATGATCAACAGGCAGAGCTTGGTGTTCCAGTGCAGCAGGGCGTTCAGCGCGAACGCGCCGCTGACACTATTGACCGCGAACCAGCCCACGCCGGCCACGAGAGCGTTGATGCCGGCCGGCAGGATGTTGCCGAGCCGCCCGAAGCCGATCCGAGACAGCACCATCTGCGGCACGCCGAACAGCGGTCCGCGCGTGGCCAGTGTCGCCATCGACCATGAGCCGAGGGCGGTGCCGAGCACGATGGCCAGCGCCGTCATCCAGAAGTTCAGGCCGAAGAACCAGACTCCGATGAACCCGACGAATACGGTCGCGAACTCCATGTTCGGCGACACCCAGGTCCAGAACTGCTGCAGCGGCTTGCCGTGCCGCTCACTCAGCGGGATGTACTCGGCCCCGCCGGGCTCGATCTTCGCTACCTTCGCGCCGTACGTCCCTTCCCGGACGTCGGCCTCGATCACCGCGGTGTTGCCCGCGCTTGTGGTCTGGGTCACTTGCCGTACACCCTTCAGCTCGAAGTGGCCTGCTGAGCGGCTGCGCGGGCAGCCGTGTTGATCAGTTGTCAGTGGTCAATATCAAGCGGTGCACTCCCGGTACCGCAGGCGTCGGCGATGGCCTTCGCGCTGTACCGGTTCACTCGGGGTTAGTGTGGCGCACCGTTGTTTCCAACATGTGTCGCCGTGTCTCTGATTCCCCGGGGGCCCCTGTTGCACCAACTGTCGCGCTCTGGGACCCGGCTACCGGCGCCAGAGGGGCTCGGTCAGACGCACTCGTTGTGTGCGTTCGGCGGGCTACTGGGTCCGGTTAGCCTCCACCAGCCATCCATAGTCACCGCCTCAGTCCGGGTAATCCCGCCGACCCGCACCGCGAGCGCCAGCAGGTCGGTCAGGCCAGACGTACCCTTGTCGTAGCAGGTCGTTGACCGCCAGAGCACGCGCACCGCCCGGATCTGATGCGGCGGGATCGATCCTGGCGTGGTGAAGGTGACACCGTCGAAGGTCAGGCCGCCTCGCTCGATATCGCGGTTATACCGAGTCACAGCTATCTGAATGTCGGACAGCCCGCCAGGGGTTACGTAATCCGCGGCTGGCCCGAGGATCGTCTGCGTCCAGTCGCTGTTATTGATGACAGTTACGACAAAGCCCTGCATCTGGCCCGAGCGGATCGGTACCGACGACACTGACTCGCCGGTCGGCTCATTGGTCCAGACGCCCCGGCTGCGGTCTATCGGATACCACCAGATCGACGATCCGGCCGGCTGGAGCGCAGGAGCTGATTCGACGGCGATGAGGTATCCCGCGCCGAGGACGACGACGGCGATGAGAGCCGAGACCGACCATGGCAGCCACGGCGGGCCCAGTTTCCGCCGTCGCCGCGGGCCGCCCCGTCCAGCGGCCTCCGCGGCAAGATCGGCGGGCTGGCCTAGCCGCCGGAGGACCTCTGCCACCTCCTGCTCCTCGGCGCCGGGCGGCAGGGTGTCCTCCAGGTGGGTGGTGATCTGGTCCATGAGCTCGTTAGCTCGGTTTGGGGGTAGCGCGGCGAGGGCGGTCGCCAGCTCGCCCAGATAGGCGCGCACCAGAGGATGGCCGGGTGTCGTGCTCGTCATCAGCGTTGCCTGCCTTCTGATGCTGCGTCGCGGTCGTGATTCAGCACGCCGCTGACGGTCCCGGAGAACTGAGCCCAGTCGGCGCGGAAGTCCGTCAGGCTCCGCCGCCCCGCGTTGGTGATCGAGTAGTACCGCCGGGCCCGCTGGCCCTCCTCGTCCCGCCATTCGCTGGTCACCAGGCCCGCATCGCGGAGCCGGTTCAGCAGCGGATAGACGGTGCCGTCGCTCGTCAGCAGGCCGTCCGCGTCAGCCAGCTCGCGGACCAGTTCCAGGCCGAAGCGCGGCCTGAGCTCCAGCAGCGCCAGCACGCAGGGTCCGAGCACGCCACGCCGCAGCTCGGTCAGGGCGCCCTCGCCAGCCATGTCATACATGATGCCTTGTCACACAAGGCCTGTCGATAGCGCACGCTGAGTCACGGCACCAAGGCGCCTATGTGGGGCGCCGCGCGGCGATGATGTCGGTGAGCTACGGCGCGGCGAGTTGCCCGCCATGAAGGCCGGACCTCCGGTGCACGGCCCACAGCCACCGGTG
>DASQIW010000023.1:0-6505 GCA_035631375.1 Streptosporangiaceae bacterium
TGGGTCGCGATGGCGTGGCTGACCTCGTGGGCCGTAGCTGCGAACTCGCCCGGAGGTTCGCCGAGGGGCTGCGGAGCGCTGGCTTCGGAGTGCTCAACGATGTCGTGCTGAACCAGGTGCTGGTGTCGTTCGGGACGGCTGCCATGACCGAGGCGGTCATCGCGGCCGTGCAGGCCGACGGCACGTGCTGGTGCGGACCCACAACCTGGCACGGGGTCCGGGCCATGCGGATCAGCCTCAGCGGCTGGAGCACGACCGACGCGGACGTGGACCGCAGTGTCGCCGCCGTGCGGCGCGCCGTGCTCAAAGTTTCTGCGCCGCCGCTGCAGACGTGACAAACTCGTTAACGCGGTCCTTTCACCTGCGCATAAGCGCCAAAAACCTGCCAGAGATTGCCTGGGGGTCATCGTGAAAGATGGGGTGTCTTATCAGTGGCGACGGAGCACCAAATGCAGCACGAATTCCTGCGTCGAGGTCAGTGACCTGCCTGAAGGCTGGAAAGCCGTGCGGGACAGCAAGGCCGGCCGCACTGGCCCTGTGCTCCTGTTTACCGCCGAGGAATGGAACACATTCGCTCGTGCCGTGAAAGCTGGCGAATTCGACTAACCGGGGGCTTGAGGCCTGAGATTTGTTGTCCAACTTCATGAGCCGATATGTGCTGGTAATCAGCGGCGCTAGCGAGACGGGAGTGCGGTAGTTGCCGGCGCTTCGGCGCGCGCTCGCCACTGAGTTACGACGGCTGCGCGAGCACGCCAGCATGTCCGGCGACGTGGTGGCCGCACGACTTGGCTGGTCCGCCTCGAAGGTCAGCCGAATCGAGACCGACCGCACCGGGATCAAACGCCGCGATCTCGACCGTCTGCTCGACCTGTACGGCGCGGACGAGGCCACGCGTCACCAGCTCGAAGCGCTCGCCGACGAACAGGGCGCCCGCGGCTGGTGGACTCCCCTCGCCACCACCTTCCCGGCCGCCTACGTCACCTACATCGGGCTCGAGGACAGCGCTGCCACGCTGCAGTCGTGGTCGCCCGAGCTGATTCACGGCCTGCTCCAGACTGAGGACTACGCGAGGGCGACCATGCAGAGCGCCTTCGGCTCGCCGCCGAGGGTTCCCCCCGGCGAAATCGAGCGCAGGGTCGAAGCACGGCTCTGGCGCCAGAGGCTGCTGTGGCGGCGAGATGCCAGGGAGTACGTGTTCATTCTGGATGAGGCCGCGCTGCGGCACCGGCTGGGGTCGGTGGAGACCATGCATGCCCAGCTGACGCACCTCCGGCGGATCTCAGGCCTGCCGAATGTGACGATCCGGGTGCTGCCCTTTACCGCCGCCTATCCGATCGGGCCGTGCGGCTTCGCGATACTCGGCTTCGCTCCGGCGCACGGCGCCCTCCTGGGCGACGTCGTCTATGTGGAGCACCTCACTGGGCAGAGTCTTTTCGAGAACGAGGCAGAGACGTACGAGTACCGGCTGGCGTTCGAGCAACTGCAGGCGGGGGCGCTCAACGCTGCCACGTCGATGCAGCTGGTCGGCGCGGTGGCCAGGGATGTCTGGGCGTAGCAGGTCTGGCGTAGGCGGACGGGTTCCGGAGCTAGGGCGCCGCCCAGTCAGGTAGCCAGCTGACCGTTGCCGGTCATCCCGGTCTCCAGGATGTGCGCCGCGCCACGAATCACGCAGCGCAGCGGATCGTCAACGACGACGGCGGCGATGTCGGCTGCCGTCTCGATCCGGAAGGCAAGCCCGGGGAGCAGAGCGCCGCCGCCAGACAACCGGATCTTGGTCCGGACAACTTCCTCGGCGAGATTCGGCGGGATATCGGCGAGAATCTCCTGCACCATGCCCGTGATCGCGCGGGCAGTCGGCTCGATGGCCCGCGATACGAGTCCGGCGGAGACCCGTGCGACGCGGGGCACGCGCCGGACCGCATCGACACCGACGGTTTCGGCCTCGGTGAGTGGTCCGGCCGCGAGGCCGAGCGTCATCTTCAGGTTGCGCGCCGCGTTGCGGCCGATGAGCAGGTCATACTCGTCCCGCACGGCCTTGGTGATGGCCTCGTCCATGGCATTTCCGCCGGTTCGGAGCGAGCGCGCGCGGACGACGTGACTACCCGCGAGCACTGCAACCTCGGTCGTGCCGCCCCCTATGTCCACGATGAACGCGCCGGACCCGGCGGTCAGGTCCAGGCCGGCGCCCGCCGCAGCGGCGACCGGCTCGTCGACGAGCTGGACCGCGCACCGTGGCTTGACGGCCTCGGCCGCTGCCGCCACTGCTCGCCGCTCCACGGGTGTCGTCTCCACGGGCAGGCAGATAACGGCCAGCAGTCTGCCGGCCCGCCCCCGCAGCTGCGCAAGGCGCAGGAAGGCCTGCAGCATCACGACAGTCGCGTCCAGATCGGCGATGACCCCCTGGCGCAGCGGGTGCACCACATCGACGCCCTGGGGTTCCTTCCCGGCCAGGCCATCGGCTTCGGACCCGACGGCTACGACCTGGCCGGTGTCCCGGCTGACGGCTATCGCCGTGGGTTCGTCGATGACCACACCGCGGCCAGGAACATAGACGAGCGTATTAACCGTGCCGAGGTCGATCGCCACGCCCGGCCTAAGGCCCATTGTCCAGCCCTCCCACAAGTGCAAGGACGGCTCAACGATACCGACGCGCAGCTGGGCGTCCGCGTCGCAGCGGGCTAGGACTGCCAGATGTCGCTGATGGGAGCCGCGCTCGCCGCACTACCCACCCGGGCAAGCCCGTAAGCCGCCTCGATGGTGGCGAGCACGCTGTAGTGCGTGATCCGCTCCGGATACCGGCCCGGTCGCACCTGCTGGCCCGCGAAGATGGTCGCGATCAGGTTGGCCTGGCTGCCGTCATCCTCGTCAAACGTCACGATCAGCAGGCTGTCGTGACTCATAGCCCACGACGCGTAGCCAGCGAGATGCGTTCGCAACCACGAGTCGCCGGTGGCGACGCTGCAATCGTGCATGTCGTTGCACAAGTTCGGGATCACGAACGAGACAGTCGGCAGGCTGGCGAAGTCGGTCGGGAACCTCGTGAATGGCCGGCTCAGCGACGCCGGGACATTGGTGAAATCGGCCCACGGAACGTGCTTGCGCGCGTAGTCGCCGTCGGCGCAGACCTTCGAGCCCGTGCCGGGCAGACCTTCCGCATAGCCGACGAACGTGTCCCCCGCGGCGAGCAGTCCAGACGCCAGGTTAGGCGAGGTGAACGTGACCGGGCAGGCGTCGCTCTGCACGCCGTGCGTGCTGCCCGAGAAGAGCGCCAGGTAGTTCGGCTCGCTCGGATGCGTGATCGCGTAGGAACGGGTGAACAGGGCGCCGCGGCGCGCGATCCCGTTCAGGAACGGCGCGTCCGAGTTGCCAATGACCTGCTGATACGCGTGGTTTTCCAGGACCACCACGACGACGTGCTCCGGTCGCGGGACTGCCCCGGCCGCCGGCATGGTGGTCTGGGGAGACTCGGTGCTCGGAACCGAGTGGGTTGCCGTCGCGGGCGCGGACGACGAGCACGCGGCCAGCGCGAGCGGCACGGCCGCGACAGCCACACAGGCCAGCCACCGTCCTCGCCTGCGCCGGGCGGGACCGCGGCTGACTCCGCGCCCTTGCCATGGCCTCATGCCCTGATTATCCCTATTCTCACATTGCGCCGTCGACGAGGCCGGCCCATTCGCCCTGCCAGCTCCGGCGGGCTAGCCGGCGAACGTGTCCGGGTTCGGCCCGGCCCGCTGGTCACGGTTCAGGGCGGTGATCGCCTCGACGTCCTCGTCGGTGAGCTCGAAGTCGAAGACGTCGATGTTCTCCCTAATTCGCGACGGGGTCACAGACTTCGGGAAGACGACGTCGCCGCGCTCGATGTGCCATCGCAGAACGACCTGGGCAGGCGTCTTGCCGTACCGGCGCGCGATGTCGTCGACGGTCGGGTCGGCCAGCACCCTGCCGCGGCCCAGCGGCGACCACGCCTCGACGACGATCTCGTGCTCGGCGCAGAACCGGTGCAGCTCGCCCTGCGTCAGGTACGGGTTGACCTCGATCTGGTTGACGGCGGGCGTGATCTCGCGCTCGGTGTGGATACGGCGCAGGTGATGGGGCTGGAAGTTGGACACGCCGATCGAGCGCGCCCGGCCGTCCCGGTAGAACTCCTCAAGGGTCCGCCAGGTCGAGACGAAGTCTCCGTCGTACCTGGTCGGCAGCGGCCAGTGAATGAGGAAGAGGTCGACGTAGTCGAAGCCCAGCGCCTTCAGCGAGCCCTCGAAGGCGAGACGCGCGTCATCCGGCTGATGCGCGTCGTTGCTCAGCTTCGTGGTCACGAAAACCTCGCCGCGGCTCAGCCCCGACTTGCTGATGGCCTGCCCGACCTCCGCCTCGTTGCCGTACATCTCCGCTGTGTCGACATGCCGGTAGCCAGCCTGGAGGGCATGCGAGACCGCGGCCTCGGTCTGGGGCGGCGGGATCAGGAAGACGCCGAAGCCGAACTGCGGGATCCGCTGCCCGTTATTCAGCATAATGTCTGGTATGACTGGCATGACGGCTCTCCTTACTCGCGAAGGTTCGGCGGGTAAATTCCCCGAGATGGTGGTCCCTCACCTGTGCGGCAGCTAGCCTCGGGCGCCGTGCGACCATTCCGGCTTACCGTCATGCTCGGCGCGTGTGCCACGCTCGCGGCGTGCGGCGCCGCCGGTCATCCGATTAGCTCGAAAAGTCCGGCCAGGTCGGCCGCTTCCGCTGCGACCGCTGCGGTCAGCCCGACCGCATCGCCGCGCGTGTCGGCAACCCGCAACCCAGTCCAGGCGACAGCGCCGGCGGTCTACGGGTACGGGACCGCTCCTGTCCCGGCTCCTGCGCAGCCGGTGCCCGCAGGCCGGCCGGACCACGTCGTTGGCAGCGGGACGCCGGCCAGCTGCACGTCGGCGGCCGTGGTGCAGGCGGTGGCCGAAGGCGGCATTATCACCTTCAGCTGCGGGCCGGACCCGGTGACGATCACCATGACCGCGACGGCGAAGATCGTGAACACCCACGCGCTGACGGTGATCGATGGCGGGGGCAGGGTCACGTTGAGTGGTGGCGGCCACGTTCGGATCCTGTATATGAACACCTGCGACAAGCAGCAGGTGTGGACGACCAGCAATTGCTGGGAGCAGCAGTATCCGCAGCTCGTCGTGCAGAACCTGACGTTCACAGATGCGTACTCGGCGACGCAGCAGAGCAGCACCGCCAGCTACGGCGGCGGCGCCATCTTCGACCAGGGCGGCCAGCTCAAGGTCGTGAACTCGGGCTTCTTCGGCAACGCGTGCTATCCGGTCGGCCCTGACCTGGGTGGCGCGGCCATCCGGGCGTTCGGCATGTACCAGGGCGCGCCGGTCTATCTCGCTCATGACACGTTCCGGGGCGGTCACTGCTCCAATGGCGGGGCGCTCAGCAGTATCGATGCGAGCTGGGACGTCATCGACTGCATGTTCGGCGCCAACCAGGCGATCGGATCAGGCGCAAATCCGCCGCAGGCGGGCACGCCGGGCGGCGGCAGCGGGGGCGCCATCTACACCGACGGCGATAACTACAACGTCACGATCGACGACAGCCTCATCCAGAATGGCAGCGCCAGAGCAGGTGGCGGCGCGATCTTCTTCGTCGTCGACGCTGGCTCCGGCACGCTGACCATCGAGAACGGCTCGGTGCTGCGCAACAACCCCAGCGGGCAGTTCCAGAACGCGCCGGGCATCTTCGACAGCGTCGACGGCCACGATGTCAGTCCCGTCGTCACGGGCGGCTCCGCAGTCGGCTAGCGGCTCGCGATGTCACACCCATGCGCGCCCGCACCGAGCGGACGACAGCGACGATCGATGGAGGCTGAGGTCAGTTGAGCAGCATGATCGGCCGCATCTACCTGGAGCGGGGACGGCCTGTCACCGTGGTCGCCCGCTGGGGGCGGGGCGGCGGCCCGAGGAATGTCCTCATCCGCCGCGCTGACGGCCGACTCGTGGTCCGTCCGTTCCGCGGCCTGCGCAAGTCGGTCCAGAGCTCAGCTCAGCTCGGCGTCTAGCGCGGCCGCGAACACCTCGCTGATCTGGTGCAGCTCGGCGGGTGTGATGACAAACGGCGGGGAGATCTGCAGCGCCACCCCGCGCAGCAGCCGGGTGATGACCCCGCGCCGGCGCGCGGCCGCCACCACGCGGGCGCCGATACCAGGATCGGCCTCGCGCGCCGCGGCCGATAGCTCCACGGCCGCGAGCAGGCCCGCGCCCGTGCGGACCTGGCTGACGAGCTCGTGACCGGCCAGCGGTGCGAGTGCATGCGCGAGAGCCGGCTCGAGTTCCCTGACCCGCGGCACCAGCTGCTCGCGCTCGATGATGTCGAGGTTGGCCAGACCCACTGCGCAGGCGGCCGGGTGCGCCGAGTAGGTGTAGCCGTGCCGGAAGACTTCCGTCGAGCCCTCCCGCCAGAACGGCTCCGTGACGCGCGGGCCCGCGATCACGGCGCCCAGCGGCAGGTAGCCGGAGGTCAG
>DASQIW010000024.1:0-30331 GCA_035631375.1 Streptosporangiaceae bacterium
ATGGACAGCGTCCGCTCGCTGCGGTACCAGAGCCAGAACACCAGCGCGAGTGCGACCGCCCAGAACGCCGAGGTACCGCCGTAAGGGATGCCGATGATCAAGTGCATGAAGTCCGCCGCGCCGGTGCCGAAGATCGCGATCGCGAGGGCCAGGAACCAATAGGCGGCCGCCACGTAGCGCCGCGTGCTGAGCTGCAGGACGACCGCGACCACGAAGATCGCGACCTCCACCACGCCCGTCAGCAGGTAACCGTGCGGGACGAGGAAATCCGAGACCGCCTCGCCGCCAGCCGTGGTCAGCAGCTTGATGACCCAGAACAGGAACGTGACCTCGGGAACTTTCGCAGCGAGCGGCGCGCGCCGCCAGGCTGCTGAGGCGTGGGCCATCCGCGTTCCCCTTCTGCTCCTGGCCTGCGCCGCGTCGGGCTTGCGGCGCGCGTGGCGGTGTGCAGTATAGGGGCGCGCCCACCCACCACCGGTGCGTCTTGACCGGCCCATTACGGGCGCGAGCCGGCGGGCGGCACTGGCCGGCGAGGGCCACGTTCCCGTTCTGAAGGGTTTACCGGGCCGCGTCCGCGTCGGCTGCGCTGCGGCCGGCTGGGCTCCGGCGGAACTGGAGGGCGATCAGCCCGACGCTGACCCAGCCGACCGCGACGGCGAGCCAGTAGTTCACCATCCGGAACGCCAGGACGGCCGAGACGGCGGGCAGCCGGCCGGCTCCGTAGGCGACCAGCACCACGGCGAGACTGCCCTCGACGATGCCGAGGCCGCCGGGGACTATCGGGAGCGAGCCGGCAACCACCGATGCGCCGTAGGCGAGCAGCACCCCGTGCCAGGGGATGGTCGCATGGACGGCCCGGAAGCCGCACAGCAGGCAGCAGAAGTCGCTCAGCCACACGGCGGTGGCGATCGCCACCACACCCGCCGTGGCCCCAGGGCTCAGCGGGATCTCTCGCATCCGGGCCAGCGTCGCCTCGATCCGCGTCAGCAGGCCGCGGGGCTGGGCGCCACGAGCCTCGCGCCGCCTTCTGGCCAGGCGGCCGGTGACCGCGGTCGCGAGACCCAGCACGAGATCGCGGCGGATCAGGACCGCACCCGAGCCGAGGACGATCAGCAGGCCGAGTACGGTCACGCCCAGGCCGGCCGGGCTGGCGTGGCTGCCGCCGGCTGTCGCAGTCGCCACCAGCGCCACGAGGACGCCGGTCAGCAGCACGAAGGACATCCCGACGGCCTGCGCAATCAGGATCGTGAAGATCGTCCAGCCGGCGGCCGCTGAGCTCGCCCGGCGCCGGCGGTAGTAGCGGTAGCGGTAGCCGCTCGACACCGCCGGCTCCCCCGGCACTGTGCAGTTGATAGCGGCGTTGGCCAGCGTCAGCAGGAACAGGCCAGGCAGCGGTACGCGCGAACCGGCGTCGGCGAGGCGCAGCACGCGCCACTGCAACACGGCGTAGCCGAGCATGGATAGCGACTCGGCGCCGATCGCGGCCGCGATCCACTGCGGGCTCGCGCTGCCAAGCTGGCGGACGGCGGCGACCAGCTCGCTGCGCCTGCCGAACAGCAGCCACAGCACCACGACGCCAATGACAATGCCGAGGGCGTAGCGGATAAGCACCGCGCGGGTGCGCGCCGCCGCGGCGGGAGCATCCAGGGCAGCTGCGCCGGGGCTATCCAGAGCCGCTGCACCGGACACCCCAGGGACCGCCGTCCCCGGGACCGCCGTCCCCGGAATCCCCGGGGCGGCGATGTCATCTGCCATCGGTCCATGATGATGGACCGCAGGCCGGGCGGCCAGGCCGGGAGACGAGGAGCGCGTCGGTGACACCGCATTTCGAGGGCAGAATCGGAACCGACTGGCGTGACTCGCAGCCCTGGTGGCCACCCGAGCCTGCACCGCCGCCCGGCGCCCCCAACGTCGTCCTCGTGGTGCTCGACGACGTCGGCTACGCCCAGCTCGGCTCTTACGGCTCGGACATCGAGACGCCGGTCTTCGACGGGCTCGCGGCCGGCGGCGTGCGGCTCGCCAACTTTCATACGACCTCGCTGTGCTCGCCCACCAGGGTCTGCCTGCTGACCGGCCGCAATCACCATCGCAGCGGCATGGGCCGGGTCGCCGACCTGGCAGTCGGCTTCCCCGGTTACTGGGGCAAGCCGCCGCGCGAAAACGGCTACCTGTCGGAGATCCTGCGGGCCGCCGGCTACGCGTGCTACGCGGTCGGCAAGTGGCACCTGTCCCCTGAGGACGAGACCAACATGGCGGCGTCGCGCGCGACCTGGCCGCTGGCCCGGGGGTTCGACCGCTGGTATGGGTTCCACGGCGGCGAGACGCACCAGTTCGTGCCCGCACTGTTCCACGACAACCACGCGGTGCGGCCGCCGCGCGCTCTCTCTGACGGCTACCACCTGACCGAGGACCTCGCGGACCGGGCCATCGAGTTCCTCGGTGACCTGCGGGCCGCGGACACGGACCGGCCGTTCTTCCTGTATTTCGCCACCGGGGCGTGCCACTCACCGCACCAGCCGCCGCCACGCTGGCTGACGCACTACCGCGGCCGGTTCGACCTGGGCTGGGACGCATGGCGATCGGCGGTCTTCGAGCGGCAGCTCGCCACGGGACTCCTGCCGCCGTCGACGGCGCTGTCGGCGCGGCCGCCGTGGGTGCCGGCGTGGGACTCGCTGAGCGAGCGTGACCGGGCCGTCGCGGCGCGGTTCATGGAGTGCTTCGCGGGCTTCCTGTCACACGCCGACGAGCAGGTAGGCCGGGTGCTGGCGTTTCTTCGGGAGCGCGGTGAGCTCGACAACACCATCGTCTGCGTGGTCTCGGACAACGGGGCCAGCTCAGAAGGCGGCGCCGAGGGCTCCATCAATGACATGCGGCTGCAGAACCTCGATCCGGCCGGGCCGGACGAGATGGCCGCCCGGATCGATGAGATCGGCGGGCCGCTGACCCACAACAACTATCCGTGGGGCTGGACGATGGCGGGCAACACGCCATTCCGCCGGTGGAAGCGGGAGGTGCACGAGGGCGGTGTCGCAGACCCGTGCATCGTGGCGTGGCCGGCCGGTGTCGCGAACGGCGCCATCGCACCGGGGGCGGTGCGGCACCAGTTCGCGCACGCGGTCGACGTACTGCCGACCGTGCTGGAGCTGACCGGGGTAACAGCGCCGGCTGATCTCGAGGGCGTCTCGCAAACCGTCTTCGACGGGGTGCCGTTCGGCTACCTGCTCGGGCCGGACGGAGCAGCCGCCGCCGAGCGGCACGAGACCCAGTACTTCGAGATGCTCGGCTCACGCGCGCTCTACCATCGGGGCTGGAAGGCGGTCACGTTCCACCCGGTCGGGCCGCTGTATGACGACCAGAACCCGAACGCGCCGTTCGATGAGGACGTCTGGGAGCTGTACGACGTCACATCCGATCTGTCGGAGACTGCGGATCTTTCCGCGCAGCATCCGGGAAAGGTGGCCGAGCTCGTCGCCCTGTGGTGGCAGGAGGCGCGGCGCAACCAGGTGCTTCCCCTCGACAACCGGCCGCTGTGGGCGCTCGTTCACCCCAAGCCGGACCGGCGGCGTCCCCGGTCGGAGTTCCGGTACGCGCAGGGCGGCGCGCCGGTGCCCGAAGCAGTGGCGGTCAACGTCCGCAACCGCTCGCACCTCCTGGCCGTCGACTTCGTCGTCGGTGACTCCGCCGACGGGGTACTGCTCGCGCTGGGCTCCGCCCTCGGCGGCTGGTCCCTGCACATCCTCGGCGGCAGGCCGCGATACGTGCACAACCTGTACGGCAAGGAGAGACACGTCGTCTCGTCGGGCTCGGGTTCGGTGCTGGCGCCGGGCGGCGAGCACCGGCTGGAGTACGAGTTCACCAAGGACGCCGGGCTCGGCGGCACCGGCGTGCTGCGGTGCGACGGCGTGGAGGTCGGCCGCGGGACGATCCCCCGGTTCACGCCGTCCGGGTTCACCGGCACCGGCGTGGGCCTGACGTGCGGCTACGAATGGGGACCGGCGGTCGGTGAGGGCTACACCGCGCCCTTCACATTCCCCGGCGTGATCCGGCGCGCCGTCGTGCGCACCACCGGCCCTGTCGTCCGCGACCCGCTTGCCGAGCTCGAGGCGATCCTCGCCGAGCAGTAGGAGCGCCAGAGTGGGAGTGGATCTGCTGTCGCTATGACGACAGTGATGCCACTCCCATGAAGATCATTTCCCGGGTCCTACAACGTGGAACTCGATCCGGTACACGAGAGTGTCGTCGTGCACGGGCCCCGAGTGCGCGGTGCGGCGGCGCAGCGACTCGAGGTCCGTCTCGCCCGTGCGTTCCAGGTCTGCCTCGGTGACCGAGCTGAACGGCATCAGCTCGATGGAGTCGATCTCGATCAGTGCCGGACCTACGGCATAACGCCCGCCGAGGCGCACCTGTGGCCGGCTCCACAGCCGGTACGACAGCGTGATGTCCCCGCAAATGACGTCATCGCGCAGCTCCCGGCTGAACTCCACCACCCCACCGTACGGCCAGCGCGGCTTCTGCCGCTCCAGCGCATCGCAAGACGGCCTTCCGGCCCCGAGCGCGACATATTGTTCGCGAGCTCCACTGCGTAGTAGCGTCCGGAACGCGGCCGCCTGCGCCCAGGCTGTTGCCGCCGAGGGCGACCAGACGGGAGTTGCAATGGCGATCGACGAGGCGACGGCTGCCCTGCTCGCGGCGTACGAGGAAGCCGGAGCACCGCCACTGCACGAGCAGACACCGCAAGAGGGCCGCGAGGCGATGGCCGCGATGGGCGCGCTGTCTCCACCGGGACCCGAGGTAGCGACGGTTTACGACGAGCGGGTCCCGACCGCTGACGGCGACCAGTTCGCGGTGCGCGTGCTCGTGCCCGCCGGCGACATCCGCGCGCTGGTGGTGTACTTCCACGGCGGCGGCTGGGTCATCGGCAACCTCGATACCCATGACAGCGTCGTCCGGGTCCTCGCGAACAGGCTGCAGGCAGCAGTGGTCAACGTCGACTACCGGCTGGCGCCCGAGCACCGGTTCCCGGCCGCTGCAGACGATGCGTGGGCCGCCCTGCTGTGGGCGAACGAACGGATGACCGAGATCGCTGGCGGTCCCGTTCCCCTCGTGGTGATGGGGGACAGCGCCGGCGGCAACCTGTCCGCGGTCGTCGCCCGCCGCGCCCGCGACGCCAGCGGGCCGCGCCTGGCCAGCCAGGTGCTCATCTACCCCGTGACGGATGCGGACCTCAACACGCCGTCGTACCTGGACCCAGAGAACCAACTGCTGCTGCGGCGCGAGTCGATGGCCTGGTTCTGGGATCACTACGCGCCCAGCCCGGCGGACCGGCTGCACCCGGATGCCTCGCCGTTGCAGGCCGCAGACCTCACGGGGCTGGCGCCGGCGATCGTGCTGACCGCCGAGCATGATCCGCTGCGGGACGAGGGCGAGGCGTACGCACACAAGCTCGCCCTCGCCGGCGTGCCCGTGGTGCAGCGGCGGTTCGCCGGCCAGATGCACGCGTTCTTCACCATGGTCGGGGTTCTGCCCGCGAGCGCCGAGGCCATCGATTATGTCGCCGACCAGCTCGGACACCAGCTCGCCGCGGAAGGCGAAGCGCAGCCGGCCGGCTGACCGCCCCGGCCCCCCCGGCCCGGCCCGCTGTGCGGTGACGCAAGCCACCATCATGGTGGCTCGTCCCCGAGCCCGAAACGCAGACGTAGCTTCAATGTCACGTTCTTGTAACGGGTTACCTTGAGCGCTTGTGGCGGCATCCCGGCCGTTTTACGCTCTCCGCAGTTAGCTAAGTAAGCGCTTTCCGCAATCCTTTCTCTGAAGCGGCAGTGGCCGCAGGGAGTGAAGGACAGTCGGGTAAGCGCTTCCGTAAGCGCTTTCGTAAGCGCTTCCTGATGTGGGCGGCAACGCCCCCTTCGAGACCGGCGGTGCAGGGTGGACACAGTGACTGGCGCGGCCCAGCCGACTGAGGCTAGGCCGACCCAGGCTAGGCCGACTGTGCCTGTGCAGCCGACCACCCCGATGCAGCCGGGTCAGGCCCCGACGATCTACGACGTGGCCAGGATCGCCGGGCTGTCCATCGCCTCGGTGTCGCGGGTGCTCAACGGCCAGGGCAACCCGCGGGCCGACACCAGGCAGCGCGTCCTGCGGGCCGTGGAAGAACTCGGGTTCGTGCCTGACGGCGCGGCCCGGGCACTCAGCGCCCGGCTCAAGGAGGTCATCGGAGTAGTCGTCCGACGGCCGCAGGGGCGCGACGCCAACATGTTCGCCGACGAGGATGAGAACCTCCAGTTCCCTGACATGATCAACCGGGGCATGGAGATAGTGGCCCAGAGGCACGGCTTCGATCTCCTTATCAGGTCAGTCGATCTGGACGAGCCGGATGCGGGCCGGCTGATTTTTGCGCTGGCCCGCAAGAGCGACGGGCTCATCCTGCACGACCGGGTGCTGTCGCCCGCGCAGCTGGACGTGCTATCGCGCCAGGTGCCGGTCGTCACCCTGGCCGGCCAGCCGACCGAGACGACCGCCAACGTCCACGGGGACAACGAGGGCGGCATGCGCGATCTCGCCCGGCATCTGATCTTCGATCACGGTTACCGGACGATCGCCTACCTGGCCGGGCACGAGGGCAGCCCGGACAGCCTGAGCCGCGGCGAGGCCCTGGCGCAAGAGGTCGCCGCGGCCGGCGCCTGGCTGCTCACGGGCGAGGCGTGGCGCGGCGGCTACCAGGCCGCGGGCGGAGCGCAGGCGATGGAGCACCTCATCGCCGCCGGTACCCAGCTGCCGCGAGCCATCGTGTGCGCGAACGACCAGTCCGCGATTGGCGTGCTGCACGCGCTGGCACTGCACGGGATCGCCGTTCCTGGCGATGTCGCCGTCACCGGGTTCGACGACATCCCGGTAGCCCGGCATCTGCGCCCGCAGCTCACCAGCGTCCGACAGTCCATCCAGGATCTGGGGGCGACCGCCTTCGAGACCGTCTACGCCATGATCGGCCGCGGCCCGGACAGCGCCGACAGCCCGCACGGGCAGGACATCGCGCTGCCGACCAGGCTTATCCGGCGCCAGTCCTGTGGATGTAACCAAGAGTCCCTGGCACAGATCAACACCGAAGGGACCGAATAGATGACGGCGTTGGTACGGAGGGCCGGATAGATGCTCGTGCTCGTCCGGCGGCTCTTCTTCTACGCGGTGACCGCCGTCATCGCCATCAGCCTCGACTTCCTGATCCCTCGGCTCATTCCAGGCAACCCGGTTGAGGCACTCCTGGCCAAGATGCAAGGCCAGGTCTCGCCGGCCACCATCCGCGCACTGGAGGTGCAGTTCGGCGTCAACACCAAGGCCACCGTGTGGGGGCAGTACGTCCACTACTGGAGCAGCGTCCTGACCGGCCACCTCGGCGTGTCGACGGGGAACGGCTTCGCGCCCGTCAGCACCGTGATACGGGCGGCTCTGCCTTACACGCTCGGGCTGATTGGCGTGGCAACCGTGATCAGCTTCCTGCTGGGCACTGCGATCGGCGCCATCGTGGCCTGGCGGCGCGGAGGCCGGCTGGACAATTTGCTGCCGCTGGTCACCTTCTTCCAGGCCGCGCCGTACTTCTTCCTGGCGTTCCTGGTCATTGCCCTGTTCGCGATCAAGCTCGGCTGGTTCCCCTCAGGCCAGGCCGCTAATAACGGCGACTTCCCGGCGTTCACCTGGACTTACATCAGCGACCTTCTCGACCATGCGGTGCTGCCCGGGCTGACGATCGTGCTCGCCTCGGCGGCCGGCTGGATCGTCGGCATGCGCAACGTGATGCTCACCACGATGGATGAGGATTACGTGCTGATCGCCGCAGCCAAGGGACTGTCGAAGCCGCGGGTGATCTGGTACGCAGCGCGCAACGCGATCCTGCCGAGCGTGTCCGGATTCGCGCTCGCGATCGGGTTCATCGTGTCGGGCTCACTGCTGACCGAGATCGTGTTCAGTTATCCGGGTCTCGGGTCACTGCTGATACAGGCGGTCTCTAACAACGACTACGCGCTCATGCAAGGGCTCTTCCTGATCATCACGTTCGGGGTGCTGGCGGCCAACTTCCTCGCCGACTTCGTGTACGTGTTCCTCGATCCCCGGACGCGGCAGGAGGCCTGAGCATGGCAGTGGGCATCGGCGCCGAGCAGGTCGCCGCGGGCGAGCCCGTCCTCGGCGCGACACGCCCCGGACTCCCCACCCGGCGGCAGCGGGCGCTGCGGCTGCCCCGCTCGCCGAAGATCATCGCGGGTCTGGCGTTGCTGGCACTCTTCGTCCTCTGGGCGGTCATCGGACCCTGGGTGCGGCCGTACAGCCCCGAGCAGGTCTTCGCGAACGCGCCCCTGCCGCTGCCGCCGTCAGGTGCGCACTGGCTCGGCACCACTCAGGCACAGCAGGACGTGTTCTCTCAGATGCTGGTCGGCGGCGGCGACATGCTTCTGGTATCGCTCGTCGCCGGAGTGATCGCCACCGCACTGTCGGTGGTCATCGGCATCACGGCCGGCTACCTGGGCGGGCTGGCTGACGACCTGCTATCCATGCTCGCGAACATCTTCCTGGTCATGCCCGCGCTGCCGTTGCTGGTCATCCTGTTCGGTTTCCTCGGCAAGTCCGGCAGCAACGACCTGTTCCTTGTGGGCCTCATTATTTCCGTAACGGGGTGGGCCTGGGGTGCCCGGGTTTTGCGCGCGCAGACGTTGTCGCTGCGAAACCGGGACTACGTCGACTCTGCCCGGATCATCGGCGAGCGCAAATCGCGGATCATCTTCTCCGAGATCCTGCCGAACCTGACCCCGATCGTTGCGAGCTCGTTCCTGTTCACGGTCCTGTATGCGGTCGGCACCTACACCGCGATGGCGTTCCTCGGGCTCGTCAACCCCAACTGGAACTGGGGCGGCATCCTGTTCTACGCCGCCGGCGACACGGCCGCAGTCAGCGGCTACTGGTGGTGGTACATCCCGCCTGGCCTCGCGGTCGCCCTGCTCGGCACCTCGCTCGTGTTGCTGAACTTCGGCATCGATGAGTTCATCAATCCGCGGCTGCGAGCGGCCGGCCTGACCCGCCGCTCGGGCGGCCGGCGGGCGGGCCGCAAACTGCGCAGCCAGCAATTCGGCCTGACGCCGGTGATTCGCGAAGGTGACGAAGCATGAACGGCGACCGGATTCTGGAGATCCGCGGCCTCTGCGTTGACTACGGGCAGGGACCAGGTGCCGTGCACGCGGTCACCGACGCCTCCCTCACGCTGCACAGGGGCGAGGTTCTCGGGCTAGCTGGCGAGAGCGGCAGCGGCAAGTCGACCCTCGCGCTTGCCGCCACCAGACTGCTGCGCGCTCCCGGCGTCATCACGGGCGGCTCTGCGCACCTCTACTCCGAGGACGGCTCGGTGCTCGACCTGCTGACGGCCGACTACGGCGTCCTGCGAGTGCTGCGCTGGTCGCAGGTCTCGCTGGTGCTGCAGAGCGCGATGAACGCGCTGAACCCGGTGATGACGATCCGGACGCAGCTCACCGACGCGCTCGCCGCGCACGAGCCGCAGACGTCCCGGCAGGAGCGCCGCGCTCGCGCCGCCGAGCTGCTGGAGATGGTTGGCATCAGCAGCGACCGGCTGACAAGTCATCCGCATGAGCTCTCCGGCGGCATGCGGCAGCGCGTCATGATCGCCATGGCGCTGGCCCTGCGGCCGCAGGTCGTCATCATGGACGAGCCCACGACCGCGCTCGACGTTGTCACGCAGCGGGAGATCCTCGAGGAACTCAAGGACCTGCGGGACAAGTTCGGGTTCGCGATCGTGTTCATCACCCACGACCTGTCGCTGCTCATCGAGATCGCGGACTCGATCGCGGTCATGTACGCGGGCCGGCTGGTGGAGCGCGCGCCGGCGAACGCGCTCTTCCGCGCGCCGCGCCATCCGTACACGCTCGGGCTGCTCAGCTCGTTCCCGCCCCTGCATGGGCCGCGGCGGCCCATGACCGGCATCCCGGGATCCCCGCCTGACCTGAGGCTGCTGCCATCGGGTTGTGTGTTCCATCCGCGCTGCAGGTTTGCCGTCGACCGGTGCGTGACGGATGCGCCACTGCTGGAGGTCGTGGGCGGAAGCGCAGACCGGCTGGCTGCGTGCTGGAGGCAGCGTGGCGACGGCCCGGTTCCGCCGGAGCTTGCGGCCGCCGAGCCCGCGGCGACCGTCTGGGCTGCCGAGCTGACGACGAAGGTACCGACCCCGGATGAGCGGGTTCAGCAAGGGAGTTCGGCATGAGCGCGCCGGCCGTGGCAGCACCCGACACGACCACCGCGGTACTGGCGGCGCGCGACCTCACCAAGCACTTCGCCGTGCACAGCTCGGTGGCGAGCGCGAGTCGGCGCCTGGGTCGTGTCAGCAAGTCCGCACCGGTGGTCCACGCGGTCGACAACGTGTCCCTCGCCCTTAACGCCGGCGCCGTCACCGCGGTCGTGGGCGAAAGCGGATCCGGCAAGTCGACTGTCGCCCGGATGCTCGCCAGGCTCATCCCGCCGACATCGGGCGACCTGCTCCTCCACGGTCGTGCGGTGCGGGGTTCGCAGCGACGGCAGCTCGAGTACGCCAAGACCGTGCAGATGGTCCTGCAGGATCCGTTTGCATCGCTGAACCCGATCCATGACGTCTACTACCACCTGAGCCGTCCATTCAAGGTGCACGGGCTCGCCCGCTCGGGCGCCGACCTCGACGAGAAGATCGCTGCCGTGCTCGAGCGGGTGGCGCTGTCCCCGGCGGACGCTTACCTGCACAAGTACCCGCACGAGCTGTCCGGCGGGCAACGGCAGCGGGTGGCGATAGCCAGGGCCCTCGCCGTCGAGCCGCGAGTGCTGCTCGCAGACGAGCCGGTGTCGATGCTCGACGTGTCGATCCGGCTCGGCGTCCTCAATCTGCTGGCCGACCTGCGGGACCGCGAGCACCTCGCGATCCTGTACATCACACACGACATCGCCTCAGCCAGGTACCTGGCCGACACGATCGTCGTCATGTACGCAGGCCAGGTCGTCGAGTCCGGGCCTGCCGTTCAGGTCACCGACTCGCCCGCTCACCCGTACACGCAGCTACTGCTTAGCGCGGCCCCCGATCCCGAACGGGACACGCCGGTCACACTGCGCGGCGCGGGCGCACCGCCTAGTGCGGTGGCACCGCCGTCAGGCTGCCGGTTCCGCCTGCGGTGCCCGCACGCGATGGCGATCTGCGCCGAGCAGGTGCCGCCCGCCTTCCCTGCTGGTGACGGGCACGCTAGCGCGTGCTGGCTGCTCGACGCCGGCCCCCAGGCTCCCGCGCCGCCCGGCCGGCGGACAGCCGTGCCAGGCAGCAACGGAGGCAGTACTGACCTGGGAGGAGGAGAGGTGATGAGCGCAGACGACGCCTAGGACTGCAACCAGGTCTTCACATCACCACAAACCGGCGCACAGCCGACGGCGGGGCGACCCGGCCGGCCGGCACCGCCACATGAAACAGACCCCGACACGGTCACGTCACATCAAGGCCGGCACACAGCCGACCGGGCACTTTGGAGTCTAGAGGCAATGAATCGCAAAATTGCAGGCAGCGTGGCCGCGGCCGCGATGCTCGCGCTGGGGGCCGCGGCCTGCGGCTCGTCGCCGGGCTCGTCGTCGTCGAGCTCGGCCAAGCCGCTCACGATCGTCACCACTCCGCTTTCACCCTTCACCCAGAACTTCAACCCGTTCCTCCCGAGCAGCACTGGCTACACGATGCACGTCACGAACCTCATCAACCAGCCGTTGATGGTGTTCAACACGCAGAATTCCAGCGCGAAGCCGGTGCCCGAGCTGGCCACGGGCTACTCGTGGTCGTCGGACGGGACGACCCTCACGGTCAACCTGCGGTCCGGGGTGAAATGGAGCGACGGCAAGTCGTTCAGCTCCGGCGACGTCGCATACACGTTCAACCTGCTCAAGAACAACCAGGCGCTGAACGCCAACTGGCAGGTCCCGATCTCGGCGCTGCAGAGCGCGGCGGCGAGCGGCGCCAACACCGTCACGCTGACCTTCTCCCAGCCGGAGGTGGCCAACACCTACTTCATCCTGCAGGCGCCGATCGTGGCCCAGCACGTCTGGCAGTCGGTGAGCAACCCGGTCACCTACCAGGATTCGGACCCGGTCGGGACCGGTCCGTTCGTGCTTGACCACTTCAGCTCGACCGACTTCACCCTGAAGGTCAACCCGAACTACTACGGCAAGTCGACGCTGAAGGTCTCGGCGATCAACATTCCGGCCTACAACGCCAACGCCAACCTGCAAACCCCGTGCTCGAACGGCACGATCGACTGGTGCGGCATCGGGATCCAGGGTGTGCAGCAGAACTACCTGTCCAAGAGCAAGAGCAACAGCACCT
Organism: Streptosporangiaceae bacterium; assembly: GCA_035631375.1. GTDB lineage: Bacteria > Actinomycetota > Actinomycetes > Streptosporangiales > Streptosporangiaceae > JAJYUU01. The sequence goes on from DASQIW010000024.1 coordinate 12,374, forward strand.
GGTCCACGGCTTCGCCTTTCTTCACCGCCAACAACGTGGTGGGACTGTGGTTCAACGTCACCAAGGCACCGCTGAACGACCCGGCCGTGCGCCAGGCGATCAGCTTCGCCATCAACCGGCAGCAGCTGTCGACGGACGGTGAGTCCGGCGAGGAGCCACCGATCACCAACACCGCCGGGATCCTGCCGGCGTATTCGAGCTACCTGCCTGCCTCGCTGGCCAACACCCTGAACCCGAACGGGGACACGACTAAGGCCGGCCAGATTCTTCAGGCCGACGGCTACAGCAAGGTGGGCGGCTTCTGGCAGAAGAACGGCCAGAAGATCACGTTCAGCATCGAGGTTCCCTCCACTTACACCGACTACTACACCGACGCCCAGCTGCTCGCCAGGCAGCTCCAGGCAGCGGGCATCAACGCATCCGCCAAGGGTGACCCTGGCGCCAACGGTCCGACCACCTGGACCAACGACCTGAACAGCGGCAACTTCGACGCCGCGATTCACTGGGGCTCCCAGGGCCTGACGCCCTACTACACCTACGACAACTGGTTCGATTCCACCGGGGTGACCGGAAAGACCGCTGGCTTCGACTACGGCCGGTTCAACTCCCCGGCCGCTCAGGCTGCGTTCCAGGCCTACGCCAAGGCGAGTTCACCGGAGGCGCTCAGCCAGGCAATCAGCACGCTCGCGAACATCGAGGCCACCCAGGTCCCGGTGGCGCCGCTGATGGCAGGCGCATCGTGGGGCGAGTTCTCTACCCGCAACTACACGGGCTGGCCGGGATCCGGCAACCCCTACATGGACCCGGGTCCGAACATCCCGGAGATCCTGGTCGTCGTTCAGCAGCTCAAGCCAGTTTCCTGAGGCTGCACGGGCCGTGACGACAACAGATCACGGGTGCACCCTGCCCGGCCGGGTTTCCGGCCGGGCGGGGGCCACCCACCCGCATCACACCGCCGGTTGCGCGCGAGACGCGTCATGACCGGTCCGGAACTGACGACGCACCTGGCCGCGAGGACCACCACCATGGCTCCAGTGGTGTCGGGCGATCCGGCAGCAACCGCACCGCTGGTGATTGCCAGGCCCCCGACGGAGCGCGACCTGGCTGCATCGCTGCCGGTAGCCGAGAAGGTCCGGCTGCTCTCCGGGGCGGACAGCTGGCGGACCCACGATTGCCCGTCGGTAGGGCTCCGGCAGATGGTGACCTCCGACGGCCCCAACGGAGTCCGCGGCGCGACCAAGGACGAGCGGAATCCGTCCGCGTGCCTGCCCTCGCCCTCCGCACTCGGCGCCTCCTGGGACGCCGACCTGGTCTACCGGCTGGCCGCCGCACTGGGCGCCGAGGCCAGGAGCAAGGGCATCGACGTGCTGCTGGCGCCGACTGTCAACCTCATGCGGACGCCGCTCGGCGGCCGCGGATTCGAATTCTTCGCCGAGGACCCGGTGCTGACAGGCGGCCTCGCGTCGGCCTTCGTTCGCGGGGTGCAGTCCGCGGGCGTCGCCGCAACGGTGAAGCATTTCGTCGGCAACGACTCCGAGACCGAGCGGTGGACCTACGACGCCCGGGTCAGCGAAAGCGTGCTCCGCGAGCTCTACCTGCTGCCGTTCGAGGCCTGTGTCAGGGTAGCCGGCACGTGGCTGGTGATGGCCGCCTACAACAAGGTCAACGGCAGCCCGATGACCGAGAACCTGCGGTTGCTCCGCGACGTCCTCAAGAACGAGTGGGGCTTTGACGGCGTCGTCACCTCGGACTGGCACGCGGCGCGCAGCACGCACGCCACCGCGCTCGCCACGCTGGACCTGTCGATGCCCGGACCCGAAGGGCCCTGGGGCGAACTGCTCGTCCGGGCCGTCGACGAGGGCATCGTCACCAAGGATTTGCTGGATGACAAGGTCGCGCGGCTGCTCCGCCTCGCTCGCCGGGTGGGCGCGCTGACCCAGCCAGCCGTTCAGCTGGCGCCGGGCGATGCGAGCGGGCGGGCCGCGAATGACCGAGTGATCGCCAGAACCACGAATGGCCAGGCACCCGCGCTCGTCGACGCCGGGCTGCTCCGGCACGCTGCTGCCGAGTCGTTCGTGCTGCTCCGCAACGCCGACGATGCGCTGCCGCTGGATCGCTCGGCCATCAGCAGGCTCGCCGTCATCGGCCCGAACGCGGTCAGCCCTGTCATCCAGGGCGGGGGCAGCGCGGGGGTCACCCCCGTGTCCGTATCGGTGCCTGCCGACGCGATCCGCGCCGAGTTGCCCGACCACGTGCAGGTCAGCGTGTCGGCCGGCTGCCAAACGTGGCACACCGTGCCCGACGCACCGCCCGGTATCCTGACCGATCCGGTGACAGGCACTCCGGGCCTGCACCTCGAGTTCATCGACCGCGAGGGCACAGTGATCGCGGCCGAGCATCGCGCGTCGGCAAACCTGGCCTGGTGGGACGGTGTTCCGGACGGTATCGGCTGGGGCAAGCCAGGCCGGGTTGTCCTGACGACCTCGTTCCGGCCGCGCGAGTCCGGAAGCCATCTGCTCAGCGTGGCCGGCGTCGGCAGCCTGCTGCTGCAGGCCGACGGGGTCACGGTGATCGACGGCGTGACCGCGGTGCCCGACGACCCGGTCGAGGCCATGACCAGGCCGGGCGAGCTTCGCGCGGGGATATCGCTGGAGGCGGGCACGCCTGCGCGGCTGCGGGTCGAGTTCCTCCCGGCCGCGGGCGGCGAAGGCCCGCTCGCGGTCCGGCTCGGCATCGCTCCCGTCGCCGAGGACGACGACCTGCTCGCCGCTGCCGAGACGGCCGCTGCCGCGGCCGACGCCGCGGTCGTGATAGTTGGCTCTGCGGAACTCACCGAAAGCGAGGGCTTCGACCGGCCCACGCTGGCCTTGCCCGGCCGCCAGGACGAGCTGATCGCCAGGGTCGCCGCGGTGAACAGGAACACGATCGTCGTGGTCAACTCGGGCATGCCCGTGCTCATGCCGTGGGCCGGGCAGGCCGCCGCAGTCCTCTACGCCTGGCTGCCGGGTCAGGAGTTCGGGACGGCTCTGGCCGACGTGCTGCTCGGACAGACTGAACCCGGCGGACGGCTGCCAGTGACAATCCCGGCCGACGAGACCGCGGTGCCTGTCCTGCACGCCGAGCCCGGCGCTGACGGCGTGCTGGACTACTCCGAGGGTCTGCTGATCGGCTACCGCGGCTACGATGCAGCAGGCCTTGCTCCGGCGTACGCGTTCGGCCATGGCCTCGGCTACACCACCTGGGACTACGAGTCCGTGGAGTGTGCTCGCTGGCTGCCCGACGGCGGCGACCTGGAGCTTTCTGTGCGTGTCCGCAACACCGGCGGCAGGTCAGGCAAGGAGGTCGTGCAGGCCTACCTGGCCGAGCCGGGCGATCCGGCGCGGAGGGGACGCCCGGTCCGCGCGCTCGCGGCATTCGCCGTCGTGCGCGCGGCACCAGGCGAGTCGGCGCAGGTCACGGTCACCATCCCGGCGCGGGCGTTCGCTCGCTATGACGAGTCGCTGGCCAGCTGGATCACCCAGGGCGGCGAGTTCACCGTGCAGGTCGGCGCGTCCTCGCGGGACCTGCGCCTGACTGCGGCGGTGCGGCTGACCGCCTTATCGAGCGCCAGGCCGGGTCGGGCGTAGCGGGCGCCCGGCCCGGCCTGGGACCACTCCCGCGGGGGGCGTCGCTGCGGGCAGGCAGTACGGGCATGCAGGGTCGCACCGCCGGTGCGGATAATCGCGCTATGACTAATCCCGCCTCGGTCGGCGTCATCGGCGCCGGCATTCTCGGCCTCGCGGTCGCGAGGGAGCTGATAGTCCGGTTCCCCGGCCTCGCGGTCACCGTGCTGGAGAAGGAAGACCGCGTCGCCGGCCACCAGAGCGGGCACAACAGTGGCGTTCTTCACGCCGGCGTGTACTACCCGCCGGGCAGCCTCAAAGCCACGCTGTGCCGTCGCGGCGGGGCCATGACGAGGGAGTTCTGTCAGGAGAACGGGGTGCCGCTCAGCGAGCTCGGCAAGCTGATCGTGGCAGCGTCGGAGCGCGAGCTTGCCGGGCTAGCCGAGATCGAGCGCCGCGCGAGCCTGAACCAGGTCCCCGGCATCAGGCGCCTGACCAGCGCTCAGATCACCGAGATCGAGCCCTGCACCCGCGGCGTCGCGGCGCTCCACTCGCCGCACACAGCGGCGGTTGACTTCGTGGCGATGTGCGAGGCACTCGCCCGAACCGTCACGGCGTCGGGCGGAACGCTGCTGCTGCGAACCCCGGTCACCAGCCTGCGCGAGTCCGGGTCAGGAGTCCGGGTGCAGTCGGCGGCGGCGGAGTGGACGTTCGATTACGTCATCGTCTGCGCTGGCCTGACCGGGGACAGCCTGGCCGCCAGCCTCGGGACGCCCGGAGAGCTGCGGATAGTTCCCTTCCGCGGGGAGTACTTCGAGCTGCGGCCCGCTGCACGGCACCGGGTGCGCGGCATGATCTACCCGGTGCCTGACCCGCGGTACCCGTTCCTCGGCGTCCACCTCACCCGAGACGTCCGAGGCCACGTGCACGTCGGACCCAATGCCGTGCTGGCGCTCGCGCAGCAGGGTTATCGGTGGCGGGACATCAGCGTGCCCGACGTGGCGCGGATGGCCGCCTGGCCGGGCACGTGGCACCTTGCCCGGCGGCACTGGCGCAGTGGCCTCAACGAGATTGCCGGCTCACTCTCCAAACAGCGTTATCTCGCCAGGGTCCGCGCCTATCAGCCTGACCTGCAGCTAGCGGACCTTGTCCGGTCTGGGTCCGGGGTGCGCGCCCAGGCGGTCGCGCGTGACGGCAGCCTCGCCGATGACTTCGCACTGCAGGCGGAGGGCCGGGTGCTGCTGGTCCGCAACGCGCCCTCTCCCGCAGCAACCGCCAGCCTGGCGATCGCCGAGCACGTCGTCGCCGCAGCGGGCATCGGCTCAACGAGGACCTGAGCTTCCTGGCTGACACCCTCCTGGCCAGGCGGGCGCGGCGATGGCAGCGCCGGCGGTTCTCGCCGCGCTACCAGCCCGGGTCGGCGCGCGCGCTCGTCGCGTGCAACCTGGTAGGTGGACAGGCCGATGCCCGTCACGATGCCAGCCCCGCCGGCGAGCTGGGCCGCGCCCAGCGGGTTGCCAAAGAGCACGATCCCGATAGCAGCGCCGAACAGCGGCTCCAGGTTGAGGAACGCTCCGGCGACATCGGCCGTCACCCGGCTCTGCGCGAAGGCGAACAAGGTCGTCGGGGCGACGGTTCCGGCCAGTACCAGGGCCGCCGTTGCCAGCATGGCCGCCGCGCCGCCGCTGTGGGCGGGCACAGGACCGCCGGCCAGTGCCGCCGGCAGGACAGCTACGGCGGCCGCCATGAGCTGCAGCGCCGTTACCGCGACAGGATCCCTTCCGCGGAGCAGCCGCGCCTGCGACACGGTGAAGCCTGCCGAGGCCAGCTGCCCCGCGAGCACAAGCCCGTCTCCGCCCAGGCTTGAGCCAGCACCCCGCCCGCCGGCGATGAAGCCCACGCCAGCCAGCGACAGCGCGAACCCGGCCCACGCGATCGGCCGGGCCGTGCCCAGACCGGCCGCAGCGGCGAGGACAGCCACCAGCACCGGGGTCGCGCCGATGAGCAGCGCCGCATGCGTCACGCTGGTCCGCTCGATGCCCAGGTTCTGCATCAGGACCGATCCCCCGTAACCGGCCGCGCCGGTGACCAGGATCGCCGGGCTCACCGCAGCTCGCAGCCTCGGCCGGGTGACGATAGCCAGGAGCGCGCCTGCGAGCGCGAACCTCGCGAACGCCAGCCAGCCGGGCGCCAGCCAGGCCAGGGCCAGCTTGGAGAGCGGCACCGTGGTGCCCCACAGGACGCCGGCGGCCACCAGTGCAGGGAAGACGAGACGGCTGCGGAATGTCATACGGCCAGCTAACCCGCAAGCCAGTTAGTATTCGGAGACTGCGTCTCTTAACCAACTATAATTTCGTAACGTGGCCGTTCCGCTTGATGACATTGACTTGCAGCTGCTGACCGAGCTGCAGGCCGATGCCGACCGCACGAACGTCGAGCTCGCCCGTCTGGTCGGCCTTTCGCCCGCCGCCACCCTGTACCGCGTGCGCAGGCTGAAGGAGACCGGCGTGATCCGCGTGATCAGCGCGCAGCTGGATCCGGAGGCCGCCGGGTTCCCGCTCCAGCTGTACGTCGCCGCGACGCTCGGCCGCCATGATCCGCGCTCGACCCGGGTGTTCGAGGACCAGGTCAGGGCGCTGCCGCAGATCATCACCGCCGACAACGTGACCGGCGAGATGGACTACCTGCTCACCGTGGTGGCCAGGGACGTCACGGAACTGCAGGAGGTGCTCGCCGCGCTCGCCACCCGCGGGGGCCAGCGGCTGATCAGCTATCTGAAACTGGCAGAGATCAAGCCGCCGTCGAGGCTGCCGCTGCAGTCAGCCGCCGAGAGCGCGACTGAGGCCCGCCCGCCCGCGCCGCGCAGCCGCCGCGCGCGCTAGCCCTGGGGCGGCAGCAATGGCCCCACCACGCCCTCGTTACGGTCTGCGACCGAGGTCAGTCGGCCGCTGTAGTCGGACGGGCGGCCAGCGCGCCGTCCTCGGGCGTGACCATGTGCGCCGTGGTCACCTCGTGCTGCGCGTCCGGCGCGGTGGACTGCCACAGCTCCCGCACGATGACCTGCGCAGCGCCTGCGACCGGAATGGAGAGCAGAGCGGCGACGAAACCGCCGAAGATGCCGCCCACCCAGCTGCCGATGGACGCGCCGACCAAGGTCGACACGAGGACGAGCAGCGGGTTGATCCGCACGGTGCGGCTCATGATCAGCGGGTTGAGCACGTGGTTCTCGACCTGGGTGTAGATCAGGAACACGATCAGCGTGATGATGCCCGCCGCAATCGAGTGGGTCAGCGCGAACAAGACGACCGGGATGCCCGCCAGCGCCCCGCCGATCATCGGCAGGAAGTCGACCAGCGCGACCCAGAGCGCCCACAGGAAGGGGAACGGCACGCCGAGGATGAGCAGCGCGACCATCACGACGAGACCCGCGATGACGGAGGTGGCGAAGTTTCCGAGCATGTAGCCGGTCACTGACCGGTTCACCTCGCGGGCGATGCCGCTGTAGCGGCGCGCCCTGGCCGGTTGCATCACGCCGAGCAGGCCCGCCCGCATCTTCGGTCCTTCCAGCAGCATGAGGACCACCAGGACGAAGATGGTCACCAGGGAGAAGATCAGCGAGATTGCGCCCTTGCCCAGGCTCAGGGCGGGCGTGGCCAGGTCACGCGCGTAGCCCGCCAGCTTGGGCGCGTTCTTCTCCACCCAGGTTTGCAGGTGGTACTTCGTCACGAGGGGCCCGAGCAAGCCCTGGCCGTGCTGCGTTCGCCGCACGTAGCCCGGCAGGTCAGCGGCCAGGTGGCTGGCGCCATTGATCAGCGGGTACCCGAACGCCGTCGCGAGGCCAGCGAACACGATGACCGCCAGCAGCGTGACCACCGTGACAGCGAGCCCGCGGCGGTGCAGCGCCCGCTGGAGCACCACGACCAGCGGGTTCAGCAGCAGCGCGATGAACCCGGAAACCACGAGGAGGAGCAGTACCCCGCGCAGCCGGTCGACTAGCTGCGCGGCGAGGTAGACGAGCACGACAACCGCGACCGTCGCCAGGATTGCCCGCAGCGGGATGTTTCTCGTCTCGGCCGCATGCCACAGCCGCGCCCGGCGGGTGGTCATCGGCGGACCTGGTTCGCTCACCCGGCCAGCATGCCAGGTTCCGCACCGCCGCGGCGTCAGCAGCTAGCCGACAGGCGGCGGTGAGCCCTGCGCCGTCGCGACCAGGGCGGGATCCCATTCACACACCGCGCAGGCGTGGCTGAACGCCGACCGGGCAAAGTCCAGCCCGGCCGCGTGCGGGTCGGGGCTGGCGATAACGCTGTCCCAGTCCAGGAGGAACTCTCCGAGACCCGCTTCCCAGTGAGCGGACGGCGGCCTCAGCTTTCCGTCACCGAAGCTGACCGGCGCGGGGTGGGCGTAGGCGTAAAAGGCGGCGGACGGATAGCGCGGGTCGCCTGGCCACCAGCCGACGGCCACCTCCTGGGCGTCCATGGAGTTGCGCATGATGAAGCCCCGCGACGGCGGCTCGGCCGGACGCCCGGAGAACAGGTTCACCGCGAGGTCGAAGGACCCCCACCACGCGTTCACCGGTGTCGTCCGGCCGCGGAAGGGCGCACGGAACTCGGCGAGCACCATCGCGGCCCGGCCGGCTGCCTGGAAGTAGGCGGCGACCTGGTCGCGGTCATACCGCCAGTGCTCCTCGTCGGCGTCCAGCGGAGCGTGCCACCAGACTTCTTGCGGGGTCGGATCGATCGTCACGGGACCGGCCATTCTGTGCACTGCCGCGAGCACGTGCCTGGTGACCTCCCCCACCGGCCGGTCGGGCGTCAGCGCGATGCGCTCAGCCTGGCCGCTGCTGTGCTCCACGATCGCCTCGTGTGACCTGAGGTCGAGCAACGCGACCAGCCAGCCCGACCCGTCGGGCGCGGGGAGCGGCGCGGTCTCCCAGCCGCGCGCGGTGAGCCGCAGCGCGGCGTGCTGCAGCTGCGGCTCCGGCGGCGCCAGCGCGACCGAGAGCTTGCCGAGCACCTGGGTATGCGCGTGCAGCGTGTCGCACGTGGCACTCCACTGCGCGTACGACACGGCAGGCCAGCGAGAACTCATGCGTGCACGCTATGCCGCCACGGTCCGATGGCTGAACGCGACCCTCCGTTACCGCGCGGGACGAGGCCAGGCCCGGCACAGCGGCCACGTTCCCATCCTGAGCCTTGACATGTGACCAAACGGTCACGTATTTTGGGTGGGTGGACGAGGTGTTCAAGGCGCTGGCCGACCCGACCCGCCGCGCGCTGCTCGACGAGCTGTTCCGCGCCGACGGCCAGACCCTGAGCGCGCTCGAGGACCAGTTCCCGATGACCCGGTTCGGCGTCATGAAGCACCTCAGGCAGCTCGAGGAGGCGGGGCTCGTGGTGACGCGGAAGCGCGGCCGGGAAAAACTGCACTTCCTCAACCCGGTGCCGATCCGCCTCGTACACGACCGCTGGGTAAGCAAATACGCCGAGCCCTGGGTCGCCGGGCTCAGTGAGATCAAGCAGAAGCTGGAGAGGCCAATGGAGAAGATTTTCGAGATCTACATCAGGACGACGCCGGAGCGACTCTGGGCGGCGATAACCGACCCGGACATCCGGCGCAAGTACAACTTCGGCGCGGCCGTCGAGTCCGACTGGAAGCCCGGCTCGCGGCTGGAGATGGCGCATCCGAGCGCGCCAGGCCTGCTCGGCGAGGGCGAGGTGCTCGAGGCTGACCCGCCGTACCGGCTCGTGCACACACTGACCGCCCTGTGGAGCGACGACGTCAAGAGCGAGGGCGCCTCGAGGGTCACCTGGGAGATCGAGCAGGTCGCCGACTCCTGCCGACTCGTCCTCACCCACGACCAGCTGCGCGAGGGAGCCAACGACCAGATCTATGGCGGCTGGCCGATGATCCTCTCCGGCCTGAAGACCTGGCTGGAGAGCGGTGAGCTACTCACCACACCCGGATCACTCATGTACTCGCAGGACTGGAGGCAGTCATGACAACCACCACCCAGGTCACCCGGATGCTCACGGTCGGCGTCCCGGTTCGCGACCAGGACCGCGCCCTGGACTTCTACAGCAGCGTCCTCGGGCTCGGCACGCGCATGGACGTCCCGATGGGCGGCGGTGCCCGCTGGATCGAGCTGACGCCGCCGAGTGGCGGCACCACGATCGCGCTGACACTGGCCAAGCCCGAGGCCCCGGCCGGAGTGGAGACCGGGATCCGGCTCTGCGTCGTTGATGCTGACGCGTTCCGCCAGCACCTGCTTGATCACGGAGCAAGCGCCGATGAGGTCCTGCGCTGGCCGGGCGTGCCGCCCATGTTCAAGTTCCGTGACAGGGACGGCAACGGCCTCGAGATCGTCCAGGAATCCTGACGCGAGTATCAGAGGATAAGGAGAATCCGATGGCACAGGTCGTTGCTGACATGTCGGTGTCGCTCGACGGATTCGTCGCTGATGCGAGCGACGGGGTCCAGGACGTCTTCGCCTGGTACGGCAAACCGCAGCCGCAGCAGTCGCCGCAGGAGCCGGCGGGCGAGGCAGATGCGATGGGTGTGGGCGTCATCGTGTATGGCCGGCGCACCTTCGACGTGGCGCACGGGTGGGACGGCCGTCACCCGACAGGTGCGCCAGTCATCGTCGTGACCCACGATGTCCCGGAGGGCTGGCCGCGCGAGCAGTCGACCGTGTCGTTCGACACCGCCGGGATCGAGAGTGCGATGGCGACGGCGGAGAAGATCGCCGGAGACAACGTGATCGCGCTGGGCAGCCCGAGCGTCATTCAGCAGTGCCTGGCTCTGGGCCTGGTGGACCGGATTCAGGTCAAGCTGGTGCCTGTGCTTCTGGGCGACGGAATCCCGATGTTCGGAGCCCTCGCGACCGCGCCGGTGGAACTCGGCAATCCTGTCGTTTACGAGGGCAACGGCGTGACGCACCTGCATTACGACGTCTCACGACCGGGCGCCTAGTCCAGCGCAGGCGTGCAGACCTCGGTGAGCGGCGAGCGGTGCACGGCGCAAGGGACGTGGTGGGGCCAACGCTGCCCGTAGATGGGCAGCAAAATGCCCAACGCTGCCCTTCCCCGAGGTGAGCGGCTGACCGCGGTCGTCACACCGAGCAGGTGGACGCGTTGGCCCGCCGCCGTGGTGCCGCCGGCCTCGCCTTTGCTTGGCATACCGCGCGTTTGCTTATCATAGTTAGCGCTTGATATAGTTAGCGCGTAGCCGAGCAGGGAGGGTCCTGATGATCGACAGCAAGACTGTGCAGGAAGTCCAGAAGGAGCTGATCGCGGCCGTCCAGCGCGGGCACGAGCAGGTCCGTAAGGGTCAGGAGCGGGTGCGCAAGGGCCAGGAGCAGGTCCGCAAGAGCCGCGAGGCCGTCACGGGCGCCGTCAGCGAGCTGGCCAAGTCTGTGCTGCCCACCGCTGCGGCAGGGCGGACCGTGCATATTCCGACGCCGGCTGAAGCGCGCGCGCACGCCAGGGAACTCGCCAACCACGCGATGACCGTGCAGCGAGAGCTAGCGGACAAGGCCCGGAATGCGGCCGGCCCGTACGCCGATCGAGTCAAGACCACACAGCGCGATCTGACCGACAAGGCACGCCAGACCGTTCCGTATGCGGAGCGCATCATGGCGGCCCAGCGCGACCTGGCCGACCGGGCCCGTCGCGCCGGAGTTGCCGAGCAGGTGGCCGCCGCGCAGCGCACGCTGACCCACAGGGTCATCGAGGCTGCCCGCGTCGCCAGCCCGCTTGTCGCCGAGGGCAGGGCCAGGTTGAGCAACCTCGTCGTGGTCGTGCGTCCCGACGCGGCGAAGTCGAAGCCCGCTGCCAACGGCGCCGGTGAGTCGGGGCTCGCGGAAGTCCGCGACCTGGTCGCCAAGAAGGAAACGGCCGCGGCCGCCAACGCGGAGCCCAAGGCCAGGAAGGCCGCGACGCCCAAGACCAGCACCGCCAAGACTGGCACCGCCAAGACCGGCACCGCCAAGACCGGCACCGCGCGCACGACCCGCACGAGCAAGCCACGCACGCCGAAGGACTAACGGCGGACGATGCATCGGGCCGGGCCCGGCGCCCGCAGCGCCGCGGCCCGGCCCAGCTCAGCTTCAGGGCTCACGACGGGGAGGGCGAGATGAACGAGCCATGGGACAGTCAGATGCAGGCCCTGGGTGCCTTCATCCGCGACAAGCGCAAGCTCGCCAACATGTCGCTGCGCCAGCTAGCTGAGCGGACCAAGCTGTCCAACCCCTATCTCAGCCAGATCGAGCGCGGCCTGCATCAGCCGTCCGTTCGCGTGATCAGGCTGATTTCCGATGCACTCGAGGTGTCGACGGAGACGCTGTTGGCACAGGCAGGATTGCTGCACCGGGACGGGCACGGGAACGGTCACAATGAGTCACCGCCGCCTGACATCGAGGCGGCAATCCGAGCCGAACAGCGCCTGACCCCGGACCAGCAGAACGCCCTTATTGCGGTGCTTCGGAGCATGTTGCCGGCCGAGTAATACCGATCGGCCGTACATGTCGGGTTTGGCGTGAACATCGGTGAAGCCACGGCAACCGGCTGGCCGGGCCATTACGATACGTCAGCGTGACCGATCGCAACCAGCCAGTGCCACCGCCCGGAGACCCGCTCCCCCGGCGCGGTCCACTTGGCCGGGGCGGCGGGGGCCTTTCGCGCCGGCGACCGGCCGCAGACCCCAACGGCGAAGCCAGCCCGCCGCTCCCCCGGCGCGGCGATGAGATGCGCGGCAACGGGCTGCCGCAGCGCGGCGCACCACTGCCGCAGCGCGGCACACCACTGCCCCAGCGCGGCACACCACTGCCTCAGCGCGACGCGCCACCGCCGCAGCGCGGTGCATCGCTGCCTCAGCGCGGCGGATCCGCCGAGGGCGGCGAGGCGCTGCCACGGCGGACCAGGAGCCGGCGGCCGGGCCGTCACCGCAGTCCCCACCGCTTGTCGGTCGCCTCGGACGCACCGGCGCTGGTGCTCGCCGTGCCGGGCACTGCAGCAGCCGACACGGCCGGGATCGGCCCCATCGTCGCTTCCATCGCCGAGATGTCCTGCCGGGGAGTCGACATCCTGGTCGGGTACCTGGACGGCGATGAGTCGCCGGTCTCTGATTGCCTGGCGCCAGCGGATCCGCGGTCTGCTGACGGCGACCAGTTCCCGCGCGTGATCGTGCCGCTCCTGCTCAGCCCCAGCGTGCGTTTCGACGGCGCGATCCGGCGGGTGGTCGCTGAGTCGGCCGTCCCTGCCGTGCTCGCCTCGCACCTCGGCCCGCACCCGCTCGTCGCGGAAGCACTGCACGCCCGGCTGGCCGAGGCTGGCCTGGCGCGCGTCGCCAGATCGAGCGGGCTGAGCATCACTGCTGAGGCCCAGGGCATCGTGGTGCTCGCCGATGCTGGCGAAGAAGCCACCAGCGCCGCCGCCGTCGCTGCCGTGCTGCTCGCCTCACGACTCTCGGTCCCCGTCGTGCCCGCATCGCTCGGCGATCCTGGCAGCATCGTGACCGCCGTCGAACGGCTGACCGAGACCGGCTCGCAGCGCCCGGTCCTCGCGCCGTGCCTGATCGGCCCCGAGACCTCCACCGCGGTTCTGGCAGACCTGAGCGCCGCGCTCGGCGCCCCGTGCGCTCCGGTGCTCGGCGCGCACCAGGCGATCGGCCAGCTCGTCGCGGTTCGCTACGGCGCGGCCCTGGCTAGCCTCACGCCCACCGGCTGACCGCGGAGCCGCAGCGACGGCGAAATCATTCCGGCGCGGCGACCATTTCCCTCGCAAGTTCTCGTTGACACCACTCGGCGCGGTGCGCTGGGCTTGCCCTGTGAAAACCGCACAGCGGTTCACATCCCGAACTCAGGGCTGAGAAAGGTGACGACATGAGCGAGTGGAACGCCATGACCTACGAGGGGAAGGACACGATCCTCCGGGTCGTCCGGCGTGAGGCCGAGCAGATGTTCGCGCTGGCCGAGGAGCCGGGAGCCTGGGAGGCACCCACCGCGTGCGAGAGCTGGCGGGTGAAGGACGTCATCGGGCACGTCGTGGACACCACTGAGGGCTATTTCCGGGCTTTCGACTCCGCGAGGGGCGGCGCCGATGCTCCGGCTGCGCACGGGCTGGTCGTGATGCACGAGATGGCGGGCGCGTCTGCGCAGCAGTTCGGCGACCTGACCCAGGCGGAGATGATGGCGCGCGCCCGCGGCGACCTGGACCGGATGATGGGCATCCTGCAGCCGCTCTCGGCGGAGGAATGGGGCGGCCTCATGGTGCCGCACGCCTACATGGGACCGGTGCCGGCGTTCGTCTACGCAGGCGGCCAGCTGATGGACTACGGCGTCCACACCTGGGACATTCGCCAAGGCAGCGGCCGCGCGCACGCAATTCCCGCGGACACCGCCGACCTGCTGGTTCCGTTCATGTTCATCATCTGGCAGTCCACGATCAGGCCGGACGCCGACCTGACCCCATTCCAGATCGGCGTCCGGGTCAGCGGCCGCAACGCGGGCGACACGGTGGTGTCCATCGGCGAGGGCGGCATGAGCTACGAGCCGGGCGCCATCGATAACCTGCAGGCCATCCTCGAATTCGACCCGGGCAGCCTGGTGCTGACCGCGTTCGGCCGGTTCAACGGCGGCACGGCGAGCGGCGACCCAGCGCTTGCTGACCGGTTCCTGAACCTCTTCTACCGCATCTGAACGAGGTCAAGGCGAGCGCTGGCCTTCTCGCCAGCCGAGTCGCGCCTGCGGAAATCAGCCCGCAGGCTCGCTCGAGGCGCGGCCAGTTAGCTGCACGATGAAGGACCCGGACAACCCCTTCCGTCCGCAGGGGGTTGTCCGGGTCGCTCCTGCGTCACGAGCTGCGCCATGCACGAGTTGGGAGTGTGCGCTAGCGCCTTCTCGGGTCGGCCGCGGGCCGAGTCAGTCCTGCTGCGTTCTCGGCTCATACCGCATCGCCACCGCCCCAGAGCCAAACTCCAGCCGGCCCACGAGCTTCAAGTCGATGCGCTTCGATAGCCCCGCGAACAACGTCGGCCCGTGGCCCGCCAGCCTCGGCTGCACCACGAACTCGTACTCGTCGATCAATCCCAGCTCCGCCAGCGCCAGCGCGAGTTGCACGCCTCCCGCGAGCAGTCCGTTACCCGGCTCCCGCTTGAGCTGCTGAACGGCCTTCCCCAGATCCCCGCGCACCAGCTCCGCGTTCCAATCGACCTGGTCCAAGGTGCTCGACACGACATACTTCTTTGCCGCGTCGATCGTCCGGGCGAAGGGCTCCGTCCAGTCGGGCCTTGCCCCCGTCCCCGCCGGCGGCCGCCACGATGCCTCCATCATTTCGTAGGTCACTCGGCCAAGGAGAAGCGCATCGGCCCGGGCGAGGTTCTCGGCGGCGTGACCATGCAGGTCCTCGTCCTCGATCACTTCACGATGATCGCAGCACCCGTCCAGCGTGACGTTGATGGAATACCGGAGCGGTCGCAGGTACCGCGCCATAACAGATCACTCCCGCGTGTCATCCGGGGCCGGACACTAGCCGGGCCCTCACCTCTGCTACGAAGTGACCACCGCCGAACCGACACCCGCCTGCCACGTTGCCAGAAACTAAGCAGGCGGGCCGAGGGCTGCCTCGGCGTCATACTCGCCGGGCGTATTGCCGGCCGGCAGCCGGTGCTTGGCTACCCGCGCTGTCGGTGTCCGCGGCAGCTCCTCGATAACCTCCCAGTACCGGGGCACCTTGAAAGCCGCCAGCCGCTCCGCCGCGAACGCACGCAGCTCGGAGAAGTCCACCGCCGCTCCCCCGGCGGGCACGATGAACGCCTTGACTTCTTCCTCCGACAGCTCGGAAGGCACGCCGACCACTGCCGCCTCGAGCACGGACGGGTGCGTCTCCAGCGTCTCCTCGACTTCGAGCGGTGACAGGTTCTCCCCCCGGCGCCGGATCACTTCTTTCACCCGGGACACGAAGGTGTAAGTGCCATCCTCGTGCGCGGTCACGAGGTCACCGGTGCGCAGCCAGTCGCTGTCCATGACGGCGGCGCTCTCGGTCGGCATCCCGAAATAGCCCGGCGTCAGCACCGGGTTGCGCAGCTCGAGCTCGCCGGTATCGCCTGGCCCGAGCAGCGCGCCCGAGTCGGCGGCCACGACCCGCGCGTGGTTAATCACCCCCAGGTAGGGATGCTGGCGGATGGTGCCGAGCGTGCCGTACGGCCGCGATCCGTGCGGCCAGATCAGCCCGTACGGCGACTCGGACATCGCGTAGCCGACGACAATCCGCAGCCCGAACCTGCGCTCGATCTCCAGCTGTCGCTCGCGTTCCGGAGCGGGCCCGGTGTAACACAGCCGCAGCGGCGTGTCCGCGTCGTCCGGCCGCTCCGGCTGGCGCATCAGGATTTCCAGCATGGCGCCGATAGCGTTGAACTCGGTCGCCCTGTGCCGCCGCGCGATGTCCAGGAACGAGCTAGCCGAGAACCGCCCCGCCAGCACCAGGCCGGCGCCGCAGGCCAGCGACCCCATCACCGAGTACGCCGGCGCGTTGATGTGGAACAGCGGCAGCGTCGTCATCATCCGGTCGGCCGCCGTCAGCTCCATCCAGAACGGGAAGCCCTCCCCCGCCATCGCATACGCGCGGTGCGTCTGCATGACCAGCTTGGACCGCCCGGTCGTGCCGGAGGTCGGGATGAGCACGGCGAGGTCATCCGGTCCGACGTCCGCAGCCGGCAGCGCCGCTGACCTGGCAGCAGCAGGTACGTACCGGTCGGCTGGCGCGATCTCATCAACATCAAGAACAGGGGGGAACGTGGTGGCCGCGCGCCGGTCTCCGTTCGCCGGGCCGGCGAGCCGGGCGGACTCGATGAGACCCGCCAGGCCGGCGTCGGTCACCAGCAGCCGCGGCCGGACCTGGCGGATCAGCCCGACCAGCTCGGTGGCTGAGCTGCGCGGGTTGACCGCGACGGCGACCGCGCCAACCGACGTGACGGCCAGCCAGCACAGCAGGTATGCGGGGTTGGTCGCAGCCGTGAGCATGATGAGGTCGCCCTTGCGCGCCCCGGCGGCCTGCAGCGCTGCCGCCGTCCGGCCGACGGCGGCGACTGCCCCGGCGAACGTCAGCGTGCCCTCATCGCTGCGCAGCCAGATCCCGTTGCTGTCGCGGTCGGCCGCGGCCGCGAGCAGCCGCGGAATGGTGCCCGCGTAGTCTCCTGCCGTCACTTCTCGCAGCCCGCGCGCGTGTACACGGTGGTCATGTCGTAATCCTTGTCCGGGCCCGTGACACGCCAGATCTCGGTGAAGCAGTCGGAGCTCAGCCACGTCACGGTCACTGCGTAGCGGTCGGCGCGGCACAGGTGCACCGCACGGCAGTTCCCTGAGGACAAGTCAAGCCGGAAGAACGCACGTCCGTCGGCGAACCGGACGTCGGCTGAGCCGTCAGCCCGGCCCTGGTAGCGCAGGCTTCGGCTCGCTGGTCCCCGGTGCCGGCCGAAGCGCAGCTCACCCTCCTCGGCGAGGTCCAGGACAGCGCACGCCGACCGGTCAGGCACGCACCGGAAACTGGCCCGCCCGCGGAACTCGCCCGCCCGCCCGCCGCGGTGATCGGCGATCTCGCGCACCACGTCCCAGTCGCCGACCAGGTAGCCTACGGTGCCGCCGGGCAGCGATGGCCCGCCGGGCGGCTCAGTCGCCGCCGTGCGGTGTTCGGCTGCTGGTGCGTGTGCGACCACGGCGGCACCATACCTTGGCAGGCGGCGGCGGCCGCCGCCTGCCCCCGGACAGCTTCGGGACGCGGCCGACTCCGGACCGTCACCGTGGTAGGGTCCCTGGTCGTCCGGGCCTGTATCCCCCGAGGAGGCCGCACTTCATGTCGTCCGTTGCCATTGCCCGCCCGCACCCCCTTGTGCTGGGCGACCTCATCGCGGCGAACCGGGGCGCGGTTGCCCGCGGTATCCGTGACGTGCTCCTGGTAGCCGGCGCCGCGGGATTTGTCGGCGCGCTGGCGCAGGTCTCGATCCATCTGTCCTTCACGCCGGTCCCGATCACTGGTCAGACGCTCGGCGTGCTGCTCGCCGGCACCGCCCTCGGCTGGCGGCGGGCCGCGGCCGCCCTAGCGCTCTATGCGATCGCAGGCGTGGCTGGCCTGCCCTGGTTCGCGGGCGGAACGGCCGGGTACGCGAGCGCCTCCTTCGGCTACATCATCGGCTTCTTCTTCGCTGCGACCGCGTGCGGCTACCTGGCCGGCCGGGGCGCGGACCGGAACGTGCTGAAGTCCGTGCCGGCGATGCTCGTCGGCGAGGTCATCATCTACGCGTTCGGCCTCACCTGGCTCGCGCTCGACCTCCACCTCGGTGCCGGGAAAACGATCTCGCTTGG
>DASQIW010000025.1:0-14245 GCA_035631375.1 Streptosporangiaceae bacterium
CTACGGCGACAGGTTCTCGGCGATGCGGGAGATGCTCGAGGGCGGCCACCTCGACGTGCTGACCGGGGACTACCTAGCCGAGCTGACCATGCTCATCCTCGGCCGGGACCGGCTCCGGGATAGCTCGCTCGGCTACGCGCGTACGTTTCTCCGGCAGCTCGAGGACTGCCTCGGGCTCGCGCTGGACAAAGGCGTGGCAATCGTCGTCAACGCCGGCGGACTCAATCCCGCCGGTCTGGCCGCAGCCGTTGGCGAGCTGGCCGGCCGGCTTGGCCTGCGCCCGAAGATCGCCTACGTGGCTGGCGATGACCTGCTGCCGCGAGCAGCGGAACTCGGCTACGGCGAGCCGGTCGCGGCCAATGCCTACCTGGGTGGCTGGGGAATCGCAGCGTGCCTGCAGGCGGGTGCCAACGTGGTCATCACCGGCCGCGTCACCGATGCCTCGCTCGTCGTGGGCCCGGCCGCGGAGCACTATGGCTGGGCCCTCGATGACTTCGACGCGATCGCCGGCGCGATGGCGGCCGGCCACGTGATCGAGTGCGGCGCGCAGGCAACAGGGGGCAACTACGCGTTCTTCACCGAGATCCCTGAGCTGCGGTATCCCGGCTTTCCGATCGCCGAGGTCTACTCCGACGGTTCCAGTGTGATCACCAAGCACCCCGGTACTGGCGGCGCGGTGACGATCGGGACGGTCACCGCGCAACTGCTGTACGAGGTTGCCGGGCCGCGGTATGCCGGGCCAGACGCTACGCTGCGGCTCGACACGGTGAAGCTCCGCGACGACGGCCCCGATCGGGTGGAAATCTCCGGCGTGCAGGGGGAGCCGCCGCCGCCGACGCTGAAGGTCTCGCTGAACCATCTCGGCGGCTTCCGCAACCAGGTGGAGTTCGTGCTCACCGGGCTCGACATCGACGCCAAAGCCGAACTGGTGCGACGTCAGCTCGCCGACGGGGTGCCGACCGCAGCGGAGTGGACGCTCGCCCGCACCGATCACCGCGACGCGGCGACCGAGGAGCAGGCCAGCGCGACGCTGCGGTGTGTGGTTCGTGGCACAGATCCCAAGGCGATCGGGCGCGCGTTCTCCAGCGCCGCAGTCGAGCTGGCCCTGGCGAGTTATCCGGGCTTCCACATGACGGCGCCGCCGGGCGACGCTCAGCCGTACGGCGTTTTCACCGCTGCGTACGTCGACCGGGCCGAGGTGAGGCACCTCGCCAGGTTTTCAGACGAGTCGTGGACGTGCCCGATCCCCGATCCGCCGGTCACACACGTGCTGGAGCCAGCGGAGCCGTCTGTCGTGTCTGCGTGGACAGAGGCCGGCCCGGTGCGCCGTGTCGCGCTCGGGACTGTCGCCGGCGCGCGCAGCGGGGACAAGGGCGGCGACGCCAACGTGGGCGTCTGGGTCAGGAACGAGCGCATGTACTCCTGGCTCGTCAGCACGCTCACCGTGGACAAGCTGCGCGAGCTGCTGCCGGAGGCCGCGACGCTGCCCGTGACGAGGCACCTGCTGCCGAACCTGTACGCGGTCAACTTCGTCATCGAGGGCATACTGGGCGACGGTGTCGCGGCTGGCGCCAGGTTCGATCCGCAGGCAAAGGCTCTCGGCGAATGGCTACGAGCCCGTTCCGTGGATATTCCAGTGAGCCTGCTATGACGCTGCTGAGCTCCGCGCTGGATGCGCGCTCGGCTGGGTACCTGGCGAACCGGGACGCGATGCTCGCCAAACTCGCGGAGATCGACGCGGAACAGGCCAAGGCGATCGCCGGCGGGGGGCCGAAGTACACCGACCGGCACCGGGCCCGCGGCAAGCTGCTCGTGCGTGAGCGCATCGAGCTGCTGCTCGACGAGGACACCCCGTTCCTCGAGCTGTCCCCGCTGGCAGCCTGGGGGACCGAATTTGCGGTGGGCGCCAGCGCGGTGACCGGCATCGGGGTTGTCGAGGGAACGGAGTGCCTGATCTCCGCCAGCGATCCGACCGTGCGCGGCGGCACCAGCAACCCGTGGACCGTGCGCAAATCGTTCCGGGCGCATGACATCGCCATGGCCAACCGGCTGCCGGTCATCGAGCTCGTCGAGTCCGGCGGCGCCGACCTGCCGACGCAGAAGGACATCTTCATCCCCGGCGGGCGGACGTTCCGCGACCTGACCCGGCTGTCGGCGGCCGGCATCCCCACGATCGCGCTCGTGTTCGGCAACTCCACCGCGGGCGGTGCGTACCTGCCCGGCATGTCCGATCACGTGGTGATGATCCGCGAGCGGTCCAAGGTGTTCCTCGGCGGGCCGCCACTGGTCAAGATGGCGACCGGGGAGGAGTCGGACGACGAGTCGCTCGGCGGCGCAGAGATGCACGCGCGGGTGTCCGGCCTCGCCGACTATCTGGCGGCGGACGAGCAAGACGCGATCCGGATCGGGCGGCGGATCGTCGCGCGGCTCAACTGGCGCAAGCTCGGCCCGGCACCGGTCACGGCGCCCGGCTCGGTCGAGCCGCCGATGTTCAGCGAGGAAGAGCTGATCGGCATCGTGCCACCCGACCTCCGGGTGCCGTTCGACCCGCGGGAGGTCATCGCCCGGGTCGTCGACGGGTCGGACTTCGACGAGTTCAAGCCGTCCTACGGACCGTCGCTGGTGACCGGCTGGGCACGCCTGCACGGGTATCCGGTGGGCATCCTCGCGAACGCGCAGGGAATCCTGTTCAGCGCCGAGTCGCAGAAGGCCGCCCAGTTCATCCAGCTTGCTAACCAGGTGGACACGCCGCTGATCTTCCTGCACAACACGACCGGGTACATGGTCGGCGCGCAGTATGAGCAGGCGGGGATCATCAAGCACGGCGCGCTGATGATCAACGCGGTATCGAACTCTGCGGTCCCGCACATCTCCGTCCTGATCGGTGCCTCGTACGGGGCGGGCCACTACGGCATGTGCGGGCGGGCGTACGAGCCGCGGTTCCTGTTCGCCTGGCCGAGCGCCAAGTCGGCGGTCATGGGCCCGGCGCAGCTCGCGGGTGTGCTGTCGATCGTCTCGCGCGCCGCGGCCCAGGCGGCCGGCCGCCCTTTCGACGAAGATGCCGACGCGGCCATGCGAGCGGCGGTGGAGGCGCAGATCGAGGCGGAGTCCCTGCCGATGTTCCTGTCCGGGCGGATCTACGACGACGGGATCATCGATCCGCGCGACACCCGGACCGTGCTGGGGCTGTGCCTGTCGGTGATCCACGGCGCGCCGGTGCGTGGCGCTTCGGGCTACGGCGTGTTCCGGATGTGAGCGGGATGCCTCGTTCGTGGCCATGGCGGGCGGCTCTCTCTCATCGCGGGGGCGGCCTGCGCCGTGCGAGTAGCTCTCACCGTGGGAGTGGCTTTACTGCTGCGATAGCGACACCCCAATCACTCCCACGTGCGGCGGGCTGGCTCGTGAGATGCGGGCGGCTGCCATGCTGAACCGGGTGCTCGTCGCCAATCGCGGCGAAATCGCGCGGCGGGTGTTCCGAACCTGCCGTGATCTCGGGCTGTCGACTGTCGCGGTGTACTCCGACGCTGACGTGCGCTCCCCGCATATGGCAGAGGCCGACGCCGCCGTACGGCTGCCGGGCGTGACCGCTGCTGACACCTACCTCCGCGCAGACCTGCTCGTCGCGGCGGCGCTGCGGGCAGGTGCCGACGCGGTGCACCCCGGCTACGGCTTTCTGTCGGAGAACGCCGCGTTCGCGCGCGCCGTCCAGGACGTCGGACTGACCTGGATCGGGCCGCCGCCGGCGGCGATCGAGGCGATGGGCAGCAAGATCCGCGCCAAGCAGCTCATGGTCGCGGCAGGCGTGCCGGTACTGGCCGAGCTCGATCCGGCCGGGCTGAGCGAGGCGGACCTGCCCGTGCTGATCAAGGCGTCGGCTGGCGGCGGCGGCCGCGGCATGCGCATCGTCCGCTCGCTTGCCGCCCTGCCCGGACAGCTCGCGGCGGCCAGGTCGGAGGCGGCGTCGGCGTTCGGCGACCCCACCGTGTTCTGTGAGCCCTACCTCGAGGCTGGCCGGCACGTCGAGGTGCAGATCCTCGCCGACGACGCGGGCACGATCTGGACGGCCGGCGAGCGCGAGTGCTCCATCCAGCGCAGGCACCAGAAGGTCATCGAGGAAGCGCCGTCGCCACTCGCCGAGCGCGTGCCGGGGATGCGGGAGCTGCTGCTGGATGCGGCTCGGGCTGCCGCGGCCGCGGTTGACTACCGGAACGCGGGCACTGTGGAGTTCCTCGCCGACGAGAAGGGCCGGTTCTTCTTCCTCGAGATGAACACGAGGCTCCAGGTCGAGCACCCGGTCACCGAGTGCACCGTCGGCCTGGATCTCGTTGCGCTGCAGCTGCAGATCGCCGCGGGCCTGCCGCTGCCGGGTTCGCAGGCCCCGCCGGTCCGCGGGCACGCCATCGAGGTGCGGCTGTATGCCGAGGACCCGGCCGCGGGCTGGCAGCCGCAGAGCGGCACGCTGCACCGGCTCGAGCTGACCGGGCCTTCTCCGGCAGCTGAGTTCACGGCGCCCGTGCCGCCGGGCGTGACGGGACCCCCGTTGCCCCTAGAAGGGCAGCAAAGTGCCCAACGCGGCCCGGTGGGAGGCCTCTCGCCAGGGCGGCCCACGCTCCGGCTGGACGCGGGCGCCGTCAGCGGGAACGACGTCACCGTGCACTACGACCCGATGCTGGCCAAGGTGATCTGCTGGGCACCTGATCGCGGGCAGGCGGCGACTGTGCTGGCCGCCGCGCTGGAACGGGCGAGGATCCACGGGCTCGTGACGAACCGGGACCTGCTCGTCCGGGTGCTCCGGCACCCGGCGTTCCTGGCCGGCCAGACCGACACGGCCTTCTTCGAGACGCACGGCCTGGCCGGCCTGTCCGCGCCGCTCGCCCCTGTCGAGGCGGTGGAGCTGTCGGCGCTGGCGGCGGCGCTGTCCGGCGCTGCGACCCGGCAGCAGACCGCGCGGGTTCTCGGCGGGCTGCCGAGCGGCTGGCGCAACGTACCGTCTGCGCTCCAGCGCGCGAGGTTCGAGCGTCTTGGCGGCGGAACGGGGCCGTCCCGGTTCTCGGTCGGCTACCGATTTGATCGGGCCGGGCTGGTGGTCGAGGGGCGGGACGACGTCAGGCTGGTGTCGATGACCGCGGATGAGGTGCGGCTCGAGGTTGCCGGGCTGACGCTGCGCTTCGAGGTCGCCGCCTACGCCGGGCTGGTCTGCGTTGATTCCGGCCTCGGGCCGGTAGCGCTGCGGCCCGTGCCTCGGTTCGCCGATCCGGTCAGCCACGTGGCCGCTGGCTCGCTGCTCGCGCCGATGCCCGGCACGATCGCCAGGCTCGGCGTCGCTGTGGGCCAGCAGGTGACGGCCGGGCAGCCCTTGCTGTGGCTCGAGGCCATGAAGATGGAACACGTGATCTCGGCACCGACGGCGGGGATCGTTGCCGACCTGCCCGTGGCCGCCGGTCAGCAAGTCGAGGTGGGCAACGTGCTCGCCGTCGTCACGCCCAGCGAGCCGGGGGACGAGCCGGGGGAGGAGCCCGCGTGAATTTCACCGAGACCGACGAGCAACAGGCGCTGCGGGCGGCCGTGGCCGAACTCGGCCGCAAGTACGGCTACGCGTACTACACCAAGCAGGCTCGCGAGGGCGGGAGGCTGACCGAGCTATGGCACGAGGCGGCCAAGCTCGGCTTCCTCGGGGTGAACCTCCCGGAGGAGTTCGGTGGTGGTGGCGCGGGGATGTACGAGCTCGCCATCGTGCTGGAGGAGCTGGCCGCCGCTGGGTGCGGGCTGCTCATGATGGTCGTCTCGCCGGCCATCTGCGGCACGATCATCGCCCGCTATGGCACGGCAGAGCAGCAGCGGTACTGGCTGCCGCGCCTGGCCAGCGGGTCGGCGATCATGGCGTTTGGCATCACCGAGCCCGACGCTGGTTCGAACTCCCACCGGCTCGCCACCGTGGCGACCCGCGACGGCGATACGTGGGTGCTGTCGGGCCGCAAGGTCTTCATCTCCGGTGTTGACGAAGCCGAGGCGGTGCTCATCGTCGGCCGGACCGGCGACGCCAGGACCGGCAAGCTGCAGCCCGCGCTGTTCGTGGTCCCGACGGACACGCCCGGTTTCAGCTACCAGCCGCTCGAGATGGACATCGTCATGCCCGAGAAGCAGTACCTGCTGTTCCTCGATGACGTCCGGCTGCCCGCGACGGCGCTGATCGGCGAGGAATCGGCCGCGCTGCAGCAGCTGTTCGCCGGGCTGAATCCGGAGCGGATCATGGCCTCTGCGATGGCCGTCGGCTCGGCCAGGTACGCGCTCGAACGGGCCGTCGCCTACGCGAAGGATCGGGTCGTGTGGAGCGCGCCTATCGGCACACACCAGGGCCTCGCGCACCCGCTCGCGCAGGTGAAGATCGAGCTGGAGCTCGCCAGGCTCATGCTGCAGAAGGCGGCCGCGCTCTATGACGCTGGCGACGACATGGCCGCGGGCGAGGCCGCCAACATGGCCAAATACGCCGCGGCCGAAGCAGGGGTACGGACCGTCGATCAGGCCATTCAGACCCTGGGCGGCAGCTCGATGACGCGGGAGTTCGGCCTCGCGGCCATGCTGGCCAACGTGCGGACTACCCGCATCGCGCCGGTCAGCCGGGAGATGATCCTCAACTTTGTCGCGCAGTACTCGCTCGGACTGCCGAAGAGCTATTAGCGAGGCGGTCGCCATCCCCGGATGCTGTTAGCGGACAGCCCGCAGCTCGGCAGCCCGGCCCGGCTGGTCGGTCACGAGGACGTCGACGTCGAGACTGGCCAGCCACCTGCGCAGGCTTGGGTCGCCGTTAACCGTCCAGAGCATGGTCCGCACGCCGCGGTCGTGGCACTCAGCGAGCACGCCAATCCTGGCCAGTCGCTGCTGAACCGCTGCCCAGTCCGCGCCCGCGCCCGCTACGGTCTCCGCCCACCTCGCCGGGCGCGCCCAGCGGACGGCGTGCCGCACCGACTGGACTGCGTCGCCGCCGATCGTGAGCGCGGCGCCAACCTCGGGGTAACGGCTCTTGACCGCGCGCACCGTGGCCGGGTCGCGGCTGGTCACGATGACGCGGTCCGGCTCGAGCCTGGCCAGCGCCTGCGCGACGACTTGCGGTCCGGCCGCCGGGTCTTTGAGATCGATGTGCGCGCCGCCTCTCCGGGTTCCTGGCTGCCCCGCGAGAAGCTCGAGGATTCCGCTGGTCGTGGGCACCTCGTAACCCGCCGCCCGGCACAGCTCGGAATAGCTGGCTGCGGCGACCGGCGGGCCGGGCCGCAGGCGGGCGTCGTGAAAGGCGACCAGTTCTCCGTCCGCGGTTATGCGCACGTCGAACTCGAGATAGTCGGCCCCGGCCGCCAGCGCGCCACGATAAGCCGCGCTGGTGCCCGGCGGAGCGGTCTCTGAGCCGCCCCGGTGCGCGGAAATCAGCGGCGCGCGGTGAGCGGGGTCAGCGCTGCCGCGCAGCGTCATGGTCGCTACCGTCGCCGCCGGCGCCGGGCAGCGAGCAGGCGAGCACGGCGCCGTGCGCTCGCCCGTTCGGGGCGGCCGCCCAGCCATCCGGCCCGGCTACCACCAGGGGGACCGCCCCATCGAGTCCGCGGATCAGACCGGGCGACGACACGGCGGACGTCCGGCGAGCCGCCGCGCGGCGCGCCAGCACCCGCCAGCGGCCGCGCTCGATCGCCAGGGCGATCCCATAGCCGAGGAGCAGAAGTCCAGGGGCGGTGAGCACGTCGAGCACGTAGTGATTCGCCGTCGCCAGGATGTCGGCGATGGTCGCTGCGGGATACAGCCACAGCAGTGCGCGCAGCAGCGGACGCCGCACCAGTGCAGCACCCGCGATTGCCGCCCACATACCCCATGCGACGTGCAGCGATGGCAGCGATGCGTAGACGGCCGAGCCGTTCGGCTCCACGACGTTGCTAAACGCCGGAAGCGTCGTCGCGACGATGTCGTGATAGCCGGGTAGCAGCCGTGGCGGGGCCACCGGGTAGCACCAGAAGGCCACCAGGCCCGCTGCTGTCATCGCGATGAGCGCGTTGCGGTGCAGCCTGAGCGTCGGCGGGCTGCGCCAGATGAGTAGCGCGCCGACAACACCCGTCAGGGCACCCTGCATCACGATGTAGTACCAAGTGGCGGCCAGCGCACTGACGTGGTTCGCGGCGACCCAGTTGTTCATCACGATTGGGAAGGTGCCGCCCAGATCAAGGCTGACGGGGTTGACCGTGAACGCATGCCGCATGCCGTCGACCGCCGCGCCGGCCCGCAGGCTCGCCGCGTCATCCAGGCCCCACAGCACGAAGCCGACGGGAATAATCTGCAGAAGTCGCAGCGCCGGATGCCGGGTACAGGCGGAATGCCACGCTCGGGTCAGTTGGCGCCAGTTCGTGGCCACCAAGCGCCCCGTGTCCGATCCAGCGCGCTGCAGAGACCGCATGGCGTCGCCCCCCGTGGCCTGCGCTCGAACACCAGCACCCCGGCTCCGTAGCGCCGTGACCATCGCAAACGGCCCCGCCGACTACGACGCCCCGAAGCCCAGAGGGTGGACAGTCTCGACTAATTTTAGCCCGGCCGGGCCGGGCGCTCAGGGGACGCTGCCGGGCGGCCGCTAGCGCGATCGCCGCCGCATCGGCAGGCATAGCCAGATCGTTCCGGCCAATGAGAACGTGTGATCGGGTACAGGTGCCCTCAGAGCTCGGACACCTCTCAGAAGCCCGTACGTCCGCCTGCCGAAGTCCTACGAGAAGGAACGCGCCGATGGCTGACTCGCTTGTCCAGTACTCCGTCGACCGGGCGATCGCGAGGATCGCGCTCGACTCGCCGCGCAATCGCAATGCGCTGTCGGCCGCGCTGGTGGGCCAGCTCAGCGATGCGCTGGCTGAGGCGGCAGCCGATGGTGCCGTTCGCGCCGTGGAGCTCACCCATACCGGAACGACGTTCTGCGCCGGCGCGGACCTCAGCGAGGCGCGTCAGGGTGGCATGGCATCAGGGACCCAGCGGGTGATCGGGCTGCTGCGCTCGATGATCGAGCTACCGAAGCCGGTCGTCGGCAGCATCGACGGGCATGTCCGGGCCGGCGGCCTCGGGCTGGTCGGCGCTTGCGACATCGTGCTGGCCGGGCCGAAATCCACGTTCGCGTTCACCGAAGTCCGGCTCGGTCTCGCCCCGGCGATGATCTCGCTCACCACGCTGCCGCGCATGAACCCGCGGGCGGCGAGCCGGTACTTTCTCACCGGCGAAACGTTCGACGCTGAAGCCGCCGCGAGAATCGGTCTTGTCACCGACGCCGTGGACGACATCGACGAGGGCACCATGGCGGTCCTCAACGCGCTGCGCGCGGCGTCCCCGCAGGGGCTGCGGGAGACCAAGCCGCTGCTGACCCCTGAGCTACTGGCGGGATTCGACGCAAGGGCGCAGGATCTCGCCGAGCAGTCGGCCCGGTTGTTTGACTCGGCCGAGGCGGCGGAGGGGATGGCCGCCTTCCTTGCGAAGCGCCCGCCATCCTGGGCAGCGTCGTCTCCCTAGGATTGCGGCATGACCGAATCTGCTGCTGGCAGCGCCTTCCCGGTGACAAGCGCGTTCACGCTGCCAGGAAAGAACATCGATGCCGATCTGGGCGTGGCTTTCGGCCTTGTCGTCCGCAGCATGGGCATCTCCAAGGCGCTTGGCGCAGGGTTCACGGCGCTGCGTCAGGGTGAGGTGACCCAGTACACCGCGCTGCTCGAGGACAGCCGCCGGCACGCGATTGACCGCATGATCGACAACGCGAGGCTGCTCGGGGCGAACGCGGTCGTGGCGATGCGTTTCGACTCCTCGGCAATCGGTCAGCAGCTGACCGAGATCGTCGCGTACGGATCAGCGGTCGTCGTGAGCCCGGCACAGTAACGGTGGCAGGACAGCCGCGCACGCCGGCCGGTGACGCCGACCGCGAGCGGATCATTTCGTTGCTGCGTGAGCAGTTCGCGCAGGGCCGGATCGATGAGGCCGAACTGGATCGCCGGGTGAGCGTTGTGCTCGCAGCCGTCTTTGTCGATGAAGCTGCTGGCGCGGTTGCGGACCTGCCGGAACTGGTCGTGCCAGGCTCGGTCGGCCGCAGCCCCAGGCGGCATGGCCATGGCCAGGCATCCAGGCCAGAGCCCGGCTGGGTACCGACCAGCGAGCGGTTCCGCGATCCGACCTCGGGCGTGGTCATGCGCGTCTGGCTGGATCCCGCCGCGAAGCCAGGCGCGGAACGCCGCTATGTCCCTGATGGCTGACTGAGCGCGGCCGCCTGATCCTCGTACCGGTCGGCGGCGTGGCACCGTGGCGGCGTGACCGTTGTGGCTGATACTGGCAGCCGAACACGACGAGCGAGCGCGCGAAAGCGGTGACGGTGCGGAGCAGGCGGTACGACCAGGACGTACTCACTCAGCCGTCCCGGAGGCTGGCCGCACCGCCTGAGGTCGCGGCCGAGCAGGGCCTCGTTGTCGAGGACAGCGCCGCGGAGTTCTGCGGGGCCGTCGTCAGCTGCGAGAAGGACGTTGTCGAGCTAGAGGACCGGCGCGGAAAGCGCAGGATCTTCCCGCTGTCGGAGACCTTCCTGTTCGAAGGCAGGCGGGTGCGACTGGTGCGCCCGGCCGCAGCCGCGCAGGCCGGCCTCTCCCGCACCGCGTCCGGCTCGATCGCGCCCCCGGCCAGCCGGGCGAGGGTTGCCAGGGCCAGCCGCATTTACGTCGAGGGCAAGCACGACGCCGAACTGGTCGAGAAGGTCTGGGGTGACGATCTCCGCGACGTCGGAGTCGTGGTGGAACTGCTGAACGGTGTCGACGACCTGCCAGCCATCGCCGCGGAATTCGGCGCGGACTCCGGCCGCCGGCTCGGCGTGCTCGTCGACCATATGGTCGAGGGCTCCAAGGAGAGCCGGATCGCGGCCAGGGTGAGGTCTGAGCACGTTCTGGTCGTCGGGCACCCGTTCGTTGACGTATGGGCTGCGGTCAAGCCGTCGCGCGTGGGCATCCGCCGCTGGCCTGAGGTACCCCGGAACGTGCCGTGGAAGGACGGCGTGCTGGTAGCCCTCGGCTGGCCGCCTGATGCCGCAGCAGCGTGGCGCAAGATCCTCGGCCGGGTTCGCTCCTATGCCGACCTTGAGCCGGCCTTCCTCGGCCGGGTCGAGGAGCTCATCGACTTCGTGACGGCGCCGGGCGGCCAGTGAACTGCCGTGCCGGCGGGTGAGGGGCGACGTGACCGAGCGCGAAGAACTCCTGGCACTGGCCGCGACCTGCTCCAGTTTTCTGGCCGGCCACGGTCGGCCTAGTGCCGCCACGATGCTGGCGACCATTCCGGCGGATACCGCCCAGGACAACTACGGTGCCGGCGGCGTTGTCACCGAGCTCGAGACGGAGATCTGCGGGCTGCTGGCCCAGCCAGCCGCCGTGTTCCTTCCCTCGGGGACCATGGCACAGCAGGCGGTGCTGCGGATCCACGCGGACCGGCGGAACCGCCGCATGGTGGTCTTCCACCCGATGTGCCACCTGGAGCAGCACGAGGAGCAGGGCTATCAGCGGCTGCACGGGCTCGTCGGCCGGCCCGCCGGCGGCGCAGACCGGCTGATAACGCTCGACGACCTGACCGCGATCGCCGAGCCGCCAGCCGCGCTTCTCATCGAGCTGCCGCAGCGTGACCTGGGCGGTCAGCAGCCGTCCTGGGATGATCTGCTCGCCCAGGTTGGCTGGGCTCGCCAGCGTGACGCCGCAGCGCACTTGGACGGCGCGCGACTCTGGGAGTCCGCGGCCGGATACGGACGCAGCCCCGCCGCCGTGGCCGCGGCCTTCGATACCGTCTACGTGTCCTTCTACAAGGGCATCGGGGCGCTGGCTGGCTGCTGCGTGGCCGGCCCTGCCGACGTCATCGCGGAGGTCCGCGAGTGGCGACGGCGGATGGGCGGGACGTTGTACGGGCTCTGGCCGAACGCCGCCTCCGCGCTGACGTGCCTGCGGCAGCGGCTGCCGAGGTTCCCTGCCTACCTTGAGCATGCGCGGGCGATTGCATCGGCCCTGTCGGACGTGTCCGGCATCACCGTGGTCCCGGATCCGCCACAGGTGCCCATGATGCACCTGCTGCTTCGGGTGGATGCGGCACGCTACGTCGCAGCGGTCCGGAAGCTGGCCACCGAGCGCGGCATCTGGTGCTCTCCGTTCTGCACGCCGACAGCAGATCCTGGCGTGCAGCGGCTGGAGCTCTCAGTCGGCGACGCGACGCTGGAATTCGAGCCGGATCAGGTCGCGGGCCTGCTTGGCGACCTCATCACGAGCTGATCGCACGGCAGCCGGGCTCCGTCGCGGAAGCGCGACGGCATCAGCGTGATCGAACAGCCGCTTCCTGCTCGGCGGGCACCGCCGACCGCTGGTTCGCCACCAGCACGGAGAGGACGACGAGCAGCGGCCAGATGGACTGGTCCGCGGTCACCGTCCGCTCGGCGAGCCCGAGCTGCGGGCCGTTGAACAGCTCGATCGTGAACCACAGCAGGACGACCAGCGTGACGCCAGTCGTCGCGGCTGCCGCGACCGGGCGCAGCCCGAAGGGGGCGGCCGGATACCGCTGTATAGCGGCGATGGGCCAGATTGTCATGACAACGACACCAAGCAGCGAAAACGCCTCATGGGGGAGCGATCCGGTGTGCGCGCCCTGAGGATTCAGCCCGATGAGCATGCTGGCGATCCCGCCGATCATCAGCAGGATCCGCCCTGGCTCGGCGGCCGCGCGCAGGGCCAGTCCGGTGGCGGCATGGCAGGCGCCAACCCCGAGCAAAGCAATGGTGATGACCCATCGATAGGGCATGCCCTCAGCGCCGAGTGCACTGATCGACCGCTGGACCGCGTCAAACGGGTGGGGCTGCAGGTCGGCGGCTACGGTCCAGCCGCTGATGAGGATGATGGGGGCGAGTATCGAGGAGAGGACGCCCCACCACGGCACAGCCTGAGCCAGAGCTGGCCGGGGAACCAGTTCTCGTGTGCCGCGCACCATTCCACGGTAAAGGCTGGGGCTGCCGGGAGTCGAAGGCACCCCGCCTGTTGAGGGCCTCTCTCGCTGGTGCGAAAGAGCGGGCCGCCCTGGGGTCTGTCCTCTTCGCGCGACTGAGGGGAACCGTAGTGTGAACGTGTGTCGATAGCGAGGCCGGGCGGCACGGCCGAGGCACCTCAACCAGGTCACGTGCGCATCGTGCAGTTGCCGGCGACCGCGCTGCGTGCGCTAGCCCGGGGTGACCTGGCAGCAGCGAACGCGGTGAGCCCGGTACCGCTCTCGGCGTACTTCAGCGGACCAGAGTGGACACGGACGTGGAAGCTGCGCACTGAGCAGGTCGACAACGACCCTGAGTGCGCGGCATGGGTGACCGGGGTCATCTGGGACGAACAGCAGCAGGTGGCCGTCGGCCGGGCCGGCTACCACGGGCCTCCCGATGCATCGGGGATGGTGGAGATCGGCTACGCCGTCGATCCTGCGTACAGACGGCGCGGCTATGCCCGGGCTGCTCTCGAGTTTCTGCTCAGGCGAGCCGCTCGCGAACCGCGAGTGCACACGGTGCGAGTGACGATTAGCCCTGACAACACTGCGTCCTACGATCTGGCATCGCACTACGGCTTCGCCAAGGTCGGTGAGCAATGGGACGAGGACGACGGACTGGAGATCATCTACGAGGTAGCCGCGGGCGATGCACGGTGAGTCTCCTCCGCGGGCGGGTGGGCACCCCGGCATCCGTCTGATGCGCTCGTAGCGCCTACGGTGAGGTCGTGGGCTGGCTGTTAGGGCTCTTTCTCCTGCTGCTTTTTCTGCTGCTCGACCTCGGAGCCATTGGCGTCATCATCGTCGCCATCGTCAGGACCGGCCGGCGTGGAGGCGCCTACCAGCGCGGCGCGAGGCTAACTGCGCTCACGGCGGCTCTGGCGCTTGTCGTCCTCGCCAACGCGGGGCTTGTGATCTGGGTGATCTCGTCGGGAAACCAGGGCAGGCCGACCCCATCGCAGCTTGCTGGGACCTGGACCGACTACCAAGGCGCGACGGTTCAGGTGCGGCAGGACGGCAACTTCACGGCGGCCCTGCTGCCAGCGGATGCGAACGACCCGGCTGGCGACGGCCAGCCGCATCCTCCCGGCGGGCACGGCACATGGCAGATCGTTAACAAGGATGGCGAGTGGTATGTGCTGTGTACCCTCAGCAGCGGCTCTCGGTTCCAGCTTGCCGATTCAGGTTCCACCTCGCCCTCGGACCAGGGGAC
>DASQIW010000026.1:0-2202 GCA_035631375.1 Streptosporangiaceae bacterium
ATCTCACCGGCTTCGCTGGGCACACCGCCCTCCCGGGGTACAACCTTTTCCCCGGGACGGCGGAAGCCTATCGCAGCCGCGACGCTACTGCGTGCAACAAGGTCCTGGAAATGGACGCGGCCCGAGTCACTACTGACGGGCCGCAAATACTTATGGGCCCCTCCATCCCATACCTGGAGGGGCCTGATGACCATTCTGTCGGGAGGAGCCGCTCTCGCTGGGGACCGACACGCCGCGCTGTGCGGGCGACCGAGGATGAACCGAACCACGTTCCTTAACTAATTGCATTCATTCTGTAACGCGGCGTGCATTGGAAGCCGATACTAAGAACAGAGGCCGGCGGCGTGAGTACCCCCGAGCTCACGTCGCCGGCTCTGGTAGCGTCCCGGCCGACTCGCCCTTCCCGCCCTGCCAGTCGGCCGGGTCTCGCCATCTGGGGCCCGATCCCTGGCCAAGAGTCGGACAAGGCCTCTCGAGCCGCGGCTCGTAGGACGCGGGACCGCGCCGGCAGTGCGTCAGAGTGTCCCGGCCCGGTAGCGTTCGGTATATGACCGAGACAGCGAATCCTGCTGGCCACCCGACCTCCGCTCCGTTCGGACGGATGCTTACGGCGATGGTCACGCCCATGAAGCCCGACGGGGCTGTGGATTTCGACGGTGCCGCCAAGCTTGCAGAACACCTGGTCACCGACATGCGCAACGACGGGCTGGTTGTCAGCGGGACAACTGGCGAGTCGCCTACGACCTCGAATGAGGAGAAGGCCAGACTGCTCGCGGCCGTCCTGGAGGCGGTGGCTGGCCGGGCTCAGGTGATCGCCGGCGTCGGTACCAATGACACCGCGCACAGCTGCGAGCTGGCCAAGGCCGCAGCCGAGGCCGGGGTGCACGGGCTGCTGGTCGTGACGCCCTACTACAACAAGCCGCCGCAGAGCGGCTTGCTGACGCATTTCACGACTGTCGCCGACGCCACTGACCTTCCGGTCATGCTGTACGACATTCCCGGCCGGACCGGCACGCCCATAGCTACCGAGACGCTTGTCGCGCTCGCAGAGCACCCTCGCATCATCGCGGTCAAGGACGCCAAGGGCGACTTCGGCGGGGCGTCGTGGGTTATGGCGCGCACGTCGCTGGCGTATTACAGCGGCGACGACATGGTCAATCTGCCGTGGCTCGCGCTCGGGGCAGCAGGGTTCGTCAGCGTGGTCGGCCACATTGTCGGCGACCGGTTGCACGACATGATCGATGCCTTCTCGGCCGGGCAGATGGCGCAGGCACTGCGCATCCATCGTGAGCTGCTGCCGGTGTACACAGGCCTGTTCCGCAGTCAGGGCGTGATCATGACAAAGGCGGCGCTGAGCCTGCTTGGCCTGCCGGGCGGGTCGGTGCGGCCACCGCTGCCCGACGCCACGCCGGCGGAGGTCGAACGCCTCCTGCAGGACCTGACAGCTGGCGGCGTGAAGCTGAAGTGACGCGCCAGTGAGTCATCCACACCCAGAGCTCGGAGTTCCAGAGCCACTAGCTCAGGACGGCCTGCGCTTGGTCGCGCTCGGCGGCCTGGGCGAGATCGGCCGGAACATGACCGTGTTCGAGCATGCCGGGCGGCTGCTCGTTGTTGATTGTGGCGTCCTGTTTCCCGAGCAGGACCAGCCCGGCGTCGACCTGATCCTGCCGGACTTCTCCGCGCTCGAAGACCGCCTGGACGACGTCGAGGCTGTGGTCCTGACGCACGCGCACGAGGACCATATCGGCGGCGTGCCGTTCCTGCTGCGGCAAAGGCGCGAGATTCCGCTGATTGGCTCGCGGCTCACCCTTGGGCTGGTCCGCAGCAAGCTGACTGAGCACCGGATTACGCCGGAGGACGTCGAAGTTGCAGCCGGTGACCGGATCAGTCGCGGACCGTTCGACCTTGAGTTCCTCGCCGTGAATCACTCGATCCCTGACGCACTCGCCGTCGCGATCAGGACACGGGCCGGGCTCGTGCTGCATACCGGCGACTTCAAGATGGACCAGCTACCGCTGGACGGGCGGCTCACCGACCTGGGCGGGTTCGCGCGACTCGGGTCCGAAGGCGTGGACCTGCTGCTCGCCGACTCGACCAACGCCGAGGTTCCGGGCGTGGTCACCGCAGAGCGGGAGATCGGTCCGGTGCTGTCAGACGTGTTCGACGCGGCTGACCAGCGGATCATCGTGTCCTGCTTCGCCA